>JAOFDG010000022.1 GCA_028033615.1 Verrucomicrobiales bacterium | reverse complement strand
GCATCTAAATTGTCTGCTTTCTGCTTCCATCTCTTATTCTTATCCTTATCCTGAGCATTCTTGATTAGTTCAACTTGGGTTTTTTGGTGCGACTCTAACCAGTTAATACCTTTAGTAAGAATTCCTGGAACTAGAGCGACGTCATTTTCTACCGCTAACTGCAAACCATGAACTACAACTGCAGTGGTATGCGCCCATGATCTTTCCTGAGAACCATAAAACCATCCCCAACCTCCATCAGAATTTTGCATCGAAATGAGCCTTTCGACCCCCTCTTTAACCATTTTTTCTACTTCCTGATCATCAAAGACAGGGTTCTGATCTCCTCTCTTCCATTGCTTTGCCCTTTTCTTATCCTTGCCAATCTCTTGGGCATTTAGATTTGTTCTCTTCTTCTTTACGTCCTTAAGATCTATTCCCATGTTAAGGAGTATCTTTTGTGTTATGACGGTTGGAATGAAGCGATTCAATGTCTGCTCTGTGCATCCATAAGGATAATCTACTAAGTATGGAAGAGCATCAACCATGGCTGTAGCCAAGCTCGGAGAATATCTCACTTCGAGTCGTGACTGCTCGGGCCGCCGCTCGGCAGGAACATTAAGCTTTATCATTCCCTTATTTTGATTTGAGCTCAAAGCACCACTAAAGGATTCTGTCTTAAGCATTCCGTGCACGAGGACTGGATAACTCATCTGCATTGCGTCCGATTCTTCATCTGTCAGCGCTTTCATAGTGATTGATGCTTCTCCTTCGCGCACAGCCTTGACTAACCAATCAACTCTCTTTTCTCCTCCCGCCTCAATCGTAATCGTTTTGGAAGCTTTATCATTCTTTGTGACTTCAAGTGAATTGCCTTCTAATTCAATTGCTACCTGTACTTCTTTTTCATTTTTTAGATAATTGTGGACGTTCGCGCTCAAAGTGACCTCGTCTTTTTCCACAAAGAATCTTGGCGCCTGCATACGGATTAATAAATCCTTACTGGTTATAACTTCTGCCTCACCATGACCCACTCTTGTGCCCTGCCCCATGGCCCAGGTCTTAATCTTCCATGTGGTTAAATTTTCTGGCATATCGATCTCTACTTCCGCGATACCTTCTTTGTTTGTATTAAGTTGAGAGGCCCAGAAAGCAAGATCTGCAAAATTACTCCGAACTACTGGTTGCACGACCGCGGCTGCGGGCGCCGACCCATTTAGGGCTAAGGATTGTCTAGCACCACCACCTATAGTGGCATCATCAAATGCGATTGCACTGTCAGCCTCGGCGACTTTTAAATCGGCACTACTTTCGGGAGCAGCACTTAGAAAGGCAGCTGAAGATTCTTTCCTCATCATTCGAGCCTTCCCATCTCTTGGCACTCCAAACGTATTTAATTGAACTCCTCTATTTAGATTAGAGGCAAATGGATCATCAGCTACAGAAGCTCCGAAGGCTCCAATATTACTCATCCCTTTTTTTCCTTTCAGTAAAACATTCCTGAACATACGGTTTAAATTAAATTCAGTATTACGATTATGGTTGCGACGCCATTTCCAGAAGAACTCTTTAATTTCAGGAACATTTGATCCTCCAGAAATATATTCTAACGCTTTATCGTAAACGGTGACCACGGTAGATCCGACGAAAGGTTCTCCATCCTGATCAGTTAATTTAACCTTAACTTTTGCCGGAGCACCTGGCTTGTACCTGGTATCACTTGGCAGAACTTCAACATTAAGAATACGCTTCTCCGGAGGAACAATGACTTCCCTGGTATCCTCATAAATCTTACCTCCACTGATCGTGAAAGCTTCGAGGAAAAAGTTTGGCATATCTTTTTGAGTCACTTTGATTTCAGCAACTGTGCTCTTGCCTTTAATGTTAATAATTCTCGGTTCAAGATAGACTCCATTCGAAGGTCTTATAAAAAGAGCAACGGTACTATCCTCTCTCTTAGTATTAATCATCAATTCAATCGACTCACCAGGCTTATACTCTTTTTTATCTGTAATGATTTCGATATCATTAAAACGAAATTCTTTTCCGTCGAACCCCTCACCCCTAACGACAAAAACATATCCTCCTTCAATCTTATGCCCGGCCTTATCTTTTAATAGATAACTTAATCTGTACTGACCTTTGGCCGAGGCTTTTATTTGATGATTAATTAGGCCTTGTTGGTCAGGATCAATGTCCCAAGAGGAAATTGGCTTCTCAATAGGATCCCCCTCATCATTATATTCAATCTTAATGAGTTTCAACGTTCCCTCTCCGGCCACAGACTTGCCGTCTAAAGTCCTAGAATTTGCCTGGACTTGGATCGCATCACCGACTCGGTAATGACCTCGATCAAGCCAGACGTTAACTTTGAATGGTTTTCTCGCTACCAGCACTGATCCATTACCAACAATGGTCCTTCTAGACTCATCCCGAACCTCGGCCACGATAGAGTATTTATGGTCAATGTCACCATGCATTGCCTTTGCAATAGCGGTATCAATTTCTATTTCAACCGTTCCATCAGGCCCAATCTCAACCTCATTTTCTAGGACCACTTCAGGGGGCATGTTATTACGAGGCCACCACCAATAATTTGGTCGCTTACAACCCCAACTGCGCCAACCAGGGTACCAGTCATAATCATAAGAGAACCACCAATAACCTGACCCGTAAAACCAGTCCCATGGCATTGGGGCAAACCAACGACTATCGTGCTCGCTCCGCATAACTTTGTATTTAACAGTGGCATTTTGAACCGGAGCTCCGAATAAATATTTTGCAGTAACCTTTGCAGGGACCTTCTCCCCTAACATCACGGGTTCGGACGGCGCTTCGACAGAGACCTCAAACTCTGGCTTCTTATACTCTTCAACGCGAAATGAATTACCTCCGATTGAGAAGGGGTTCTTGAAAGGAGTTTTTCCTCTCCGGTCAATATTAATATAGTAGACACCCAACGTTGCATTATCAGGAAGCATGAGTTTATCAGAAATTCCGCCATATTCATCAGCCTCTAAACTCTTCTCATAAACTTTCTCTCCTTTTGGGTTATTGATGAAAATCTTAAATGATTTGCCTGCAAATTGATTATCGTCAGCCTTGTCGTATTGAGCATGACGAACCCAAGCCTTGAAGTGTACTTCTTGTTTAGGCCTGTAAACCGGCCGGTCAGTAATAAATATTGCCTTTGTCGCCTTATAAGAGGGGTCATGAAGTTTGCTATACCAAACTCCAGAGAATCCATGATATGAAAATCGGCCATCATCAGTTGTGGCCGTAATTAACCACTGCATTTCACGTGGCATCCTATCTGAACCAAGGATAATCTGCCCATTTTCATCAGTAAACTCTGCGAACTGTTTAGTAATAATATTCGACCGCCTGAAAAGCTTTGGTTTTGGAAGCCGCTCATTACGGAAACCAAAAAATTCAACGTTGGCCTTCTCGATAGGGCTACCATTAAGAGCGTCTCCAACAAAATAGAAGAACTTCCCGTCTAAAGGCTTTTTCACTATCGCGGTGTCTGAAACCCAAACAACAATATTAGACACATTCCCATCCTCCATGGTCGCTTTTAAAAGGTAAGCGCCTGGTTTAGTTAGTGGCGTTACAATATCAATTCTTTTATCCCAATGATTTTTTCTTGGCTCGAGCCTTTGCTCCCACTCGGAGATCATCTCACCGACATATTTTTTCATCTTATCATTAACTAGCCTATAGCCAAGGTTACCAATGTTGGTTTCTTGGTAGTCCATCTTGGCCGGATTGCTTTTGAGTAAATCCTTAACGTCGTCGAGCAACTTCCGTACATCTATAGTGAAAGCCTCTAGTTTAACTTTCTTGCCGTTACGAAAAACAAAACCTAACTGCGGATTATCCCCGGCTGGGTGAGTCTGAGTCCCATCAAACCGGCCCCAGTTATCAAGGATTTGATCTAACCGATCAACTTTCCATTTGTTGTTTCCAGGACCATACTTTTCAATGCTCTGTTGCCAATACTTGGCCGCTTCAGGGTATTGCCTACGGTTCTCAAAAATCGACGCCAAATCATTCAATGCTAATTCTGCATATTTTTTATCCTCAATTTCAGCGAGCTGTTTTAACAGATTTATATGATTGTGCTCATCCGGCAGCTTGATTCGCTTAACTCCAGTCGCTAATCTTACAATAGATTCCGTCTCTTCTAGTGTATGGATCTGATAAGTCCCGCTCTCATTTTCTTTTCCTTCATCTGGGTTACGTCCACCAAAAAAATTTCCAAAACCTCCAGACCTCATGGTCTGAACACCGAACTGGTTTTTAATGAAGTTGATCCATTGATATTTGGCTTCACCGGCTCTAGACAAATTAATCTCTGCAACTTCTGTCAGAAGAAACCTCCATCTCTCACCATCATTCTTGGCCTTCTCCCAGCTTTCAGGTAATTCATAAAAAACTGGTACCCCTTCCTCATCAACAGGCGTACCCACATTTCTAGCGCTATAATAACCACCGTCATGGTAGTCAGGTAAACTCTTTAAATCTGTAAGATCCTGAAGCCGCCAGGCCTCATTACCTCTTCTCCCAATTGCCGAAGCAAATTCAAAATAGAAAACTGCTAATGCCTTTTGATCTTCCTCTTTTGCTGACACTTTAAATGCCTGCTCCATGAGAGACAATGATCGCACGCGGTCTCTCTCTTGTGTATTTACCTGCTTACCACCTCTCGAGCGGGATCCTCTTTCAAATTCATTATCTATAATCGTTCCCCACTTAGGTATTTGGTTATATACACGAGCCGCAGAGGAAAGTATCCTCCAATCCTCTGGATACTTTTCGACCACTTTATCTAACAATCCATCAACTAGTTTTCCCTGTCGAATTCTACTAAGACAGCGCCAAGCGTTCTGAAGATCATCTGCCCCGCCCTGACCACTATTCACTTTTTCAAGAAGGAGTGTTTCATAAACTTGATAAGCATCTTTCCAATTGCCATCTTTCTGAAGTTTTGCTGCCTTCTTTCGCAGGTCTGATATTGATGCCTCTTCCGAAAAACATGTAAGGCTAAGGGATAAGAAAGTGAAGAGTGTTGGAATAAAATATCTCATTGGGGTTTTGTTACATTTAGTATAACGCGACTCTGGTGATGTTTCTTAGAGATTTCTTAGTTCTTTTGTAAAAACGCAGTAAATGCTAGCCTTGAGGATTAATTCCTAAAATCTTAAAAATGCACCAAAAGCCATTAATCTCATTGAATATAACCTTTTTATCTATATTTAGTGTCTTTTTTTTCTGTGCCCTCTCAATAGAAAGTAACTCTACTGAAGCCCAAGCAGCCTTACCTCCATTACTACAATTCAGTGATGGTAAACCTGTGAAAAATTTATCGGAATGGAATAAGCGTCGCAAAGAAATCAGTGAGCTTATGATCAAATATTTCATCGGAAGCTTTCCAAAAAAGACACCCGCAATTCATGCAAGCCAGGTCATCTCAGATTTACAAATGGATAATGGAACGAGAAAAAGAAGAATAAGAGTCACTTACGATACACCCAACAAAAAGTCATTAGAGATGGAAGTATGGACGCCTAAAAAGAATGGCCCGAGCCCTCTCATCATTATAGCTCCAAGATTCTACCAAATATATTGGGCTGAAGATGCACTTGAACGGGGATATACTGTGTGCCTTTTCCCGGGAGTCGACAGCCACCATCGCGAAAAAGATTTCCCAGGCTATGATAGTGTCTGGAAAGATTTTCAAAGTGACTACCCTAAGTCTAACTGGACCGAAATTAGCACAAAGGCTTGGCTAGCAAGCCGCTGTATTGATTATCTAACTAGCAAAATTTTTGAGGGTGAAGTAGATGAAAATAAAATTTCAATGATCGGCTTTTCGCGTTATGGAAAACAGGCCATGATCGCTGCGGCTTATGATGAAAGAATCAGTTGTGTCGTCGCCAGAAGCCCGGGATCACCGGCGTCTAGCCCATATCGTTATACGAGCCGAAACACCTTTGCCGAAGATCCCTCAGATTTTCCTAGCCAATGGTTTCTTCCTTCATTGAAAAATTATGCAGGAAGAGAAAACGAAATTCCAATCGACGCTCATGGATGGTATGCTTTGATAGCTCCGCGTCATTGTCTGATTCATACAGCACATAACGACGGAGCAGAACCAACCTTCGCCGTTGAAAAGGCTTACATAGAAGGCAGGTCAGTTTACCGTTTTCTTAAATCAGCCAATAACCTTCGTATTGACTATAGGACTGGAGGTCATTCATCAGGTCCTCCACCAGAAAACATCAATTCTTTCGAAAGGCGTAGGAATCTCGACTGGATAGATCACTGCTTTGGCCTTCAATCATTTGATATTAATAAAAAGTTTCCGGAAAAACTCATTCATGAATTTAATTGGGAATCCTGGAGTAAAAAACAAAACAAGGCGTCATTAAAAATAAATCACAGCGCACCAATAACAGAGAAAATTAAATGGGTTCTAGGAAATGAACCCTCGAAACTTCCATCCACCAAAAAAGATATTTATCTCTCTAAAGAAGAGTCTGATTTAATGACTCATGACCGTTGGACACCAAATGGGGTAACCCGAGTCCCCATTCATTTTGGAGCAGGCGTGAAAGGTAACTTATTTTATAAAAAAGGGAATGGTAAACCCAAGCCCGTCGTCATTTGGCTTCATCCCCTCTCCTATCATAGCGGTTACAATGAAGGGTACGGAGTTCAGGGAACAACAATATATCACAGGCTTGCTGAAAATGGTTTTGCCGTTATCGCTTATGACCAGTGCGGTTTCGGACTCCGCTTACTTGAAGGTCGAGACTTTTATAATAATCACCCCCAATGGTCAAAGTTAGGAAGGATGGTCAAAGACGCTAGAGACGCTGTCTCGTTTGTACTGGATCCAAAAAAAGCAACCCAGGATAATGTACCCACAATGGACTCTAAAAAAATCTTTCTCTTAGGTTATTCGACAGGTTCTTTAACCGCACTGTACACTGGAGCAATAGATAACCGAGTCACAGGCATTGCTTGCTTTAGTGGGTTGAACCCTCTTAGAGGAACTGAGAAAATATTATCAACCGGGGGTAATAGACGATTATGGGAACTTCACAACCTTCTCCCGAAGTTAGGATTCTTTGAAGGCGACGAGTCATCAATTCCTTTTGATTACGATGATATAATTAAGGAAGTTTCGCCCAGGCATTGCCTCATCGTTACCCCAAATAAAGACCGTTTCACTAATCATAGATATCTAAAATCAATACTGAATAACATAAAATCCCAAAATTTTGAATGGAAAGAGACTAATGATGTTAATCGGTTCCAGAAAGAGCAGCATCAAATTTTCCTTAATTGGTTTAGCTCTTTAAACAAATGATAGAAAATTAGAAACTCGGCTTATCAATTTTTTTTCTTAATCGCGTCCTTCCACCATTCATTTTCCTGAAATGAGAAAAAGCCTCATCGGATCCGTCTTTCTTAATATGATAAACAATTTCAAGCAATTCTCCAAGAGGCCCCTTTGGAAGCCCCCCATTGTATTGAAACCAATCCAAATACTCAAACGGCAAGTCATAAATAGGCACACCTGAGGGTGGGTAATTCTGCGGGCCATACTTTCCAAAAGGCATGAAAGTACGAGATATTTCTAACATCGTTTCTTCAAATTCTTCTGGATCCAACATAATAATTAACAGTTTTAATATATAAATTTAGCAGGATCCTAATATTAGCCAAAATACATTTTTCCAGTAAACTGTTAATGTGGAATCACTAATTAATATTCTTAGCCAGCACTGGGACATGATTCTTGTCTTTATTGTTCTGATACTCGCTGGACTTGCCTTCATTAAGGAATGGATGCCTCCTGACATGGTGGCTATGTTTTCCTTAGGAGCGATCTTACTTCCTGGAATTTTCGGCCTTCCAATCCTAAGCACTAGTGATATCACAGGAGCCTTTTCTAATCCTGCTCCGCTGACTATCGCCTGCATGTTTGTGATGAGCGCAGGGCTTGAGAGAAGTGGATGCATCCGTTCTCTTGGAGCAGGTTTTAAGAGGTTGGCTGGTCAGACTGAACTTAGGGCACTAGTGACGATAATGATTATAGGTGCAGTTCTTTCGGCATTCGTAAACAACACCCCAGTTGTGGTAGTATTCTTACCCATCGTAATTTCACTGGCTAGGTCTTCTGAACTTAAGTCATCCAGACTTCTAATGCCTTTGTCTTTTGCCTGCATCCTGGGAGGTACGTGTACCCTGACAGGATCCTCAACCAATCTTATCATTGATGGAATTGCACAAGAGCAAAACCAAGCCCCATTCTCAATGTTTGAACTTACAAAACTTGGAGCTATCTATGCTGCCGTTGGCTTTATTTACATGCTGACGATTGGTAAAAAACTCCTACCAAAACACGACTCTATGTCTGTCGATCTATCTAGTTCTGAGGAGAGAGACTTTCTTACTCAGGTCATTGTCAGTACAGATTCTCCGATAATTGGAAAGACTATTACCGAGACCTTACTAAAGGAAATTAAAGAAGCCAGGGTCATTGAAGTTCGCAGGAGAGGTGTTCCTATTCAAACGCCTCTTAATGAATTAAAAATTCAGGAACGTGATAGAATTTTAATCTCTGTTCACAGTGATGACTTTAAAGAACTAAAGGAGACCGAAGGGCTCCGCTTAACGGCTTATCAAAACCTAAAGTTGGAAACGCTTGAACGTCGCCCAGCAATACTACTAGAAGGCATTATTGGGCCGCAAAGCACTATTATTGGCAGAACACTTAAGGAATTAAAGTTTCGCCAACGATTTGGTGTTCTGATCCTTGGCGTTCATCGTCAAAGTGGCGAATTCAGGCGAAACTTTGAAGACGTTCGAATTCATTCAGGTGACACACTTCTCATTGAAGGTCCTCCTCAAGCAATTGCCCGAGTCAAAAATGAAAAAGACTTCGTCAGTTTATCTGAGACTTCAGAGCCAACCATAAGAAAAGGTAAGGCTCTAATAGCAGCAGCTATAACGTTTGCCTTCGTGATAGCTGCCAGCGTTTCTGGCCAACCAATTTTTGTCGTAGCATTAATTGCTTCAATTGCCATGCTCGCAACTCGGTGCATTGATCCCTCTGATGCTTACAATTCAGTAAGCTGGAATATAATCTTCCTTATAATTGGTATGCTTGGAATTGGGAAAGCAATGGAAGTTACAGGTGGAGCTCAGTTCATCGCGGATGGGGTCCTTAGTATATTTGGTGAAAGCCCTAAGCCCGTAATTATACTTGCTGTCGTCTATTTACTAAGTTCAATACTGACTGAGTTAATTAGCAATAATGCAGTCGCTGTTTTATTAACCCCTATAGTGGTAGGTATTGCAGAAACTTTAGGCATAGACGCAAGACCATTAATTGTAGCTATGATGTTTGGTTGCAGCGCTAGCTTTGCAACTCCAATAGGTTACCAGACTAATACTTATGTCTATGGTGCAGGAGGATATAAATTTTCTGATTTTATCAGGGTCGGAGTGCCCCTTAATCTAATATTATGGCTAGTCGCCACATTGATGATCCCAATCTTCTGGCCTTTCAGTAGTTAACTTTTTGAATCAGCCTTCATACCCCCTCTGACAAATCCCGCCCTATTATCACCGTAATTCTCTTTAAAAAGAGGATCAATGGCACGATTATTACTAGGAGAAACCCAGGCCCTTAAAATATGCCTCTTCTTCTCAGGTTTTTCATAATCTACAAATTCTGTGCGCTTATGAAGAGTGACCCAATTATTTAATAATATAATATCACCTGGTTGCTGACGATAGGTGTGGTGCATTATTTCCATCGAGGCAATCTCTTCGATTTTATCGAGTGCAGTCTTTTGTAAGTCAGACATGTCGGGGATTTCTGACATTGCATAAGCCCTATCAATTAATACCCTTAGTAAATTACAAGCAAACTTACCCTCAGTGATAGAGAAAATGGGCTGTCTGCAATAAGGGAGTTCATTCACGGTATCAACATTATGTCGTTTATAATAAAAAGGCTCATAAAGCACATTTAATAATTCAGGGTAATTTTTGAGCATGTGATTATGAATTGCTACAGAGCTTACGATCTGATTCTCTCCACCTGACATTGCTTGTTGGAGACAAAGGAACCCAATCACATCACAACGATCAGAATGAAAAGAGAGTTTCTTTCGAGTATTTGGCCCTCTCGATCTGGGATCATTATCACTAAAGCCTGAATCCTTAACACTAAATATCATTTCCCCTTCAGAACTCTGTGAGACTGGAGTTCCAATGATAGAAACTAAATTGAGAAACATTCTCTTTGCCTCATCTTCACTAAGCTCATGGATTGGCCAATTTTTGATGATTATAACTCCACTTCCATTTTCAAGTGAGTCCGTTACTTGATTAATTAGGGAGCAAATATTCGGAGCTCTTTCAAGATTTCCTGAAATCAGGTGTTTAATCTCTGCCAATTGAGAACCTTCCAAACTAAAAAGAAAATCCTCTCTTTCAGCTAATTCCTCTCCTGTCCAAAGGCTTGAGGATTCTATAAGCTGATATTTATTCATATTTAAAGACCAATAAATCGTTGAGATTAACTGAATAGTAGCAATTTAAATTGTAAGTGAAATTGATTTTTATTATCAATTCGTTAATATATCACAGCAGTTCTATGAAAAAAATCATCATATTAAATTGTATTTGGGCAGCAATTGCTACCGGCGCTTTCTTTCTCGGTAAAGATGATCAGGAGTCAACCTCTTCTCAAAACGATTCATATTTTAATAAATCGCAAAATTCAACTGCCGGTAATAACGCTAATTCTTCAAAAGTCAGAAGACTCGGACAGTCAAACTCAGCAGATGGCGCGCAAAAGTCCATACAATCCACAGCAGATTCCATCTCACTTATTGGTGCAGCAAACAGCAAACTTAAAAATGCTCTTTCAGATTCTGATCCAGTAAGGCGAAACGCAACCATTTCTCAAATGCTTTTAGAATTAACTCCCGCCAACGCAACAGAGATGCTCACTGCGTTTGAGAACTCACCGGGTGGAAGAGAAAACGACAGGCACTTTAATGATTTTTTGTATGCTTGGGCAAGGGTATCTGGAGAAGAAGCCATTAAATATGCAATGGATCCTGAGTCAGCCAGAAGAACGAGAGGTGATGAAATGACCGCCATTTCAGGTTGGGCAGCTTCGGACCCTAACTCTGCCATGCTATTTGTTGAAAAAGTGGAAAATCCTGAAACTCGACAATGGATGCATCTGGGAGTCACTAAAGAAATGATTCAGAATGATCTGGATGGAGCAATTGCCTACTCGGAAAAAAACATGAAAAGCAGAGCACGCGGTGAACAAATGGACCGAATAGCCGATGCTCTCATGCAACAAAGAGGCGAACAAGGACTTATAGATTGGATCAACGGAATTGACCACAATGTAAAAGAAAATGACATGTTATCTTATAAACAGCACGCGACTAGACAGGCCGTAGAAAAGATTGCCAGAAATGATAGAGATAAAGCAATTCAGTTTATTTCAGATAATGCGACAGAACAATTTATCGATTCCGACACTCTAGAGAGAACCTCTCGGTACGTTAGTCGCACATCCATAGCAGATGAAGTGCAGTGGCTAGCAGATCTACCTAGTGAAGTCAAGGGACAGCGCCATGCATTAGGAGAACGCTTTGAAGAATTCATCAAAGAAGATTTTGCTGGAGCTGGAGATTGGCTTTCAACCCAACCACTTGGACCAGCTTATGATGAAGCGATACAGGACTATGCGATGTCAGCTGCTAAAGATAATCCTGAGGCGGCTCTTGCTTGGGTAGATCGCATAAGTGATGACAGAATTCGCAATTACACTTTGGGTAGACTTACCCCTAAGGAAAAGAGAGAATAACGGAGATTATTTCATTCTAAGGCACTGAGAGTTGATAGTTAGCTCGTAGCCTGCAAGTATTCTAATATTATGAGAGTGAATGATGAAGTGGCCCAGAAGTTGACATCTAAAGGGCTTGTTGCCGTTTTGATCATCGACAACGTGACCGATGCAGTACCTTTAGCAAAGTCTCTAATAGATGGAGGAATTGATGCCATAGAACTAACCCTGCGTACTGAAGCAGCTCTACCGTCATTAGAAGCCATTAGAGACAAAGTACCTGAAATGCTTGCCGGCATAGGAACCATCCTAAAACCCGAACAAGTAAGTCAAGCCAAGAACGCAGGAGCATCATTCGGTGTATCACCCGGATCAAATAGAGCTACAATCGAGGCCGCTAAAGACGCGGGACTTCCTTTTGCTCCTGGAATTATGACACCATCTGATATCGAAACCGCTCTCGATTATAATTGTGAAATCCTTAAATTTTTTCCAGCAGGTAGTAGTGGAGGTATAAAACATTTGAAAAACATTTCTGCTCCTTACGCACATCTCAATTTAAAGTATATTCCTTTAGGAGGAATTAATGAGGAAAATATGAATGATTATCTCAGCCATGACATCATAGCAGCTGTTGGTGGCTCTTGGTTAGCATCAAGAGAAGACATCAATTCAAAAGACTGGAAAAAAATTACATCAAGTGCTAAATCAGCGATTGCTAAATCTAAACGCGCATAAAAATGGGTAATCAATTTAAACTTCGAAGAGCTGAAGAGAAAGATCATAGAGCTATTGCAGAATTAATTTTCCATTCCACAAATGATTGGTACCAAAAACACTTTAAGAAAAACGTGTTTGGAGGTGATCCAACTACTTGTAGTGTTTTTACTGAAGTCTACGAAGACTTGGATCCTGGATGTTGTTTAATCGCTGAGGATCAAAAAAACGGAAACATAGCCGGATCGTGTTTCTTTCACCCAAGAGAAACTCATTTATCCATTGGAATAATGAACGCCCACCCAGATTATTTTGGCAAGGGAGTTGCTAAAATGATTCTTGATCAAATCATTAATATCGCATTTGAAAAAAATCTTCCAGTAAGGCTCGTCTCAAGCGCGATGAATTTAGATTCATTTTCGCTATACACTAGACGAGGATTTGTTCCTCGCATGACTTTCCAAGACATGATTCTTGATGTACCTGAGAACGGATTACTACAAAAACC
The DNA here is from genome assembly GCA_028033615.1 of Verrucomicrobiales bacterium. Lineage (GTDB taxonomy): Bacteria > Verrucomicrobiota > Verrucomicrobiia > Verrucomicrobiales > DEV007 > EC70. The sequence goes on along the minus strand of JAOFDG010000022.1, from coordinate 14,969 downwards.
ACCAGAAGGAATAAAATTAGTCCGAGATGCAACTATTGATGACATTCCTCAAATCGCTGAACTAGAATTTGAACTCAATGGAATTAAGAGAAAAGGTGATTACGAGTATTTTGTGAAAAACGATTCCGGATATTGGGGCGTTTCAGTTTTTGAGTCAACCTCAGGAAAAATTGAAGGGTTTTTGTGCTCCATAAATAGCAATGGAAGTAAAATGTTAGGACCCGGAATAATGAGGGATATCAACCATGCTGAATCTCTAATCTATCATGAGCTTGACTCAAGACATCGTGGAAACACCCCAGTATTCCTTATTCCAGTTCATGATGGAGAATTGGTGAAAACATTATATCAATGGGGCGCACGAAATTGTGAAATGCACCTTTGCCAAGTCCTCGGAGATTGTCCTCCAATGAATGGAATCACGATGCCTACATTTATGCCTGAAACAGGTTAAAATATTAGCACAAGTTATCACCTTGGAAACACTCTTCTTAGCAACGACTCACGACACACTCTATTACAAAGAGGCATGCCAACTAAGAGATGTTATTCTCAGGAAGCCTCTCGGAATGAGCCTCTATGATCAAAACTTGGAGGAAGAGAAAAATTTTATTCACATCGTCGGCAAATCGAAGGAAGGCCATATCATCGCTTATCTACAATTTAAAGCCATTGACGAGAGTACTACAAAAATGCAGCAGGTCGCTGTGCATTCAGAATATCAGAACCAAGGGATCGGAAGAAATTTAGTTATCTTTTCAGAAACCTTTGCAAAGAAAGAGGATTTCAGCCAAATAATACTCCATGCTAGAGAACCTGTAATTGGTTTCTACGAGCGTTTAGGATACACTAAAGTTGGGGATAGATTCCACGAAGTAGGAATTCCACACTACAAAATGGGAAAACATATAGAACCTAACAATATAAATTAATCATGAAAACCCTACTATATCTTATTAATTTGATCTCCTTCATTGCATCCGCTCATGCGGATAAGGATACAATAGGCTCCCTTAAAGAATGGCTATCTTTGGCAGAGACTAACAGGTCTCCAATCATAGAAAATGAATTCGCTATCACACCAATTAGCAAAGAAGAGGCGCAGATAGCAAAAAAAAATCTTTGGGAAGATCATGCATCTTCTATCAAGGCCTCTCGGGCAAAAGAAATGGAACAAAAAATAATTTCACTCGATGGAAAAAAGATGAAGTTTGATTACTTAGTTTTTGGAGAAATGCCAGAAGGAGGAAGAAGTCTTTACATTTCAATGCATGGAGGAGGAGGAGCACCTGCACAAGTAAACGATGGTCAGTGGAAAAACCAAATGCGCTTATATAAACCAAAAGAAGGCATATACCTTTGTCCAAGAGCACCAACGAATACGTGGAACCTTTGGCATCAAGGCCATATTGACCCAATGTTTGATAGATTAATTGAAAACCTAATTGTCTTTAAAAAAGTCAATCCAGAAAAAGTGTACCTTATGGGCTACTCAGCTGGAGGCGATGGAGTTTACCAACTCGCTCCAAGAATGTGTGACCGCTTTGCTGCTGCCGCAATGATGGCCGGCCACCCGAATGAATCTACTCCTAAAGGTCTGAGAAATTTACCATTTGCCTTACAGGTGGGAGAAAACGATAAAAGTTACAGAAGAAATAAAATCGCCGCATCTTGGGGCAATGAACTTGCGAAGCTTCAAGAAAAAGATCCTAAAGGATATATTCATTTCATTAAAATACATGAAGGTAAAGGGCATTGGATGAATCTTGAAGATAGCATTGCTGTTCCCTGGATGGCAAAATACACGAGAAGTAGAATTCCTAATCATATTGTTTGGCAACAAGATGATGTTACACACAAGAGAAGCTATTGGCTATCACTCCCAAAGGATCAAATCAAAGCTAGGCAGTTAATTACAGCCTCTAGAAAGAATCAAAGAATAGACATTCATGATATCGCTGAAGTCTCCAAAATTGAAATCATGCTTAATGATGACATGGTTGATTTTAATGAACCCATATCAGTGCATCACAAAGATAAAATAATTTTTGAGGGAAAAATAAATCGATCTGTATCTGAAATTCACAGAACACTTAAGGAACGAGGAGACCCAGGCCTTATTTTTAGTGCACGTCTAAATATTGAGATTAAGAAATAATTCAATGTTTCTCAAAACGCTCAAAGAATCGCCCACTAGACTGAGGAAACTTTTTCCTAATATAATCAGCATGGGTCATCTCTCCAATCTCTTGCCTGAAATCAAACGGGCGATCCAGAATATCTGAATATTCACTGACTACTAACTGATCGGGAGCGTCTGTACTCCAAGGTCCAGGGAAGGAGAACTTAACTTTCCTCTTGTTACCCACGAGGCAAAAACCTATTCCTGATTCCCCACGATGCACAGTTGAAAGAACGACTTCACGAGGAGAATCATCATATAGCAAAACAGATTGCCCCGCGAGCTTATCATAAAATTTTGACTCTAATCCTATTAGATCTAATACACTTGGCATTATGTCATAATGACTAACATTTGTGTGAGATGGGGTATCTTCAACCCATTTTGGCCACTTAATTATTATTGGAACCTCTGTCTGAAACCTATTTAGTGATGAGCAATGAAACCAACTTCCTTCTTCCTGGAATTCTTCACCATGATCACCAGTTATTATGATTACACTATTATCGTACGTGCCCTTAAATTTTAAAAAGTCGACAAATTCCTCAATAGCATAATCAACCCAGTGCACTGCATTTTCGTACCTCCTAACCACATCACCAACAATATCCTTACTAGGGTTTAACTTAACTGGTATATCATTAGCACAATCGACATGAAGTTGGTCAAAATCAGCTGGCCAGTAGTAGTTGTAGTGAGGGGAATCGAGCGCAGTAAAATGAAATTGCGGAGAATTCGGGTCACTGTCTAAATACTCACGCTGATGTCCCATGACTAACTTTTCTCTTTCAGAGATATGTTCAGGCTTATTATTAGTTTCAGTATAATGTGACAAGTGATCGACTAAGACGTGATCATTGCCAAAATTTAAAGAACCTAGATTTCTATATCTCAAATCACAAACAGCTCTAACTTGAATCTCATAACCAAGTTTTTTTAGAACTCTCATCGGATAAGCTCCCTCATAGCTAGAGCTCTGATTAGCTTTCTTCAAAGAATCACTCCAATGAATAGCTAATTTACTATGAAACATTGAAAACCATGAAAGTGGGGTGCAATTTGATGCTGCATAGGTTCTTCCAAGGTCTTGGCACTCTTCTCTCTTAAACTTGCTCAAGAAAGGCGCCACTTCTGGAGTAATCGAATCTGATCTCCAGCTTTCAATCATAAAAACATAAATGTCTGGCTTAATAAATTCTGGCGAATCTTCCAAAGAATTCAATAAGTCATCTTTATTAGAATCCGAGGACAAATCACGGAAACTTATATCCATCTTCTCAAAGCCAGAAGGAGGCGCAAAAAAACCGATGTGAGCACCATAAAGTTTATACTGCCTCTGCCATTGCTCGGTTCTTTTATAAAAATGACTTAATCCAGATTCAGTCACGACGAATAGCCAACAGATTAGTGAAGTAGTAAAAACAAACCCGTTATTGATCCTAAATTTGATTAAGCGTGAACACCATTGTAACAACCAATAAACGAGCAAAGCCAACATTGCTGTAAGAATGACTATTATACTAAGCTGCATTAAACTTAAGGCGATACCTGATGCCGCTATCTCTTTTTCTAAGTCAATGGAACCTGAAGAGGTAAGAAGATTAATTATCGTCAACAAAGACTGGTTCCAATATTGCTTGAGTAAAAAATCCGCAATTACCAAAAATGGTATCAGTGAGAAGAGTTGGTAAATCAACAACCTTAGGTAACGAGGAGTAAGATTGATTATCGCATTGAATGCAAAAAGCAAACCCAGAACACAAACAATCTGAGTCGCTATCCTGTTTAAAAGAGATCCAATAAACTCAATCGTATTATCACTCTCAATAGATAACAACGCATAGAGATCGCAAAACAATAGAATAATTAATAAGGTGATCCAAAATATACCATTGAATTCCCATGAAGGTTTAAGTGCCTTTCGGATCAACAACTCTTTGGAAACAGACAAAGATTTCAGAATCGGCAGCACCAAAAAAGACCAATAAAAAACACTAAATAAACAAAGGACTAGTAAATATAATTTTGGGCTAAGATTAAAATAAGCTAATCCCGCGAGGAGTATTATAATCAGTAAATGGAAAGATATATTTAGATAATCTACAGATTTGTTAGGTTTTGCTTTCGACTCTGAATTTTTTTCTAAGACAACTGGGAACCTAAACAGAAAAATTCCAAGAGCTGCAAAATAAATTGTGTTTAAAATATCATACCCAAAGTTTCCATTACCTAGACTCCAGCAAACATTGTATGGCACTGAGAGACAGAGCAGCCCTACAATCCAGGATAGGTTAGCCATACTCAAAACTTTTGAGTATACAGACTTTATAGGGGCCTCATAAAGGTCATTTGTCATCCTAACACTTTGATATATAATATATATCAATATTAGTTTAATCATTTTTGCCAGATTTTCATCAGAAAATGCGTATTAATTTCCTGAATAACTTGTAATGATGATGAATTTAAATTGAACACCCTTCCTTATTTGAAAAAGGTAAGGTGATCGAAATGAAAAATACCGATCAAAAGAAAGAACAAATCAGAAAGGCATCCATTCTCTTATGGATAACTTTAACTGTATGCGTGTTTCATATGGTTCTTTTCCTAATAAGCTGTAGCATGTTGCTTAACCAGGCCAAATCTGTTAATAGCTCCTTCGCAGATGGAGCCATCAAAGATCACGGGATTTATCTTTTATTTGGTACACTTGCCTTACTACGAGGTTACCTAGTCGTATCACTTTGCTATGTACTTGTGCTTTTTCCAATCATCAAATTTTGGATTGGTAACAAACACCAAAGCATAGCTTCAATCATATGGAGAACCTTGTTATTAATGTCTTTGAGCCTACTTGCTCTGTTCATACGAATGATGGTTTTTAAACCTTATTTCATAGCGCAATGGATGCCAGAATGGCAATTTGAGATTATGCCTAACGCTCCTGGCACGCTTAAATCAATAACACTTTGGACATTATTAAATGGAGTTCCCATCATTATATTATGTGCAGTAGCAATGTTCTGGTTAAGGCACTTGTCCAAAGCGCTCCAACTAGTCATCTCATTCAGAATCCAAAAGAAATCTTTATTAATTGGGTCAGCTTTATTTTTAGCCTTCTGGGCGAGTATTATTTTGATCAAGGTAAACTTACCAAAAGAATCAAGCCGACCCAATATTATCATCCTAGCCTCGGACTCCCTACGTCCGGATCACTTATCTTGTAATGGATATTACCGAGCAACATCCCCAAATATAGATAAACTCGAATCGAAATCACAAAACTTCACCAAATGCTTTACCCCTATAGGCTCAACATTGGAATCAATGATAGGAATGATGAGCTCTCAATACCCCCACACTCACGGAGTAAGACAAATGTTTCCCTCTAAGAAAAGTGTCACTAAAGTTAATAAAGAATCGACTACTCTACCTAAAATACTGAAAGACTCGGGTTACGAAACTGCGGTTATTGGTGACTGGTGCAGCGCCATATTTAATGAAGTTCCTATGGGTTTTGAAAATGTCCAAGTTTCGGAATTTGATTCTTTTAGAATCTGGTTAAGCCAGGCAGTCTACCTATCTCATCCTGTTATACCAATGTACTTTGATAATGAATTCGGGTATTGGTTATTTCCAAAGTTAGAGTCCTTTGCACATTATTTGAGGGCTGAAGTTGTTACAGATAGAGTAATCACAAAAATAAAAACTAGAAAAAACAAATCAAAACCTTTTTTCTATACCGTATTCACTGGCTGCAACCATTTCGCCTACCACGCTCCTTATCCTTATTACGAAAAATGGACCAATCCAAATTATAAAGGCCCCAACAAATACCAAGTCCACTTCGACCCAAACGAATTCATAAGAAGTTCTTCTTGGGATGAAAATTACTACTCTTACAACACCGAAGAGAAACAGCATATTATTGACCTGTATGACGGATGCGTTAGCAGGTTTGATGATTGTGTCGGTAGAGTTTTAAAAACACTAGAAGACGAAAAGTTAATGGACAACACCATTATTCTCATAACTTCAGACCACGGGGAAGATCTTTTTGAACCTAACACAACATTAACTCACGGAGTTAGCTTCAATGGAGGAGACCAAGGAAACCTAGTCCCATGTATTCTTTATGTCCCTGAAAAGAAACCAAAAAAGATTAACAACATCGTAAGAAATATCGATATCACTCCAACCTTATTAAATCTTGCAGCAGACAAAAGTGAATCAAATTTTGAAGGAGCCAACCTGTCTCCATACATTAATGAAAAAGAAACCAATTTAAATCTATCATTCTATGGTGAATCAGCTTTTCCTTTTCTAAAAAAAAGAACAGGTGAGCATAAACCACTAGAAATACCATCACTTGATAATCTTACCTATGTGGATAAAGACTTCAACTTTCACATTGTCATCAAACCAGAACATCGAAAGACTTTAATTTTAAGTAAAGAACGGTGCCTTAGAACAGAGAATTGGAAGATTGTATTCACCCCATTGTCAGAAGGCTATACTCATAGATTATATGATTTAAAAAATGACCCTCAATGCACAAAAAATGTTAGTGATAATTTCCCGAGCGTATTTAAAAAGATGAAATATCATCTATGGGAATGGATATTGAAAGGCACCCAAAGTTCAACTGAACAAATATTAAAAAATCTTGTGCCAGATGAATTTGAAATACCCTCAGAATATCAAGATATAAAATTTCTAGTTAAAGATGCAGTTCAGCCACTTTAGATAGGATAGATAGCTCTTTAATAATCAATTTACTCTCTTGAAATCTCTTGACTGAAAATCTTGTCGCAATTAATGGAACCCTTGCTACTAACTCTCTTGATTCCAAATACAAAATTAAGCCAACCAACAATTAACTCTTAACACCTGCACAAATATGTCGATGGATCTGGCTAAACTTCTTGGAGAAAAAAGAATAATTTCTGAAATGCGCTCCAGTAACAATCAGGAAGCCATAGAAGAATTAATCGATCATTTATGCGACAATAATTTTCTTCCTCTTGAAAAAAAATCCGAAACTATTAGAGATCTAATTATAAGAGAGGACAAAACCACAACCGGCATCGGGTCTGGAGTTGCAATACCTCATGTCAATTCAGATGCGGTTGATAGCACTTTAATGATATTCGGACGATCTTTGGAGGGCATAGACTTTGAATCGATTGATAATAACCCAGTCAATTTTGTAATTCTTTTCCTCATACCAAAGTGCTCCGATAACAAACATCTGCAAACCCTCTCTACAATTGCTAGATTTTTTACAAAAGGAGACATTCGCGAAAGATTACTCAATGCGACGAGCAACACTGATATACTAAAAGTAATAGAAACTCATAATAATTAAATTTTCGAGAATTGACCCCCAAAATGATAACAATTACTGAACAGCTAAGCGAACGCTTAAACACCGCACTAGCCAAACTTGGGAAAGAGAATTTACCATCAAATTTTAAGGGAACAGTGTCAGCTGCCGCAGATACAAGGTTCGGCGATTATCAAACTAATGCCGCAATGATACTGGCAAAAAAATTTGGAATATCTCCCAGAGATCTTGCCCTCGAAATCATAAAGAAAATTGATGTCAGTGACATATCTAGTGACCCAGAAATTGCAGGGCCTGGATTTATTAATTTTAAAATTCACGAATCAACAATACTTTCAAGGGTAAGGGAAATTCTATCATCAGATCGAGTAGGTGTGGAAAAAACTCTGCGACCAGAAAAAATACTTATAGATTTCTCCTCACCAAACATTGCAAAGCCTATGCACATCGGGCACATAAGAAGCACGATCATTGGTGACTGCCTTCAAAGAGTAGCTAATTTTTTGGGTCATGATGTAATTAGCGATAATCATATTGGAGATTGGGGGACGCCTATTGGGCAGGTGATATATGGCTGGAAACATGAACTTAATGAAACCGCATTTAATGAAGACCCCATCAAGGAGTTACTAAGATTATATCAACTCATAAAAGAACAATTTGAATCTGATCCAAAGGTCAAAAATGCTTGCTTAGATGAAACTGTAAAACTTCAGTCAGGTAATAATGAAAGCATAAAATTATGGAATCAGTTTAAGGAAATAACACTCTCTGAAACTCAAAAGATTTACGACCGGCTTACAATAAAATTTGATCTGACTCTAGGGGAATCCTTTTACCATGATCAGCTTGGACCATTAGTTGATGAACTACTCTCTACCGGCATAGCTGAAATCAGTGACGATGCTGTTTGCATCTTCTCTAAAAATGAACTTGAACCAAAGAACGATCCTTTACTTGTCAACCGAGACAGTCAATGGACTCCGGTCCCTTGTATGATCAGAAAGAAAGATGGGGGATTTAATTACGCAACCACTGACATAGCTACAATAGACCACAGAATTAATGAATTAGGAGCTGATAGAATTCTATATGTTGTTGACGACAGGCAGTCACTTCACTTTAGACAATTATTTGAAGTTTCTAGACAACGCAAAATTAACACCAATTTGGAACACGTTTCATTTGGAAAAATATTAGGCACTGACAGGAAGCCATTCAAAACTCGCGAAGGATCAGTTCCAGATTTGAGTTCCGTTCTAGATGAAGCAATTCAAAGAGCTAAATCAGTTGTTGATGAAAAAAGTGTTAACTTAAATGAGGAAGAGAAAAAAGAAGTCTCTGAAAAAATAGGTCTCGGTGCTGTAAAATATTTTGAGTTATCTCAGTCAAGAGTAAGTGATTATATTTTCTCTTGGGACAAAATGCTATCACTTCAGGGAAACACAGCCCCTTACATGATAAATGCATACGTACGAACTCGATCAATCTTCAGGAAGATAGATGAAACCGCTGATACAGACTTAGAAAATTTTGAAATCACTGATGATTCAGAAAGAGCAATTGGAATCAAACTCTGCCAGTATGCAGAAATTATTCCTGAGGTTATGAATGATTACAGGCCCAACCTTCTAGCTACGTACCTGTATGAGCTAGCACAAAGCTTTCACTCTTTCTACGAGCAATGTCCAGTCCTAAGCACGGAAGGAAAAACCAGAAATACAAGGCTAGCACTGTGCGAATCGACATCAAGAGTGCTAAAACATGGACTTGAGCTCTTGGGCATTTACCCCCCAGATAAAATGTAAAAAATCTAGGGTTAAGCTTGGCATTTATAAAGAATTGCGCTTAATTTAATGTTAGTTAACTATTAGCTTTACGGAATAATGCTAGATATTTTCGGAAATTCAGACAAGCAATCGACTCATTGTGACGGATACTCGAGAAGAAATTTTCTCAAAGTTGGCGGCATGGCTGCAGGGGGCCTAAGCTTGGACCAAGTCTTGGCCATGGAGTCAAAATCAAGCTCCTCATCTTCGCATAAATCAATAATTAACATCTATTTGCCAGGAGGCCCTTCTCATTTGGACATGTTTGACATGAAACCAGATGCGCCATCTGAAATACGAGGAGAATTTCGTCCAATAGGAACGAACGTCCCAGGAATACAAATCTGCGAACATTTTCCAAAGCTTGCAAAAATTGCAGACAAATTTGCTATAGTTCGATCTATCTCTGATTCTGATGGTGCTCATGATTGTTATCAATGTATGACAGGACACAAAAAAAACTCTCAGAGTCCGGCAGGTGGGTGGCCGTCATTCGGATCATGGGTGTCAAAAGTTCAAGGATCTAATCCAGGAATGCCTGCAAACGTATCTTTGATGTATCCAACCGGTAACAGAACATGGGGTGAAGCTGGAACAGGTGGATTCATTGGCATGGAACACGGTCCAATGGGGTTAGTCGATAAGGATCCTAACTCCAAAGCTAAAAGCCTTACATTGAAAGGCATGTCTTTGGAAAGGCTGATGGATCGTGAGAATCTTCGATTATCTGTTGATCAGATGAGAAGAGACGCTGACGCCACCGGACAGATGAGCGGCCTTGATAGTTATAATAAGCAAGCTCTTGAAATACTCTCGGATAGTGGCCTCGCTAATGCACTAGACATTTCAAAAGAGGATCCCAAAATTGCAGATCGTTATGGAGTCAATGATCCTAAATACCAAAGAGATGGAGCTCCAAAAATGATTCGCAACTTCCTTGTCGCAAGAAGATTAGTAGAAGCTGGAGCAAGGGTCGTATCACTTAATTATAGTAGATGGGACTGGCATGGAGGAGATGGAATGAACTTCCCTAGATCTAGGGAAGAATTTCCGCTTTTAGATCAAGGACTGAGCGCGTTAATCAATGACCTGAGCGAACGAGGCCTTTTAAATGACGTATCTATAGTAATGTGGGGAGAATTCGGCAGGACCCCAAAAATAAATGCTAAAAACAGTCGAGACCACTGGCCTAAAGCTAATTTTTGCTTGATGGCAGGAGGCGGCATGAATACTGGTCAGGTTATTGGTGCCACAAATTCTAGGGGCGAAGAGCCCATCGAAAGGCCTGTAAAATTTCAGGAAGTTTTTGCAACTCTTTATCACAACATAGGCATTGATATGAATAACGCGACCGTTCGTGATTCTAGCGGCAGACCTCATTATCTAGTTGATCAAGGTATCAAGCCCATTCATGAATTAGTTGGTTAAAGCCAAAAACTAATATAACAATTTATAAAGATTCCTGAAATTAATGGGTGCCATTATAAGGATACTCTTTTCTCTCACCTTCTGCGTTAATGTTTACGCAAAACCAACACTAAAGGGTCTCGGATCAATTAGTTATAAGAGCCCGGAAAACATTGCACTACCTCCTAAAAAAATCTACGCAACAGATAATTTAAAAGGTCCTATTCCTACAAATGATTGGTGGAGTTCAATACTATGGGAAAAATTCTCATCTAATCTTTTCCCTCATCCATTAGCTCTTAATTTTGATAAGTCAGGCCTTAGGGTATTCTATCCGGGTGCAAAAAAGTTTGCTACTGAAATGGGAGTGATCGCAGGCATGCCTATTCACTCTCAAGACTTAATAATTGGAGCAAACTTAAAGAGCCCATTCACTGAAGCATTAGCACACGATTACAGTGATTGGTTTGTCACCACTCAGCTAGGCGTTAAAGAGAAGTATCTTCGTTTTACTTATGGTCACGGATCACCATTCATCTATTTGGAATATCAAGACATAGCACCAGAGATAAAATTTAATGTTAAACCGAACATTTGGAGCATGTCCCCTAATGTAATTGGCCTGACCTCCGATCAAGGCAATCACTACGGATTATTTATACCAAGAGGAAATGAATGGAATGAAATTAAGAATAACAAAATCACGATTAAAAACTCTAAGAGTGGACTTTTAACTTTAGCCTTACTTCCAAGTAAAGACCTATCGACTTTAAAACTATTCAATAAACATGCGCACAACCATGTTGTGAACACAAAAGTCAATTGGAAGTACAATGAAAGTAAATCAACAGTGACCGCTTCCTACAGCTTTGAAATGAAATCTGTTTGCCCAAGTAACAAAGCTGATAAAACACTCACTGCTCTATACCCTCATCAATGGAGAAGGTCTAAAACACCAACACTCAATCAACGTTACCAATGTGTTCGAGGAGTAATGAAGCTCTTATCTGGAAATTCTTTCGAAGTTAATTATGATTTTCCAGGAGTTCTACCATGCCTGCCTTTAAAAGTTGAAAACCTGAAAGACGACCTTCTTCAAATTGCCAACAATAAAAATCTTGCTTGGGACACCTATTGGACAGGAAAGGCGCTAGGCAATCTCGCGACAGCTAGTGCTATAGCTGAAACCAACAAACATCCTAAAATAGCAAAACAAATAAGAACCAATATAAAATCAGAATTACAGGACTGGTTCACTTATGAAAATAAAACAGGCGACAAACATTTTTTTTACGATGCCAATTGGTCAACCTTGATCGGCATTCCTCCAAGCTACGGATCCGCAAAGGAAATTAATGACCACCACTTTCACTACGGGTACTTTTTAAGGGCTATTGCTGAGATCACTAGAATAGAACCCGAATGGCTAAAAACCGAAACTTGGAAGCCAATTATTAATTTATTAATTGATGATATAGCAAACAGCGACCGGCAAAATAAGAGCTTCCCTTTCCTAAGAAATTACGACCCTTATGCTGGACACAGCTGGGCCTCCGGACATGCACGATTCGCAGATGGAAACAATCAAGAATCCTCTTCAGAATCGATGAACGCTTGGACAGGCCTAATATTATTTGGACAGTTTATCAAAGATGAAAAGATTCGTGATCTTGGCATATTTCTCTACTCTTCAGAACTAGCTGCTATCGAAGAGTATTGGTTCGATGTATACAGTGAAAATCATCCAAATAAAATATCATCGCCATCCTTAGCAATGATTTGGGGAGGAAAAGGAACCTATGAAACATGGTTCTCAAATGCCGCTCACTGTAAAACAGGAATCAACATCCTACCAATCCATGGAGGATCACTATACCTAGGAAGATTTCCAAATTTTGTTAAAAAAAATCACGACTTCACACTTAAAGAAATGGGCGGTAGGTGGTCTGGATGGCCCAGTATTATGTTGAGTTATGAAGCACTAAATGATGCCGAAAGCTCATGGAAGAATTGGGAAAGTTACGGGAAAACCCTGACTCTGGACTCTGGCAACACTAGAGCAAACACGATCCACTGGATCCAAAACCTCAGAGCGCTTGGCCAAATACAAAAAGATATCACATGCAATCACCCAATTTCCTCAACTTTTAAATCAAAGACCGGCACTATTTCTCACGTAGTGTATTTGAATGGTAAAGAACCAAAAGAAATGAAATTCTCTAATGGAATTTCCTTTCAGGCATCACCAGGTAAATTTACAATAAAAAAAGTCGAGTGATTTAAATATGATAATAGTCTAACCTTGAAATAGCCTGAATTAATTCTAGCATTCAACCTTCAAACTAGTTCATCTTTATAAAATAAATTATGAAATTTCATATAGCTCTCACATTAATTATCCAAAGCTTAATTTTTAATTCTATTGCTGAAGAAAAATGGATATCTCTGTTTGACGGAAAGTCTCTCAAAGGATGGACCCAAAAAGGAGGTAAAGCGAATTACGCAGTAGAAAATAATTGTATCGTTGGAAGAACTATCCCTAACACACCTAATTCATTTCTTTGTACTGAAAAAGATTATGGTGACTTTGTTTTAGAGTATGAATTTAAGATCGATCCAAGGCTTAACTCTGGAGTTCAAGTAAGAAGCCAAGAAAAAGAGAATGGAAGAGTTTTTGGTTACCAAGTGGAGATTGATCCTAATACTGATAGGAACCGTATGTGGACGGCAGGGATTTATGATGAGGGTCGCAGAGGATGGCTTAACGACTTATCAAAAAATGAAAAAGCTAGAAAAGCTTTTAAGCCCAACTCATGGAATCACATAAAAGTTCGCGCCTATGGGGATTCAATTAAGACATGGATTAATGGCGTACCGGCTGCTGACCTTGTCGATTCAATGACACAGGTTGGATTTATTGGTTTGCAAGTGCATGGAATAGGAAAAAAGTCCGATGGCCCATATGAAGTTCGCTGGAAAAATATTAAAATTCAAGACCTTGGATCCCATACTTGGGATCCAATTTTTAATGGTAAAACCTTAACAGGTTGGCGGGCACTCCCCGGTGGAACTTGGTCAGTTGAGAACGAAAGTATTATTGGGAAAAGCCCAAAGGAAGAAAAGCGTCACGGAATTTTACTAACTGAAAAAAAATTCAATAATTTCACAGTCAAAGCAAAATTCAAGGTTAACAGTGGAGACTCTGGATTTTATTTTCGCTGTGAACCTGTTAGCGGTGGTGTTTCTGTGCACGGATTTCAAGTCGAAGTTGATTTTTCGCAAGAAACAGGAGGCCTATATGAAACTGGTGGACGAGGTTGGGTCATAAAACCGACAAAAGAAGACATTCCCAAAAAGAAGTACAAACCTGGGACATGGTCAGATTTAAGTCTCAGTGCACACGATGGAAGAATCGTTGTCCATATTAACGGTCAAAAGACTGCAGAACTATTAAACGACAAAGGGAGAACCTCAGGACATATTGGCCTTCAATTGCACGGAGGCGATACCATGGACGTGGAATTTAAGGACCTCGCGATTCTTACCCCCAAAAATTAAAATATTCGAAATATTCATTATTATGGGTTTTGTATAACTATATTTTGTAATTACCATAATTTTCATTGTTTCTAATATTTTTTTTGTTATCATGATTGCGTGACTTGGATAAAAACAGCTCTTTTCCAACTATTAATTTGGATGCTGCTATTTCCAAATTTGCTGAACGCTGAAGAACTTTCAGTAAATACCGCCGATCGGAGTCAGGTTATAAAATTCTACTTTGACCATTACCTAACATCTGAAAATTTTAAAAACCATCACGGTTGGACCGGTAGTATTATCAATCGTGAGCCAGGTTCATTATCCAATGAAATTCACGAAGATGTAACCACTCGCATTAATTACTTTAGGGCTATGGCTGGCTTGAATGCCAATATCAAGTTGTCAGATGATTTAAATAATAAAGCACAAGAGGCCGCTTTCATGATGGCCTATCAAAATACATTAAGCCATTATCCTAACGAGGATTGGAATTACTTTACTGAAATAGGTGCAGCGGCAGCCAAAAATTCAAACTTATCTCTTGGTCTAAACTTTCCATATTACGGGCCCGCAGGTATTGACGGACAAATAGAGGATGCTGGTGATAATAACAAAAACCTTGGACATCGAAGATGGATTCTTTATTCAAAAGCACCTCTTA
>JAOFDG010000021.1 GCA_028033615.1 Verrucomicrobiales bacterium | reverse complement strand
GCACCCAGACGAGAAATCATCTTATGATTATCAGATACATTCTCCGACTTGGGGTGATTCTCCATTTTCTAGAAAAATTGTGGAACCCCCTGCACCTCCAGCAAAAGAGACAGGACCTAGTCCTTGGGAAGGGTGGAGACTTGCTGCCGTAGATAAGTTTGGCGACCAGTACACTGTAGGTTTAACCAATAAGAAAGGTGAGTTTCGTTTACTGAGTGTAGGCGATGAAACTGATGAGGGAGTTAAATTGACTAAAGTTGAGAGCAATGGAGTTATTGGAGAAACGACTATTTACTTAACAGGCGGAGGTCATTCAGGTCCTCTAAGTTTTGATTCGAAGAGACTCAGCTCACCTGTTAAAGGGGCTCCAGCACCTAAGAAAGCGGCACCTCAGAAAACTACTGGTAAACTGCCAGCTCGCCCGCCAGGAGTCACTGATAAAAAAGCCGCCGAAATTAAGGCACAGCAGGAAGCGGCAAGAGCAAAGATTCGTGAGCAAATGTTGAAGGCAAGATCTTCTAGAGGATCAAACACCAATGACTCAAAGAGGCGCGTTACCTTACCTCCACCTAGAAAATAATTACAGGCTTACAAAGAACTTAAAAATTTAATCCCCCAAAAAGGATACCTCAAAATGTATAAATTGATGAAAAAAACTCACCGATTGCTGTTAGCTTTTATTGCGATCATTCTCGTTTCCCTATTGCATAAAGCAAAAGCTGAAACTATCAACTGGGTGAATGTCCCTATAGGTGAGTTTGTTATTCCTAGGTATGAGGCGATAAGTGGCAAAAGATTAATGGTGGACGGTTCTGTTGCTGGTTCATCCATTACCATAAATTCTCAAATTGATATGGAGCCAGCCGAGGCTATAGAATTTATAAAGGGTTCTCTACTCTTGAATGGATTTGCGATCATTGAAAAAGACGAGAAGACCGATGTTTTAATCAATGCAGCTGGAAAATCACCAGTCGGTATAAAACTTGATCCAAGAATTTATCTTGATGCAGAAGATCTGCCAGAAGGGGATCGCATAGTGACTTACGTGATGAAATTTGATTATGTTTCACCCGAGGATGCTTTACGAGTTTTTCAGGTGGTGTCTAGGCCCAATCCTTACAGCAGTATAGCTCCAGTCACTAATGTTAATGCCATTGTTATCACAGATAACGTACCACTTGTACGGACCCTCGTTCAACTAAAGGAACAGATAGATGTTCCTGGAACTGGTGTAACTCCAGAGTCTATAGGATTGGTTAGAGCAGATGCCCAGGAAGTTGCTGCTTCATTAAATGAGATTCTGCAAGCTCAATCCTCTGGGCGTAGTGGTAGTGGAGCATCAAGCCCAAGGACTAATGTAGTTATTAGTCCAGCCGGAAGGACAGCAACTCCTAATAACAATAATAATGGTCAACCTTCTCCTCAATCTGCGCCAGATGGTAATACTATTCAAATCCAAGCAATTACTAGAACAAACTCGATTTTAGTCATAGCGAGACCTGTAGACATTGCATACATATCTAGCTTGGTTGAAATTTTTGATGCACCAAGTCAGGTTGATAATTTTCTTAAGCGTGAACTTAAGTACATTCCTGTAGTTGATTTTATGCCGGTTGCTACCAATGCGCTTTCAAGATTTGTTGATGGTGGAACTTCAGGAGCAGGGGGAGCTTCTAGCAGCTCTAGAAGAGGAGCTACTTCAAGTTCACGTACAGGTGCAGGTGGTGTTACTGGATCGAGTAGTCGTGGCTCGAATCGTTCATCCAGAACAACGACAGGCGGCTTTTCTGGCACAGGAGGAGGAGGTTTAGGAGGCGGTAGTCTTTCCAGTCCATCAGAACTTTCTGGACCAGAGTCTGTACTTGTTGGAAATACCTTACTTATAGGTGACTCTCAATTGAATAACATCGTAGTTTCCGGTCCACCAGAACAACTGAGAATAATTGATCAACTCCTAGATGAAATTGATATAAGACCAAGGCAAGTTTACATTAATGCGGTTATTGCACAGGTTTCACTCGGAGATGACATTAAATTTGGTAAGGATCTTCTTCGCACAGTCGAAGAGATCAGTGTTGATGGTGAAACGGTCAATATTGCTGGTAGTTACAAAACAGCTACTGGAGGGGTAGGTGTAATTGATGTTGCAAATCTAGCAGCTGTCGCAGACTCCTTTCCTACTCCTGATGGCTTAGGTGTCTGGGCTCAAGTTGGAGATTACTTTAATGGATATATCCAAGCCCTTGAGAGTACAAACCGTTTCGAAGTTATTTCTAGACCATTCGTTTTCACTGCCAATAACCAGCTTGCAAGTATTGCTTCTGGGCAGCGAGTCGCTGTACCAACTCAGAGTATTTCGAGTCTTGATGCAGGTGGCAATGTTTCCTCAAGTATTGGGTTTGAGGAAGTTCTTCTCAGACTTGATGTAGTACCTCTCATTAACTCTAAGGATGAAGTTACATTAACCGTCTCTCAGGAAAATGAGAATATTACTGGCACCACAGTAATAGGTGGTAATGAAGTTCCTGACATTGCGACTCAGCAATTTGAAACAACTGTCAGGTTACCCAATAAAGCAATTGTGGTATTAGGTGGAATTATCCAAGAGGATGACAATGAGTTGGTTACAGGATTGCCTATTTTAAATAAAATTCCGTTGATTAAAAATCTCTTAGGCTCGACTTCCAAGCAAAAGAATAGAAGAGAACTATTAATTTTTCTTCAGCCACATATCATTGAAACAACAGATGATCTAATTGAAAAAAATATTAAAGAAATTCGTGAAACGATCGTAGGAGAAAATGCAATAGAGGCAGGAAGAACAGAACCAGAAATGGACCCAGCTTTATTTCCAAATGGCAAAAAAGTTTTAGGGAGCAACGGTAAGGTTTTTGTAGAACCCCCTTTACCTAAGGAGGAAGCATCAAATCCCTCAGCGAGACCTATTCAAAAATCTAAACAAAAGAAAAAGGGAATTTTTAATAAATTATTCCGAAAAAAATCTGATTAAGAGTCTTAAAAGTTCCTTCAAATAGTTAAGGTTTCTTCACGAAATTTGGTAAATTTTCCATTCTCACAATCAAGTTAAGACATTAAAAGTCTATTTTTATAGGTTAAAATGAAGAAAATTGAATTTTTTTTAAGTTACAACAATTTCACATTTTTCATCACTTAAAAGTGTTGATTGAATGCGATGAAACCGTTAAATTGTTTTAAATCAGTTATTTTAATAATTAAAACAAACACCCACAAACTACAGCCATGAAAATAAAACTTACCCTTTTGGGAATCCTCGTAAGCATGGGCGTCGTGAGCGCCCAGACAGCAACAACCAAGCCAGTTGGTTACCACACAGAAACAGCCAAAGGCAATGCTTTCACCTTGATGGGTGTTAACGTTGGAAATGCAATTGCTGCAGCTGGCGAGTTCGATGCGGACGCTGCCACTGACAATGACGCAGATTTTACTGCACTTCTTGATGATGGAGTTAATTACACAGTTCAAAATATCACTTCAGGTGTTAGTGCTGCTGTAACAGGATTCGATGCAACTTCACTTACAACTGACCTTGCAGTTAGCTCTGGAGACTCTTATGAGATTCGCGCTGACGTAACTGTTGGTTCTTTATTTGGTGCAGATAACTCAGCAGGACTTGGAGCTGGTAATGCTTCTTCAGCTGATGTTGTTTGGATTCCAACTTCAGATGGATTTTCTCAGATCTTCTATGATGATGGTGTAGGATTTCCACCACGCCCAGCAGGATGGCGTGCAATTGGAGCTGGTGCTGCTGATCAAGCAGGAACTTCAGTTCCTTTCACCGCTGGTATTTTCGTTCAGCGTCGTCAGGCTGCAGACCTTGATATCGTATTTGTAGGTCATGTTCGCACAGAAGCTACTTCTTTCAGCGTTGATAGCGGATTCAATTTCTTGAACCGTGTTCTTCCAGTAGGTGTTGCACTTGCTGACACAGGCATCGATAACTTCATTGCCAAAGGTAATAACGGAGCAGGTGATCTTATTTGGAGCCCAGACGGAAACGGTGGATACGCTCAGTACTATTACACTGATGGCGGTGGATTCCCTCCAGCTTCTAAAGGATGGAAAGCCGTTGGAGCAGGTGATGCTGACAAAGGTGGTGAAACTCTTGCTTCTGGATATGCTATCCAGCGCAAAGGTGATGCAGGTTCAGTTAGTGTTGCAATTCCTAACGGACTCGACCTCTAAAATAAAACTGATTTAAGAGCGTCAATTTTGACGCGGCTGTTCCGCCTCACCAGGCAACTGGTGAGGCGGATTGCGTTTATAGGAATAGTTTAAAATTATGCTTTTATACCTGAGCTGATTATTAATTCCTTTTTAATAGATACCAGTATTCATTCCAGAAAGTGTATTTCTCATAAATATATTAATTCTACTCAGGCTTCATTATTGATTGAGTTAATCTATTGGAATGGCCTAATTATTTTAATAAATAAGAATATAAAATGAAAATAACTCGTCGCGATGCACTTAAGAAAACCTCTAAAAATTTAGGGTTAACTTTTATTCCCTCATACCTAGCAACTGGTGTCAGAGCAGAAGGAGACCCGCAACCACCGAGTAAGAGAATTAACCTTGGATGTGTAGGTGTTGGTGGTCGCGCGGGTGGTGTAATTCCAGGTCTTTGTAATAAAGGTAACGCACAACCCGTAGCATTTGCTGACATAGATTACTCGGCACGGAATGTAAAAAAGAATCTTACTCGTTGGCCTAAAGTAAAGAAATATGCAGACTTCCGTGAAATGATGGATAAATCAGGGAACGACATCGATGCGGTCAGTGTCGTTGTTCCAGATCATTCTCATTTTTGTGCCACCATATTAGCGATGTCCATGGGAAAACATGTTTATGTAGAAAAGCCACTAACGCATTCTTTTCAGGAGGCAGAATTACTCATGAAGGCAGAAAAAAAATTCGGAGTAGTTACTCAAATGGGTAACCAAGGCCACACTGGAACATCTTCTAATCAATTTCGTGAATGGGTAAAGAATGGTGTTATTAAGAATGTTACAGAGGTTGATGCGTGGAAAGGTCCAAGCTGTTTCTTCATGCAGAAGGATAAGCGAATCAATGATTGGCCTAAAAAAGAGCCAAAACCTTCGGGTATGGATTGGGACTTATGGCTTGGACCAGCCGAGTATCATCCTTTTAGCCGTATGTATCATACTTTTGAATGGCGTGGTTTCCATCCTTACGGTTCAGGAATGCTTGGTGACTGGGGTTGTCATATTATCGATATGATTCATCATTATCTTGATTTAGGTCTGCCCACAGAGATCAATGCACAGCGTATGGATGATCACAATAAAGTAATTTTTCCACTTAACTCTCATATGGAGTTTAAATTCCCCGCTCGAGGTAAGCACCCCGGCTTGAAACTAAATTGGAAAGACGGAGTGAATTGCCAAGCTTCAATACCTAAGAAATACTGGGATAATCCTGAAAAAGCACCTCGGCTTGGAGGTGCAGGAACACTTTTCAAGGTTGGAGGAGAGGACTATATGGTTCAGCGTAATTCTCATGGAGGAAGTTCTCGATTGTTTCCTTATGCGAAATCAAAAGATCTAGATTTAAAGACTGAAAATATTCGAGAGGATCATACAGAGTCTTTCATTCAAGCCTGCCTTGGTAATGGTAAAACGTGGTCACCGTTTAGCGTCGGAGGCCTGCTCACTCAAGTCCTAACCCTTGGTTGTATTGCTCAATATTATAATCGTAATATCAAGTTTGATCCTAAGACAAAGCAAATAACTAATGACAATTCAGCCAATGCAAGACTTTCTATCAAGCCTAGGCAAGGATGGGAAGAATTCTATAAAATGGCTTAAATTTTATCATTAAAGTTAAATATTGATGTTCAATTCGAGTAAGAAAATTGGGTGTCATAAATGAACCGATACTTATTATAGTTTTGATTATCATTTGGATTTAGTCTTTACTGATCGCTTAAACTGATGAGGATGGAACTGTTATATTTAAAAAATAGGACCTAATGAAGGTCTGCACGGAGTTGATTTTAAAGGAGCTAGTGTCATGGGGGCAAATTTAGCCAATGCTGATTTTACTGAGGCAAATCTATATAAAGTTATTTTAGGGTTTATTGTTGGAATTCCTAAGAGTTTACCAAATGGTTGGATGTTATCTATTGAAGGAATTTTTTTTTGTAGTTACGGAGCAGATCTTAGAACGGCAAATTTGACTAATGTCACGATACTTTGGATCGGTATTAACTCTTCTTAAAAAGAAGCGTTCAAAGAAAATTAATATTTTAGGATCTAATATTGAGGATAAAGAGCTCGAAGAATCGGTATTGAACAAATTCAATAAATAGTAGATAAGACTCCATAATTTCAGTTTGCTCACATCGAAAGTGATCAGCAAATTACTGGGCTTAAAAATATCCAACTTTTAATCAAATTGGTGACGCAAGTGCTGGCTCAATAGTATTAGGCTTAGTGCCTGATGAAAACAGCATTGAATTGGGAATATCCATTGAAGAGTCTGATAGTCCTATGGAATGGACGACACTATATGGAAGACTCATTCCAAGTATTGAAATCCAAGATACAAAGAAGTTTTATCGCCTTGCAGCGGATTGACCAAGCAATTTTCTGAATCACGATCAATCTAACTAAAGAAGCACCATAAACTTATGAGTTTTATCAATTATTTAATTATAATTTCAGAATTAACCGGAATATTGTGACAATTTGGCTAGAAAACATCTATAATTACACGTAACATGCTTATAAAGAACGATTTACATGACTTTAAGGAAAATGGAAAAAATAGTATAAATTTCTCGACTTGTAGCCTCCTGACTGGTATATATGAAGTTGCAAATGCTGATTTAGCTTTTGTATTTAACAATATAAACAAAAACCTACTAAAACTAACTATGAAAACATTTTTTACAGCCATTATTGCTTCCGCTGTCTTAGCCGGAATCGCCGCTGCAGGAACAGTTAACTTCAGTAACTTCGGTTCTACTTGGGAAATCCAAGCAAGCGGTACTCCAATTAGCGGAGGATTCGTTGCAGTCGGAACAACAGGAGGTTCTGATTTTTCAGACGGTGCTGCTGCTCAAGCCACACTTTTAGCCGATTGGGATCAATTCGGTGCTGCTACTGACTTTGGTGGTGCAGCTGCATTTAACCTTAATGGATTTTTCTCAGGAGTTGCTTCTGGAGATGGTGGTGCTTCTACCTTTAGTGGTAAGGACATTATTCTTGTAGGTGGTGATGGAAGTGGAGTTGCTGATTCAGCTCACCTTTTCGTTATCAATACAGGTGCAACTTTTGAAGCAGATGCCCCACTCTTTTCTGCAAGCGTAGATGCTAACAGCGGTAATGCACTTCTTGGTGCAGCTGGTGGAACACCACTTGCAGCAGGCGTTGCAGGAGCATTCCAAGCAGCTCCAACTGGCGCAGTTATCCCTGAGCCAGGTGTATCAGTACTTGCATTATTCGCAGCTGGTTTCCTCGCTCTTCGTAGACGCAGATAAAAAATTTCGAGGGAGTAATTCCCTCCAACTAAAAAGCCCTCACAAAACCCCTAAAATAGTTAGTAGTTTTTGTTAAAGAGCTCCCGGTTAATTCCGGGAGCTTTTTTTTGTCCAGAGTAGATAGCTTTCGTTAATACCAATGGTCCTGAATAATTTCTACAATCTCTACCTGGTTTTCTTCGCTGCTATTTTTTTGGTATTTAAGCTTAACAACTGCAGTTAGGCTTCTAGACTTGGTCGAGCTCAAAGCTTCAGATGATGTAGGTGTGAGTTTGTTAGTAATTTTATTACCTAATGAGGAATTTCTATTAACATATGCAAAAGTTTTTGACCTGTGATCGTTAGGGTAGGATATCTCTAAACACTGCCATTTTGATTCATCACTATAATAGTGAGCGTAATAATCTGATAAGCGTATTGAGACACTAAATTCTTGAGGTTCTATTGGTTTATTTTTAATAAACTCGTCGACACTCATAATTTGATAGCCATAAGAAAATTCCCAATTCATCTTTAATGATTCTTGAGTTTGCTCAAACGCAAATGTGCGGATTCTTTGTTCTTTAGAAATCTTTACTTTTAATAGTATAATGTACTTACCAGCTATTTGAATTTTGATGTCATCTCGTATGCCCTCGTAGGTTTCATTTCCTGGACCGTAGACGCCTTCTAATATTCTGGGTAAAGTAATTTCTGGATGAGTAATGAATTTCTTTATCGCTGTTTTGTCTGATTCTTCTATAAAAGACGAAATTATGCTCATGCATTCTTCCTTTTCATTTATCGTAAGAAAATCTGATATTGGTTTAATCGATATTTTATTAGGAAAGTTGTTAGTATCTGTAATGTTTGGTGATGAAATATCTCGGCTTATAGTCCTGATTCCTTTGTAAGAGATTGCACCAAATAATAAAATTCCTCCACCTGTTAGCAGGGCTAATGAGCCTCCGGTTATTTTTTTATAGGTATTAGATTGAGAGTTGCCTATTTTGGACCTTCTCTTAAGTTTTCTTACTTTATTTCCTGATGAATCAAGTGCCGTTACGATTTCATTATCACTATCATCATCGTCTTCTTCTAGGTCCCAGCTAATTATCTTTTTTTTCTTTGAGTTCTTTCTTTTTCTTGGTCCTTTTTGTGGAGCTTGTTTTTGTATTTCTGCTTTAGAATATTTAGGTTTTGATACCCTACTTAGCTCCTGATCTCTAAGATCTAATGAATATTGACAATAAGGGCATGCGATAGATGAAGCTGATTTAAGAACTTCTTTCTTAGCCTTAATTTGTTTTGAGCAACTAGGGCAAGTAGCTATTAACCAAGAGCTGTCGATATCAGAGGAACTGTCAGATTTTAGCATTAATTCTAAATTTCTAATAATAATTCTTCATTGATAATAAGTTTCGCTTTATTCCTTAATTAACCATCCTGGGGTTACGATTTCATCAATGATTACTTGGTTTTTACCACCTAATTTCTCTGGATAGCGAAGTTTTAAAGTCAAAAATTTAATTGATTCTCCAGATTCAATAATCCTTGAGAGTTGATTGTCCGCATCATTTCCTCTTCTTATGTAGCCATAAACGGCTTCTGTGTCCTCTGAGTTTCGAAGATAGAGACAACGATAGTCATTTTCTGAAAATTGAAAATTAAAGTAATTATCAGAAGTAGCATTTAATCTAAATAGTTTAGATTTTTTAGGTTTTTGAAGAATGAAATCCTTTAGCGTTATTTCTGAATATCCAACGTATGATTCCCAATCCACTAAAATTTGTTCATTCTCCCAAGCAAGAACAACTGGCAATATACTAAAATCTGGAAAACTTAATTTTAGAATGTAAAACTTATCAATGATGCCCGTGTTACTTGCACCCAGCTCGCTAATCCTCCTAAACTCTTTTGGTCCAGAGTCCTTATTAGAGTAATAATTTTTCATTAAAGGCCTAACCCTTTGAGGCGATCTACAAAATTGTATTTTTGTATTTAGGTTCGCTGATTTAAGAAATTTTGTGAGTGATTCAGTTGCTAAAGAGTGTAGTGCTTTTGCTCCCATTTGTCTTTCTAAATCTTGAAAGTTCAAAGGCTTTTGGATAGAAGGCTTACCACTCTGAGTACTTTTTGATTCTGACTTTAGTTGTATATTTTTTACATCAGCACTGTTAATGCTAATTCCTTTTAAGCTTATGTAGACACTTAGAGAAGCAATCATCAATGAAGCTAAAATGAATATGACTATATTAGATTTTGCCTTAGATGTCAGTTGTGTTACTCCTTGATCTTTGCCGGCCTCCCAGTTGAGCATATCACTTTGAGAGACTGCAAATTCATGTGCAAGTATTTCTTGTTTATTAGCAAAATCTTGATCAAATTCTAGTTCTGATGTTTTCTTGAAGTTATCTAATGGTTTTGACTGTGACTTTTCAAAAGAGTTTTCGGAAATATGATTTTCACTAGGTCTATTTTCTTGGATGAGGTTATCTATGATTGGCTCACCCTCCGCATTCTTTATTTCCGGTAGTGACTCTATAGCCGAGGCAAGTGGTATTAATTTGGAGTGAATATCTTTAACCATTTTGTTGCATTGAGGGCAACGAACTTTGTCCTTTACTAAAGGAGGTTTGATGCGAATGGAATATTCGCAGTAATGACAGTTGAAATCTGTCTGATCTTCTTCGTTCATTGTGTGGAGGTTAATGAATATAAAGGTATGACCCTTTTTATTGAATATCGATTAAAAATCAGTCAATATTTGGGATTTGAATTTTCTTGGGAGGAGTAATGCTGATTGTTTGCTTGTTGTATTCTATGATTTTAGTGCCCACGGCTGTAGCTTTAGGAGGTTTTTCGGCGCTGTTAACGGCTTTTGCTCTTAGTACGGGTTGTATTGAAGCATAAGGGTCATTTTCACCCAAAAGGGTTGGGGAACCTAAAAATATTGCCTCTGAAGGATTTACCCTTGTGATCGGTGATCTATTATTGTTTAAGTTATTTATAATTGGATTTCTAACTAGCTCACTTCCATTTGAATGGAGTTGACAGAACTTATGAAAGTCCATTTCCTTATCAATAATTTCTTGATATGTAGTTCTTACAATTTTTCGGATTCCTTCATCAGCACCTGCTATTTCTTCATAACAAGAGTCAGTCGCCCTTAAGCCCGACTTTAAGCATATTTCTATGGTCGTAGCACTTTCAGGAATTTCGATCGGTTTAGGAGGAAAAGAGCTTAGAGATTCATTCATAGCATCAACCCAAATTGGTAGAACAGTGTCTTTACTGAATGCTCCTCGATAAATCATTTTTGGTTTGTCAAAACCCGCCCATACAGCGCAAGTTACAGAACTGTTGTAACCAATGAACCAATGATCAGTGAAGTTGTAAGATGTCCCTGTCTTTCCTGCTGCTGTTTTATCTCGGAGTCCATATTTTTCAAATACAAGCTTTGCTGTCCCTTTAGATAATGAGTCCTGTAAGCAACTATGCACTTGGTATGCAGCTGTACTACCTAGTACTTGATTTTTATCTGGTAGGGTTTGGCTAAATATATTTTTTCCATTTGGAGAAATGATTGATGAAATGATGTGTACTTTATCAATATTTTCTCCTCCATTTGGGAAGATACTAAATGCTCTGCATACCTCTTCTAGTCGTGTGGAGCTACTACCAAGAAAAGTTTTATCATAATCATCCAATGAAGATTTGATACCTGCATTCTTAACTAGGTTAATGACTTTTTTTCTACCCAGAGTTTTACCTAGTCTAATTGACGCTGCATTTTTAGAGTTATATAAGGCTTCCCTAGCAGTAATTTTTCCTTTATAAGAAACACTTTTTGACTCGCTCCCCCATTCACCTAATATTCCAGTGTTTCCACCGATTGCCACTGACCTGTTGTCTATAGGAGAATCATTAAGAATTGAACCTGGAAAAAAGTTTCCTTCTTCGAAGGCAGCACCATATACAAATGGTTTAAAGGCTGTACCTGTGGGCCTTTTTGATTGTATGGCTCTATTGAACTGACTGTGCTTAAAATTTCGGCCTCCAATAAGAGCAATGATTTCACCAGTTTTATTCTCAATCATTATCAGAGCTCCTTGCAGGTAATCTGGCCCTGAATTTTTGTTACTATTTATCTTTAAAGATTTTGGAACCGCCTCCTTTTCCTGATATTGCGAGTAGGTCTGATGCTTGAATTCGGGATGTTCTTCCGTCTTTTTAAGATTCCTTAATAAGCTTTGAATTGAAGCTTTCTGAGTTTCACGGTCTATTGTTGTATTAATTTTCAAGCCCCCTTTACCAGCAAGTTCTAGACCGATAATTTCTAGAACTTGGAGTCTAACCATTTCTTGTACGTAGGAGTTTTGGTCTGCTATTGAATCTGTAAGTCTTATAGGTTTTTTGCTATACTCATCTAATTCATTATTAGAAATCATGCCTTCAGCATGCATTCTATTTAATACATGATTGCGGGCTTTTGTTGACTGTTTAATGTTATTTTTTGGAGAGAGCCTTGATGGGTTCTTAATTAATCCACAAATCGTAGCCGCTTCTAATACATTTATCTCTGATGTTGATTTGCCGAAATATCCTCTTGAAGCAGATTCTATCCCAAAGTAGCCACTTCCAAAGTAGATTCTATTCAAGTAATTTTCTAAAATTTCCGATTTAGAAAAATTGTTTTCTATTCTATTTGCCAGAAACGCTTCGGTGATTTTATTCTCCAAATTTCGAATACTTTTCAGCTCTGCGTAACACTGTTTTGCAAGTTGTTGGGTAATAGTGCTTGCTCCTTGTGTGATACGTTTAGCTTTAAGGTTTAGAATTACAGCTCTAGCAATTCCAATAAAGTCGACCCCTTTGTGTTCAAGAAATCTTGAATCTTCAACGGCGGTCAATGCTTGTATAACGTGATAAGGAACTTCATCCAGTTTAATGGGGCGTCGGTCTTCAATTTTTATTTGCCCTATTTCAGTTCCTTTTCTGTCGTAAATTCTGCTAGGTACTTCAAGTTTGGTTATTGCTGATAGATCAAAGTTTTGTGCCTTTTCTTGGTGCAATTTGAGAATAGATAAAGAATAAAATATCGCGATTGCGACCGGAGAAGCAAATAATAGAAGTGCAATTTGAAACCATCTCTTTTTATAGAGTTTGGGCCGACTTTTTCGTCGATTTTGGCTATTAAGATTCATATTTCTTGCTTATTAAATTAGCGAATATCATAAGAATATCATATTATAAGATGAAGAAAATGTCTGAGCAAGCAACTGAATTAACCGCTGATAAAAATGGGCATATTTTTGATTTAATTGCTGGTGAGATCAAGGAAGGAAACGGGTTTATTCCTTTCGAACGTTTTATGGAGCTTGCCTTGTACCATCCACAATTAGGATATTATACTAAAAACATTAAAAGGGTTGGCAAGGATGCAGATTTCATTACCTCTGTGAGTGTTGGTAAATGTTATGGCTTAATATTGGCGCACCATTTTGCACCAATATTGAAAAATTTTTCTAATTTCTCTGGTGAAGTAGTTGTAGTTGAATTAGGAGCTGAGAGTGGTGATTTAGCTTTAGATATTATGGGGGGACTATCTACACTTTTGAGTAAGAACTTATTTGAGCGTTTATACTATATTATTGTCGAGCCTTTTAATTTAAAGAGAGAAGCTTTAAGAAACCGTTTGAATTTAGAAGGTATAAAAAACATTTCAGTAATATCAGAACTTAAAAAAGAAAATAATTTTCATGGTGTATTGATTGGAAATGAAGTATTGGATGCGTTGCCTTTTAGGCGAGTTAGATTGAGAGGTAAGAATTGGATCGAATTGGGTGTTGGTATTAAGACGGAGGAGAAGAAAATGAAATTGATAGAGGTAGAAAGATGCATTCAGAACCAGTCGTTGATTTCCCGAGTAGTAAATTTCCCTAAAGATTTACCAGATGGTTTTACGGCAGAAGTAAATTTGAATTTTAAAAATCTTCTTTCTGGTATTCATTCAAGCTTTGTTAAGTTAAAAGGTTTTTTTGTAGACTATGGATGCAGCCATTACGAGCTAATGGATATAGGTAGATCAGAGGGTACAGTGAGAGCTTATTCAGGGCATAAGTACGTTAAGGATATTTTATTATCCCCAGGCAGTAATGATATTACCTCCAATGTAGATTTTGACTGGTTTAGGGCATCAGCCGAAAAGCTTGGCTTTATTGCCCATGAACCCATTGATCAGTATAGATTTCTGACAAATGCTGCCGAGCCATGGTTATTGCAAATCGAGAAATCAGGAATTAATAATGTTGAAAACATGAAATTAATTAATCAATTTAAGACATTAATTCATCCCACGATCATGGGGAGAGCTTTCAAGGTTCTAAACTTTCAAAAATGAAAGCATCTAAAGTCGTTCAATTCTGTAAATATGGGTCTTGCTTCTTGCGTATATGGCTTTACCAGATACGGCAGGAGAGGCCATGAATCCATCATCTAATTTATTCTTAGAAATAAGTTCATATTCTTTTCCAGGATCAATTACATAACAGTCGCCCATTTGGCTGAAGAAGTATAATCTTCCGTCGGCTAGAATTGGTGACGCTGAATAGTGTCCAGGTATACGGTCGCTCCAAATAGCATCTCCTGTCTTTGGGTCCAAACAACTGAGAATTCCTTCATCGGTAGTCATATAAAGTTGTTCATTAATAATGATTGGAGATGAGCGTTTTGGTACTCTTTTAAAAACGTCCCAATTGATATGTGTTTTTGTTATGTCCCCACGTGCATTTGGATCTATTCTTACTGAGATAAGATGAGGTTTTCCATACCCAGAATTGATAATTATATTGTCTTTATAGATGATTGACCTAGAAGCATTAGAGTAGCCGGAGTAAGTGATGTTCCAAATTTCCTCTCCAGTTGACGGGTTGTAAGCAAAACATGACTTGGCGCCTGGGCTTATCATAATAGTTTTATCGGAAACCTTGATAAATGTTGGTGTTGTATATGCTTTCCTTAAATCACCTTCTCCACGAATTTTTCCGTTTGGTTCAATGTCATCCCATTCAGTGGACCTGTCAGTTTTCCATTTTGTCTCTCCAGAAGTTTTATCGAGTGCAACGATATACTGGTAGTCCACCCCATCCATTGTAAGAATCAATGTGTCTTTATATATCACTGGTGAAGACCCAGGCCCCCTGAAGTGTCTACACTTGAGGTCTGTTCTTCTCCAGACCTCTTTGCCATTCATAGTGTTGATCGCAGCTGTTCCATAACTGCCAAAGTGAATATATACCATACCCTCTTCAATGACTGGCGAAGGAGATCCGTAACTATTCACATTATTTCCTAGGGGTTCTACAGATTCATTATTAAAGAGGTTGATGTTGAATAAGATTTCTCCATTTTTCTTATCTAGGCATATAGCATCCATTGATTTGCCGTTTTCGGTTGAATTAGTGACCCATACTTGATCATTCCAAATAACAGGAGAAGACCACGCTTTCCCGTTAATCTTTGTCTTCCAGGCAATATTTTCATTTTCAGACCAACGAATAGGTAATCCTCTTTTTTTGCCAATAACGATTCCATCTGTAGAGGGCCCTCTAAATTCAGGCCACTGATCTTCAGCAGTTTGGTCCGAGTAGGTAATTGCTAAGAGGGCTGGGAATAGGAAAAGGGGAATTATTTTATTTAGCACTTCTGATTTATTCTTAATTAAGACAGTAGACCCAATGTCAAGGCAGTCACTTATCATATTATTATTGTGGCAATAGATGGATATAAATTACAACAAAATTTCGAAACATTACAGGTGTTTACAGCCATTAGTCTTGTGACATTATTTAAATCTGACTAATATAAGAAAATTTATCCTTTATAATAAACAATATTGAATAGAAAAACTCACCAGAATATTGGTTCGGAGGAAGTCACGATTCAGATTAATCGTGGCCGGAGTGCTTTAATTGTTGCAGATGAATATGATAATCGAAGATTGATCTGTGCTCTTCTAGAAAATAATGGATATAAAGTAGTTTCATGTGAATCGATTGATGAAACGTTGAGAAATTTTACTGATCAATTTCTCGTCATATTTTCACTGCAATTTGATTTAGAAAAAATTTCAGTCGTCGTAAAAGAATTAAGAGAAAAAAACACAAATTCAAACTATCCGATAATTATTCTTCTTGGGCCGGAAGAAAAATTCGATTTCAAAGAAGAATTGGATTTTATCATCTCATCAGAGCCAGGGTCTAATGAATTTTTAGCTGATATACAAGAGCTTGAAAAAAAGATTTCTAGTATTTCTACTGGTGTTTCTGGTAATTCAGAATTTATACAATCTGGTTACGATCAAGGACAAAATGAATCTCAGAAAGCTGAACTGAAGAATATTGATTCATTAAAAGAAGACCTAGATATTGTTGTTGTCAAAAGAGGCTATGGCAATACTAAGACAAGAGTAACTAAAAGGTTTGCCAGCGATAGTCATATCAGTAGTATGCTAGATAATTGCCCATTACCAATGGCAATATTTGACTTAAAATTACAGTTTATTTCAGGTAACCGCAGTTGGCAAATAACGCTTGGTCATGCTTTGCAAGATTCAGATGGGTTAGGGCAATTTGAATCTATATCAAGTCTTTCTAAGAAATGGAGATTACTTTGTGATGATTGTTTACGCCTAAAATCAGAGCAAGTCGGAGAGGAGTTAGTCAAATGGAGTAATGGTGAGAAGGAATGGATTAAGTGGTATATGAGACCCTGCTTTGATTCGGCTGACGTTGTTTCTGGTTTTACTGTGTGTTGTCAATCCATACAGAATGAAAAACAGTTCAAAATCAAACAGATCAATGAGCTCGACTCTGAGCAAGCTATAATGTCAAGTTCGGTCATTCCTGTTCTTGTTCTTGATGTAGAGGGGAGGATCATTCAAAGTAATAGGGCGGCAAAACAATTGGGGGGTTGGGATCCATTCTCTGAAGAGGGTGCTTATTATTGGGAGGTGTTTCTTCAAGGAGAGAACAAAGAAAAATCTAAGGCTCAATTTGCCGGGTTTTCTCAAAAATTGTTAGACGGTCAGAATTTTAATTTCCCAGATACAAATGAAGATTTTATTTCAGATGGCAATGGTAATTTGACCAAGATAACATGGTCAAATTCTCCGAAGAGAGGAAGTAATGGTAAAGTTAATGGTCTTATTAGACTTGGAATTTACGATGGAATTTTTCCAAATTCTAAAAGTGCCTTGAAAAGTGATTCTGATTCATTTTGCGAATTATCAGTTCCTATTAAACATGATGAAGCGGCGCGTTTTGAGGCTGAGCTTGCCAGTTCTCTTGTCGAACTAAATCGTGCTCAAAAAAGATTAAGAGAGTTGGAAAAAGAATCTGGTGTATATTCGGATATTGCAAATTTACTACCTTCTCCTGTTATTGTTTTAAATATTGAGGGGGAAGTCAGTTATGCAAATTTAGAGGCTATAAAGATCCTAGGGCCTGAAATATTAAAAATCGATAAATTTGATGACTGGTTAGATACTTATCTAATAGTGGGTGATGGTGAGGATAAAAAAGAAGTTATAAAACGTTGGTATTCTCTAGTGTGGTCGAGAGGGATTACAGATTCATTTTTAGTAAAGAGTGATCTTTATGGAGAGAGTATTTTAAATTTCAAGCCGTGCATTATGAGGGACGGTGCAGTTTTGCTATCTATAATTGATGTAGTCTCTCAAAATAACGAAGACATCAACCTTTTATCTTTTAATGAATCGATATCTGGTTTCAAGGAAGTAAAAGATGCCAGCCTTGAATTATTATTTAATATTTTGAGCGACTTTGATTCGGGTGGTATTGAGTCAATAAACATTTTGAAGTCAAGAGTGAGGGCTTTAGCGATTCTAAAATCATCTCATTTAAAAAATGAAGAAGATAATTTAGTAGATTTCGGAGATTACTGCTCAGATCTTCTCAAATCATTAATCAAATTTTCTCCTAAAGAATCTGATCCTGAAGTTCATATTAATTACCTGCAGATGGTGAGAGATGGGAATAAAGTTTTAAAAGAAAAAATTACTTCCTCTGAGGTTAAGTTGCCTATGGCGGTCTCAATGCCCTTATCTCTTATAATTAATGGGATAATGAAAAATATATTTGAGAATGCGTGTGAACATATTTCAGATATTATAGTTAGTTTTTCGATAATAATTGATAAATCAAATGGCTCTGGATTAATTACAATAACACATGATGGTGATTTTGATGTACCAGGAACCTTTTCAGATAATTTCTTTGGTAGCCAATTAGAATTCATAGATCTAATGATTGATAAAATACAAGGTTCATTTGAGCTGAGTTCTGATTTGATTAATGAAATTTCAATTGAATTTCAAATGAAATAATTGAGCTAAGACCTTGTGGTGAATACAATGAAACATTTTCGAATTCTTCTAGTAGATCAAAATGGAACAGATTTGGAATATGTTACTCGGTCATTAATGAATTTGGGTGCAGGTTCCCCAGTGATAGCTCGAAATGAATCTGAAGCACTTGACGACATAGAAAAAAGAAATCCCGAATTAGTTATTTTGAATTCAAATGAATCAGAATCAATGAAGTCAATAAGCTTGGCTTCTAAAATTAGAGATAATCATAGTAACCCAATACTTTTTTTGACACCTGATACAGGATCAGAAGCTTTTGTTGAATTAAATCTTGAGGGGTCGAATCATTATCTTACAAAGCCTTTTAAAGGAAATGATTTAAAGAGTGCGATTGAATTAGCAGTTTCAAATTTGGAATATAAAGAAAAATATATTAGTCATGAAAAGCAGTTTCTAAATGCTATTAAATCTATGTCTGACGGACTGATTTCGACTGATATTGTAGGAAATGTGACATATATGAACCCTGTGGCCGAAGTCCTTACAGGGTGGAGCCTAGCTGAAGCAAGAAGAATGGTTCTCCAAGACGTCTTCCCAATAACTAATAGTTCAGGTAAAGAATCTCATGTTGAGATCACTAGCGGAATTCAGGTTAACTCATCGCTAGAGAAGTTTTTTCTTGATGATAAATTTGGTAGAAAAATTCCAATTCAGAATAGTGCATCGCCCCTTAAAGATCAAAAAGGCTCGTTAGTAGGGCTAGTTGTGGTTTTTCGTCAACCTAATGATTTAAAGCATGGTGATAATAAAAATGACAAAGAAGGTGAGTCTATTAAGAAGATTGTTGATGGTTTAGCAGAGCCATTGTTTTTGGTGGATGAATTCTGGATTCTGGAATTCACAAATATTCCTACATTAGATTTTTTTAAATTAAAGAATGACCGATTAATGGGTGAAAATTTGTGGAATTTAACTCCTTCTAATATATCTAATGTTGATGTGGATAAGGCAAAATCTGCTATGACTAATCGTAATGAATTTAAGTTTGATTTTTTTGATGATCGGGTAGGGCGTTGGTATGAATTAAGTGGTTATCCTTTTGGTAAGGGTATGATGATGCGTGTATCAGATGTAACAACTAGAATTCAAGAGTCTCAGACTGCGCTCCGAATGGAAAGATTGGAGAGTCTCAGTTTAATGGCTAGAGGTTTTGCTCATGATTTCAATAATTTATTAACTGTTATTTTAGGTAATCTTTCATTAGCTAACGTTAAGCTGCCAAAAAGCACTGAAGGATTTGATGAAGTTGAAAATGCTTTGTCAGGAACTATTCGCGCGCAAAATAGAATTCAGCAGTTGTTAACTTTTGCTAAGGGAGGTGCGCCCATAAAACAACATATAAACTTAAGTGAAATAGTTCATGAGATAAGCAACGAAATTGATAAAATTAAAAATATTAATTATAGCTTTGATCTGCCCAAAACCATATGGATTGTCGATGCTGACCCTGGTCAATTTAGGCGTGTTGTAGAAAATCTTCTTAGGAATGCAGAACAAGCGATGCCTGGAGGTGGTGACATTTCGATTAGCCTTAGTAATTTAGATCTTGAATCCGATTTGCGTAAGAGTCTTAAGCCAACTCTAGAACTCAACGCGTCACGCCATTATGTTTTAATGAAAGTATCAGATAATGGTAAGGGGATTAATGAAAGTGAAAAATTAAAAATTTTTGAGCCCTACTACACGACAAAGAGTGATGCAAACGCTACTGGAATTGGGCTTACGGTTTGCCAATCTATTATTCAAGCTCATGAGGGAAGTATTATAGTTGAATCTACTGCTGGAAAAGGTACATCAGTCTATCTTGCAATACCGGCATTAATTAGTGCAAAGGGATCTGATTTCAATGAGACAACTAATAAAATTGATAAAAAATCTGTCGAGATTTTGATACTAGAAGATGATTCATTAATTAGGCAGCTGCTTGTAGCAAATCTTGAAAAGGAAGGTTACACTGTTTCGCAAACTGAAGAGGGAGGAGAGGCTGTTGATGTTTATATAAAAAAATTTGAATCAGGTAAGCCTTTTGATTTAGTAATTATGGATTTATCAATTCCTAATGGAATGGGAGGAGCTGATGCAATTAGAAAGATACGTGAAGTTGACCCTAATATTGTTGCAATCGTTTCTAGTGGCTATTCAGATGATCCAGTGATGTCGCATCCTAAATCTTACGGTTTTGATGCCGTTTTGCCCAAGCCTTATAAGCCTCATGAGTTGAACTTATTGGTCAAAAGAACACTCAAATAATTTATGAAACTATTCATTTTATTGACAGCCTTTTACATTTTAAATTTAAATCTCAAATCCGAAACGGTAAAAATTTGGCAAGGTTTAGTGGCAGGAAAAGGAGCAGAAAATGTCTCTCTAACAATCCACCTTCCCACAACAAAGTGTATCAAAACACCAGCTGTGGTTATTTGTCCGGGAGGTGGTTATGGCACCTGCGTTATGAGTTACGAAGGTAATGAAGTAGGGGAGTGGTTTTCTAAGAGAGGTTTCGCGGCATTCGTTCTTAAGTATAGAGTGTCTCCACACAGGCATCCTTTGCCGAAGAATGATGTACAGCAAGCAATAAAGTATATTCGAAAAAATTGTAAAAAATTAAAAGTTGACCCTGAAAATTTAGGAGTGATGGGTTTCTCTGCTGGGGGGCACCTAGCTGCTACTGCAGGCACTCAGTTCACTAGTTCTTTAGATAGACCGAATTTCATGATTTTAGCTTACCCCGTTATTTCTATGAGAAAAGGAATTACTCATGGTGGGTCTAGAATTAATCTTTTGGGATCAAATCCAAATCAAAAACTAGTAGATGCCATGTCACTTGAAACACAAGTTGACAGCAGGACACCTACTACATTCATTTTTCATACGTATGAGGATAGTGTCGTGCCTGTGGAAAATGCGTTGGCATTTGTTTCCTCTTTGAGGAAGAATAGAGTGCCTTGTGAATTTCACCTTTTCCAAAAAGGTAAGCATGGTGTGGGGCTTGGTCGCCAAGGCAATAAAAAATGGTCCTTGCTTCTCGAAGATTGGTTGCGAAGATTAAGTTATATAGAAAATTGAAAAATATTACTGATATTATGAAAACATCAAAAAATTTATTTATTGTTTTTATCTGTATAATAATAAATTCCTGTAACTCTATTGAAAAAGTTCCAGTTGTTCCAGAAGCTCAACAAAGAGGTTTTGATGATATCAAACCAACCATTCCTAGTGCTCAGCCTCAAGATGGTTCTATTATAGTTAAGCCGAAGTTTACGCGTAGAGTGGGGACAAAAGTAAATAATAATTCGGAAGTTTTTGGCGCTGCTGAGCGTGAGGTCGTTAGACGCCAACAGATATCAAAAGAAGCTGACGCAGATCTTAATAATGCTATCAAAGATATTAATTCAGGAGATTTAGACGCCGCTCGTTTGAAATTAAAAAAAGCTGTAGGAAAATATCCAGGATAAGATGAAAATTTTCAGCCCTTAAACTTGATGTAATGATTAAGTTTGTGGCATTTGGTGGATAGAGTTGTTAATTTCACCATCAAATTCTTCACCTTTTGAGTTTTTCAGTTTATAACGAATTGACATCCCCCAAGTAGGTTTTAATTCGGGAATCACTAAGCGGACGATTCTTCCTCCTTTTGGAAGTATAACTTCTTTCACTTCAAGTAAGCGTTCGTTGTAATGCTTAGAACCGTAGTTTCTTGTTCTCTTAAGGTCCCAAACCTTAATTTGATATGATTTCAATTCTTTGGCCTTATTTTTATCAAGCTCAGTTGTGAATTCAAGTTCAATGCC
The DNA here is from genome assembly GCA_028033615.1 of Verrucomicrobiales bacterium. Classification (GTDB taxonomy): domain Bacteria; phylum Verrucomicrobiota; class Verrucomicrobiia; order Verrucomicrobiales; family DEV007; genus EC70. The sequence goes on along the minus strand of JAOFDG010000021.1, from coordinate 6,517 downwards.
ATCCTTTGTGGCTTTCAATGAAGTTGGTAGATTTGGGGTTATTTGAGTATGACGAATTCGGTAAAACCCTCCATCACCTCTTTTGCTTCCAGCCCAAGCAAACATCCCTGTCGCGTAAAGTTGGCCGTTCTCTGGATGGAACCTTCCTCGCATTAAACCTGTTGGAAAATCCAATCCAATTGATATCATGCCTCCCTGAGCTTGTCCTTTAAATTTTTCATGAGGTACTAAGAAAATCTTTCCAGTGCCATAACTAAGATTTAATAGCTTGCCGTTAAGTGCTCCCCATTTAGCCTTTTCCGGTACCCACATAAGCTCACCAGGGCTTCGATCAAAACTATTAGTTATCCAACATAGAGGTTGTTGCATTGCTGAGTCACTATTGTCAGTGACATCGTGATAGCCAAACATGTTTCCATAAAAACCACCTTTTTTAACATAGTTTATTCGGTTTTTTGGATTCCAGTGTCCTTCTTGATCTGTTACAATGAACGTACCATCAGGGTTTAGGCAAACCCCATTAGCAGCTCTAAAACCATTTGCAATAATTTCGGATTCTTTACCATTAGCGCTGACTTTTATTAAAGTGCCATGATGCGGAACAAGTGCAGTTTTTGCATGTCTAGCAGATTTGGCGTAGTAGAAATTTCCTTGGCTATCAGTTTGAAGCCCCATAGCAAATTCATGAAAATGTTCAGTGACTTGATGGTCGTTGTTAAAGCTTTCAATGTAATCGATTTCGTTGTCACCATTTAGGTCATGAAGTTTGGCAATTTGGTCTCTACATGTAATGTATATTGAACCATCTATAATTTTCACTCCAAGCGGCTGAAACAGGCCAGTTGCTATTCTTTGCCAACGATGTTTGTCGAATGTATCTTTTATACCATCCACTATGAAAACATCTCCTAGCCATGTCGCAACTGCAGCCTTCTTACCGTCAGGAAAAAAGTCGAATCCTCCAAGTCTCATCCAAGAGTTCCATGGATTGCTTGTTGGTAGTTTTATCTCATCGACTTCGAAAGCGGCATTTTTTTCTCCATTACTTCCTTCAGTAGTCACGACATCTGGCCACCTTTTAATACTTCCTTCAGTTAAAGGGTTAAGTGTAATGGGAAGGCCGCTACTAACTAAGTGCTTATTAAGGTCACTTTGATTTAATTCTGAAATGAGAACCTTGACGCTTAATTTATTTTTAGTGGTTGGAATATTAAGAGTGTGAAAGTCACCATCTTTTTTGTCTATTGTTATTTCATTGTTACCTTTAATAGAAACAGATGTGCCTGATGGTGCAATTCTTATTCTGATAGGTTCTTTCGATGAGTTGACCTCAATGGTTCTTGTAATAATTATTTTATCACCGATAGTTTCATATCCTGGTAGTTCATGGATTATAGTATCTCCAACGGTATATTTAATTATTGCTCTACCTCCATGCAAGTAAGTTCCTTTGTAATGAGTCCATTCTTTAGGTAAAGGCCCATACGGTTTGCCGTCTCTGCCAAGGAACCTAGGGTCTTTGAAGCTACCATTTTCGGGATTAGCTATTCCTGGTCCAACGGGGTTTTCAAAAACTTTTGCTCCGACTAATGATGCATGGCTTCCATGAGATTGATCAAAAGCGATCCCTCGCCAGTCGATGTAACCCTCGCCAGTCCATGCAGCAGCAACTCTCATGGTATCATGATCATAAAGAATCCACTTATTTCCTTTTGCAATACCGCCAGGCCCTTCGTCGAGTCTTATTGCAATCCCTTTATATGCAATATTCCCAGGAGAGACCTGTATCGTCCAAAATTGTAAAGGGCCGTAATCCATTTTCTTCCATTTGGGTTCTTCAGCCCCAAAAATGCTTGAATTTTGAGGTCCAAGATCAAGGCCTCTAGGTAGAGTATTGATGTACTTCTCATCCACTTCTACGAACTGAGAGGGGTTTTGCTCTTTAATGAAAGTTTCCCTTATATATTGTATTACATCCCACTTCTGCTGTGGAGTCATCCATGGTTGAGCAACCATCTGATTGTACCCTTTCGTAAGAGTGGAGTACATTGATAAGGGATCCTTGCCGTTCTTAAACTGTCCTTTATGAAATCTAAGAGCAGTTGGCAAAGTTCCCTCTAATTTATCGGTTCCATGACAAGTGATGCAAAAGCCATTATATATCCTAGCACCTCTATCTAAACTATTATGATCCCAGTTATTTACTATTTTGAAGTGATCAGCATCCCCCAATTTAGATATAATTACATTTGAAATATTAATACCTTCGCTGCTTCGGCTAATTATTACTTCTTTAGCTAGGTAGCCATCAATTATAATAGGTTTGATTTTCTTAATTGCCGCAGTGCTTTTTAATTCAATATTTTTGGACTTCCAGTTGAAATCAGGGGTGTTGGTTTCATCTATTCTTTTTGAGACTGCTAACTTAATTTCATTATCATCAAGTGCTCTTTTCCAGTGTCTAAGATTGGCAATCTCTCCTTCAAAATCTCCCCCAAAATCAGTAGAGCATTTGCCTATTTGAAAACGTGTTTCATTTGCCCTGTCTGCTGAAAAGTTATTTTCAGACTGTACTAATTTACCATCTAAAAAAAGTTTTACATTTCCTGAACCTGTAACCAATGCAACTTCATGCCATTTACCATCATTAACTTTCTTTCCGCCACTAATTTGTCCTTTCCAACCAATGTCATAAACCAACTTCCCGCTATCCACATAAAGAACCTTTCCATTTTCAAGCCATTTCTTACCGGGAGCAGATTCAGAAAACAAAGTGCCATCACTTGTCGTTTTAAATTTCACATAAGTTGTGAAATCTTTACTTAAATCAAATGTTTCTTTCGCTTGCTTGTCCGTTGAAATAAAAAAAGAGGAGTTTGTTTTCTCATTAAGCTGTTGATTGAATTTACCAAATTTAATTATTTTTCCGACTTCTTTTTCATTCATCCAAGTCTTTAGACGACCTTCCTCACCTACCTTATGACTTGCGGCGAACTCTAAAGTTCCGTTAGAACCTGAAACAACCTTTAGGTCAATTGAAGCGTTACCGGTTCTGAAGTTTATGATTCCATCTTCAGAGGTTTTATAATTTGCTTTGAGGTGAAAATTGGCAATGGGCTTATCACTTTTCCAGGCTTGAGATGCTTGAATAGATAGTACGGGAAGAAATAATAATAAGAATGATAGTACAAAGTGCATATTTGAATTTACCACTCTAATGAGCAGTCGTAGAGAAAAAAGATAGTAAAGGTAGAATTTTATAATCTTGAAAAATCAGAGGTATATTAAGTGTATTTAAATCCAGAACATAAAGTTCGAGCTATTTTGAAGGGATTTCATTAAGAGTATAATAGCCGATACCATGTAATAAAATTTCATCCTTAGAATTTTTAACTCCAGGAAAGTTAATCTCATGTATATTACCTTTGATTAGACCGTCTATTTTCAGATGAACGCTTTTATTATCACTTGATACTGTAGCTGATTTAATTACAGGTGTAGTCTTATCTACAATTGGGCTTCCATATCCGCTCTGATAAATATATGTATATGCACTGATGGTGTAACTTTCGGTAACTGAGGCTGTAGATTTATTAACTTCCTCAGTGAAATTAACCCTAAAACCATCTGATTTAGCTTCAATGTTGAGAACTTCGAAAGGGATTTCACCATTAAAATGACAGCGTTCTAAAGCAAATCGTTTCCCCCCTCTGGCCCCCCAACCTCTATCGGTACCACCTACAAACATACTTCCATCTGGTCCAAGTCTGACGGCAACGTTACCTGATTTGAACCTGCCTCTAAATGGAAAAGCAGCTCCTTGATAAACACCATTTACTTTTTCGAGTGCGACTCTGAGAACTGTAGACATTGTTTGTTCTCCAACAAACAATTGATTTTTGAATGGTCCAAATTTCCCACTTGTATCACAAGCTATACCTGTTGGAGAGTTGCTTAGTTTTCCGTGAGGGAACATTGCTGCGGGAGGAACAAGTTCTGGAATTTTATCCCTTTCGATTGAGATGCGGCTTCCACTTTTAGGATCCTTAGGCTTCGCTCCTATGGCATTGGTTAATTCATAATACTTGTTTCCAGTTGGATTTCCAACAAAGCCTCCCACCGGAAGAGGTTTGATTGAACTGGTTCCATTCCAAGTACCTTGATTGTCACAATAGAACATATCACCTATATGATTTTGACCTATTCCCCCAGGAGATCGTATTCCACTAGTCGTGGGAATCATTTTTCCACCTGGAGTAACCCTAACACACCAACCTCTAAAGTCTGAGCTGGCCCCGCCAGATCCAGTTAGGCAAAGTACGACCCAAATATTCCCTTCAGGATCATGTCGTGAACCGAAAGCATATTCATGGTAGTTTCCATTAATCCCCCATCCTGATGAAACGCTTTCGAAAATATCTGCGCGCAAGTCACCATCCGTATCCTTCATTCTTGTGACTTCAGGCCTTTGAGTAGCATATAGCCAACCATCTTTCCAGGATAGTCCAAGGACTTCGTGTAGGCCTACAGCCCATGGGGACCATTTGTCATCTCCAGGATCATCTGTGTAGGCACCTTCAATGACGTAAATGTCTCCTCTCCTTGAGCTAACAGCTATTTTGTCGTCTGGTAATATTTCAATGCTGCCTACCTCAAGAACAATGTTGGAAGGTATAGGTATTTCATTGATTGGATAATGATTGGATTCCTCTGTAGGGTTTTGGCTATGGCTGCTTAATTGGAAACAGCTCATTATGAAGATAGCGTAAAGTGTAGTTCTCATTGAAATTTATTATTGCCAGCTAATTATTTGTTTTATAACCGCTGAGTTATTTTTGAATTTAATAGGCACGAGAAGTTCTTTTTTATTTTCACTGTCGCGAATGATTGGGTTTTCAGCTGATTGCAAATTCATGGTAGCTATATCATCAATTAAAAACGTATCGTTATCGATAATTTCGATAGATTCTCCAACTGCTGCTCTGAAATAAAAGTTATCTTTACTCTTACCTTTAATTGTCAGAGTGCGGATTAGGGAAGCTTGTGATGATTCTGTCTCTTCTCTTGGAACAGGTTCATCGATTACCAATAATTTGCCAAAATTATATTTGAAAGTAGGTATTCTATTTTGACCTATAAGATTGTAGCCCTTGAAAAAATATCCCTCTTTTAGAGGCGGCAGTTGAGCGCTTTCATTTCTGAAGTAGGTGTTTGGCCAAGGACTATTTGGAGAATTAATTGTAGCAAAAGGGACTCCAGGAGAACCTGCAATTATAGATTCTCCGGAAGGAGGCTGAAACCCTTGACCTCTGCCATTCCAATGCCTCTTTGCATCAATAAAATCGCCCTGCCAAATTAAGGCTATCCTCATATTATTTGCATCATATGCAATGTTAATTCCGTTAGGATATCCGACTCCAATTGCTCTGGGGCCTGCACCCTCTATGAAGTTTCTGTATATTAGGGCTTCATTTTCAGCGACTAGTAATTCTCCACTAGGTGAATTCCCAGTTGAAGGCCCTTTGTTTATAGACAATGCCATTTCTTTCTTAGATTCCGGTAATCTCCACCCAACATACAATTCCTCACCACCGCGTGCTTCAAAGTATTGAACTTCAATATGATGTAACCCTTTTTTTAAATCTATCTTTCCAGATTTTGAAATTGGTCCATGAACGCCGTCATTATCAACTACTATTTTTTGATCTATTAAAAGTCTAGACCCATCATCAGAATTCAAAGTGAATGTATATGATCCAGATTTAGGGGCTTCGATATTTCCTCTAAAAACTAAGCCGAAAGAATCTGTTTCATTAATACAAGAAAGATCAAATTTTCCACTTGCAACATGATCAGTGCCTGAAGGTTCTAGTTTGTTCCAATCTGGAATTTTTGTCCAATTACCTTTGAATGAAGTGAAGGTAAGTTCACTCAAGGGGTTCATTTCTTTGGACACGATCATTGTGCCGCGCATGACTTGGGCGTGACCTGGTAAGGTACAAACATACGGATATTTTCCTGTTTTTTTAGGTGCAGTAAAATATAGTGTCGAGGAAGAGTGAGGATCCGCCATTTTTGTTGAATAGAGTAAATCTGGGTGATTAGGAATCCAATCTTTTGCAAAGCCTTCGGCTCCAAGCTTCCAAGCTTCTTGAGCAACTTTTAAATCCTTGCCCTTTCCACGCTTTGTTATGGCTAAATTGTGGTGCATATCATCGTTGTTACGCAGTATAAGTTTGATCTTTTTTCCTGGGTAAACGGTTATAACAGGTTTGTTATATTTCATTTCCCCTTTGAGTGTGGTTATCTCTATTATTCTGTCAGGTTCACCGAAGCCTTTGGGTTTGGCGTTTTTATCAAGCCATTTTTTTACGTACAACTGATCTTCGTTGCTTAAGTCTTTTAATTGGATTGCTCCATTTTTACCGTTGGGTGCCCCAAGAGTGACTTTGTCATCCGTCGCGTCTATTATGCCTGCTTTGATTTTTCTGCCGTCTAAATGAGACCAAGTTCTGGC
>JAOFDG010000020.1 GCA_028033615.1 Verrucomicrobiales bacterium | reverse complement strand
TCAGGTGGTTTTGATTACAGACCTTTAAGCAATGATATTGACTTTGCCGCAAACTGGAGAGCAGTTTCAGAGAAAAAAGGTTGGCAACCTGCTGTCATATTTGGCACATCAAATGATGATTTTAATGATATAAAAAGTCAATCGTACTACGGGACTTTTAGTAAGTATCTAGGTGAACTAGGGAATTTCCAATTCTCACCATACACAGGAGCAACATACATTGAAGAGCTTGGCGATCTCAGACCTGTAGCAGGTCTTCATATTAGAAATGGATTATGGTCAACCATGTTTTCATATAGTGGTGCAAACGAACATCTATCCTTTTCCAGAAAAATAGGTAACCATACGGCGAGTTTGATATATTGGGGCCTAAAGTACCCTGGTGTCTCTTGGACTTTCAGATTCTAAATCAACTAATAGCATCTTTGACTATTGCCGTACCGTACTGTCGATTTAAATCAGAGATAAATTCAGCTTTGATTGATTTGGGGCAGACAGCTTCGCACTCGTATTGATTGGTGCAATTTCCAAATCCTTCTTTGTCCATTTGGTTAACCATATTAACAACTCTTTTTGTCTTCTCTGGAGCTCCTTGAGGAAGGGAGTTCAGGTGCTTAACTTTTGCTGAAACAAAGAGCATTGCACTAGCATTTTTGCATGAAGCTACACATGCTCCGCAACCTATGCATGTGGCGGCATCAAATGCTGTATCAGCGTCATCCTTTTCAATAGGCATTGAATTTGCATCAACTGCAGATCCTGTCCTAACAGAAACATAACCTCCCGATTCAATAACTCTGTCGAAGGAAGACCTATCAACCATTAAATCTTTTAGAATAGGGAATGGTTTGGCACGAAAAGGTTCGATGTAAATAGTCTCTCCATCAGAAAACTTTCTCATATGCAGTTGGCAGGTCGTAATACCTTTTCCTTTGCCATGAGGAACACCGTTAATCGTAAGAGAACATGAACCGCAGATACCTTCTCTGCAGTCGTGATCAAAAGTAATAGGGTCACCCCCGCTCTCAATGAGTTGATTATTTACAATATCAAGCATCTCCAGAAATGAAGCTTCTTCTGGAATGTCACTAACAACATAAGTTTCCATTTTCCCTTTGGAATCCGAATCCTTCTGCCGCCAAACTTTAAGAGTTAAATTCATGAAATCTACTTATAACTCCTAGTTGCAAGTTTAACATTCTCGAATTTTAACCATTCTTTTTTAAGGTCCAACTTGCCAGCATCATCTCTCTCCCATGCGGCGACATAAGCATACTCATCGTCACGTCTTTTTGCTTCACCCTCATTAGTATAGCCAGAGGCAACTTCTGGATCATCTTTAGTGAATTGATACTCTTCCCTAAAATGACCTCCACAACTCTCTTCACGGTCAAGGGCATCATGACAAAGTAATTCAGCGAAATCCATAAAGTCTGCCACTCGACCAGCTTTCTCTAGCTCTTGATTAATATTATTGGATTCCCCAGGAACACAAAGATTGTCCCAGAACTCCTCACGAATTTGAGGGATTTTTTTCAAAGCTTCCTGTAATCCTGACCTATTTCGGGACATCCCACATTTGTCCCAAACTAAGAGACCAAGCTCTCGATGAAATGAATCGACGCTTCTTTTTCCATTAATTGACAAAAATTTAGAAATTCTTGTGCGAACATTTTCTTCTGCTTCGCGAAACTCTGGCATCTCGGTACTGATTGTACCTGGAGATTCATTAACAAGATAATTTGGTAGTGTTGCTGATATTACGAAATAGCCATCTGCGAGTCCCTGCATTAATGCCGAAGCCCCAAGCCTATTAGCGCCATGATCTGAGAAATTGGCCTCACCTAGAACGTGAAGGCCTGGGACATTACTCATTAAATTATAATCAACCCACAGACCTCCCATTGTATAATGAACAGCCGGATATATTCTCATTGGTTGCGAGTAAGGATCTTCACCAGTGATTTTTTCATACATCTGGAAAAGATTACCATATCTTGAGGCAATAGTATCTTTACCAAACTGGTTAATTGAATCTGCGAAATCTAAATATACCCCTAAACCACTATTACCAATTCCTAGGCCAGCATCGCAGACTTCTTTGGCAGAACGAGATGCTATATCTCTAGGAGCTAGATTTCCAAAAGAGGGGTACTTTCTTTCTAAATAATAGTCTCTGTCTGCTTCTGCAATTTCTGATGCTGCTTTTCCGACATCTCCAGGGCTTTTCGGAACCCATATCCTACCATCATTTCTGAGTGACTCAGACATTAACGTAAGCTTGGACTGGTAGTCACCGCTAACAGGAATACAAGTTGGATGAATTTGAGTATAGCAAGGGTTTGAAAAATAGGCTCCCTTTTTATGAGCTCTATATGCTGACATTACATTACAACCCTTTGCGTTTGTTGAAAGGTAGAACACATTACCGTATCCTCCGGTTGCAAGAATGACACAGTCAGCAGCGTGTGATGTGATTTCACCAGTGACCATGTTTCTGGCAATTATACCTTTTGCGTGACCTCCTACCAAAACCAAATCAAGCATCTCTGTTCTAGGATGCATTTCTACTCCTCCATTACTTATCTCTTTTTGGAGAGCTTGGTAAGCACCAAGTAGAAGTTGTTGGCCGGTCTGGCCACGAGCATAAAAGGTTCTCTTAACCTGAGCGCCACCGAAAGACCTGTTATCAAGCAAGCCACCATATTCTCTGGCAAATGGAACTCCTTGAGCGACACACTGATCAATTATGTTTGTACTAACCTCAGCGAGTCTGTGAACATTGGCTTCCCGAGAGCGAAAATCACCGCCTTTGATTGTATCATAAAAAAGCCTATACACACTATCACCATCATTCTGGTAATTCTTTGCGGCATTGATTCCTCCCTGAGCAGCAATTGAATGAGCTCTTCTAGGACTATCCTGATAGCAAAAGCATTTCACCTTGTATCCAAGTTCAGAGAGAGTTGCAGCGGCTGAACCACCTGCCAATCCAGACCCTACTACGATTGCCGTAAACTTACGCCTGTTTGCAGGATTGATGAGAGCTGAATCCATTTTATGCTTCTCCCATTTTGAATCAATGGGACCTGAAGGGATCTTAGACTCAGGTGTTGAAGAGATTTTTTTATCAGTAATCTCTTTAATCTTTTTTAATGAAACAGGGGATTGAAGTAAACTTGGACCTGATGAATCTAATACTTTTTGGCTCATTTTACTAAATTTTTTATGTTAACCAACCTGCTAGAATGCTAACAGGAATCGAACAATTTCCTATGAAAATTATTAACGAGTATGCGTATCCACTGGCTTTAATTAATCCCCAAGTCTTGTCAGTTCTAAGTCCAAGGGTTTGAAAAACACTAGAAAATCCATGACTTAAATGCCAACAGAGTAACGCCATTGAAAAAATGTAGAAAAGGCTGGCAGGCAACCAACTGAATCCATCAATCAGCATTTTATATACATCATGTCTACCCATAGTATCGATGTAAGCTGACGAGTCATAGTCGTTAGCAAATCTAACGGTGAAATGAAGAATGTGGTAAATGACAAAACAAATAATAATAATACCACTCCATATCATTGTCCTTGATGCACCACTGGCCTTATTTGTGTGTTGATACACATACCTACTACCTTTAGAGCGCCGATTTTGAATGACTAGCATTACGGTCGTAAAAATGTGCATGAAGAAACAGGCTAACAAACCAATCCGAGCACCCCAAAGGACTAGGGGCATTGAGTGTAACCACGCAGCATAAGAATTAATTTTTTCCGGGCCAGCGAATATTTTTAGATTTCCTACCATGTGACCTAATAGAAAACCGATTAAGGCTAATCCAGTAATGGCAACGATCACTTTTTTGCCTATGGATGAGCTATAAAACTTTATGAATGAATTAGCGGTAAGATTCATTTCAGATACAATGTCTCCATAGTCCTTTTGTCATCGTTTTGCAAGGAAAGTGCTAACTTCAATAGCGTGAATTTGTAATCTTTAACTCTTCTTAATAAAATCTCGACATAAAAGAGGACATAGACCAACATTTCCCTACATATAACGTATAAAAATGAGAATTAGTTTTGTTCCAAAGTCTTATCTATTTGTTTTCTTAGGTATTTTTCTATTTAGTTTTTCAGCTAACGCAAATACTGAATCGATTGACCAAAAAATTGATCAAGTTCTTGAACCCGCAGCAGATATAGCAGAATCAGTAGTTTTCTGGAGTATGCCAATCGGCGGAGGAAAGGCTATCCCTCTTGTTTTAATCATTCTTGGTACTACTGCACTATTTCTCACAATTTACTTTCGTTTCATTAATTTTAGAGCATTGGGAATTGCAGCCCGGACAATCACTGGAAAATATACGGCTAAGGATGCACCGGGTCAGATTACCCATTTCCAAGCACTTTCAGCTGCACTTTCAGCTACCGTTGGACTTGGTAATATCGCTGGAGTTGCTGTGGCAATAGCTATTGGCGGACCTGGTGCCACTTTTTGGATGATCCTCGTTGGCTTGTGCGGTATGACTACTAAATTCACAGAATGCACCTTGGGTGTTAAGTATCGAAAGGTTGATGAGGATGGCAAAACAAGGGGTGGGGCAATGTACTATCTGCAGGACGGGTTAAAGGAAATCGGGATGGCTAAACTTGGTAGATTTCTTGCTATTCTCTTTGCAATATTTTGTGTTGCTGGAGCTATAGGAGCCGGAAACATGTTTCAAGCCAATCAGGCTCATCAACAATTTTCAGATACGTTCGGTATTCTAGAACAAGGTTGGCAGTTTGGGCTTATTGTCGCTCTTGTTGTTGGAGTCGTAATCATTGGAGGTATCGTATGGATAGCTAGGGTGACTTCGTTTTTAGTGCCTTTCATGTGCGCTGGTTACATGCTAGCTGCAGTCACTGTACTTATTGTTAATGCTGGAGAAATTCCATCCTCTATTGCGTTGATATTCACAGAAGCGTTCTCAGGTTCAGCTGCTGTAGGAGGGGTAATTGGAGCAATTATACAAGGAATTAAAAGGGGGGTATTTTCAAATGAAGCTGGGGTTGGTTCAGCTCCAATAGCTCACTCTGCCGTTAAAACTGATAGGCCTGCTAGTGAGGGCCTCGTTGCTTTACTCGAACCATTCATTGATACCGTCATTGTCTGTACGATGACAGCTCTAGTTATTATTTCATCTGGGATGTGGAATGTTAAAGCTGATGCAATAAATGAATTAGATATTGTAACTGCACCTGAATCACAAAGCATTGTAACTACAGTTGAATCAGGCACAAAATTTAATCTTACCGGGAAGAAGTCAGAGCAAGGAACAAAATGGCAAGAAGTAAAGGTTTTCAAAGAAGATGTTACGGGTTGGGTTAAGTCAGATGAGATTAATATGAGAAATGGTGACGGGATTTGGCTAACGTCAGAGGCCTTTGCCACCGTTATCAGTTGGTTTCCTTATGTGTTATCCATTGCTGTTATCCTTTTTGCTTTTTCAACATTAATATCTTGGTCGTATTATGCTGAACAGGCAGTCATCTATCTTTTTGGAAAGAGGAATGATGTTATCATGTCATTTAAATTCATTTATTGCCTTTTTATTATCCTTGGAGCCGCAGCCTCTCTCGGTAACGTTATCAGACTAGCCGATGCGCTTTTCTTTTGTATGGTCGTCCCAAACCTGATCGGAGTATATTTTCTACTTAAGGTCGTAAAGAAAGAACTTTCATCTTATTTAGATCATGTCAGAGGCGTTGACAGTTCAAAATAGTTCCTTCTTAAAAATCCTTAAATGGCTAGAAGATACAATTTAGAATCGTCCTCTCCCCAAGGCAGTAGTAACATTGATTACAAATCTGAACTTAATGAGCAGCAGTATGCCGCGGTGACAGCTCTCATGGGACCATCCTTGGTCATTGCAGGTGCAGGTAGCGGTAAAACTAGAACCCTTACCTATAGGGTTGCCTATTTACTTGATAATGGAATAGGTGCTGAAAATATTCTCCTGCTAACTTTCACAAACAAGGCTGCAAGAGAAATGTTAGACCGTGTCGAAGATCTTGTTCCTTTTGACACGACCTCTATATGGGGAGGGACTTTTCACTCAGTTGGAAACCGAATCCTTAGAAGGCATTCTGAGAAGGTTGGCCTAACAAGATCATTCTCGATAATGGATCGTGAGGATCAAAAGGATTTGATGTCTGCTTGCGTTGCCTCATCAGGTGTTAACACCAAAGAAGTTCGCTTCCCTAAACCTGAACTACTAGCAACGATATTCAGTCTTTCTGAAAATACTGGAGAGTCTATTCAAGATATTCTTGAGTACCGTTACCCTTACTTTTTAGATCTCAAGACGCCAATAAATAAGGTTCGCAAGGAATACCAAAAGAGAAAAATTGAAACTAATTCTGCAGACTTCGACGACCTTTTGATCCTCGCCGTTAAATTATTAGAGGAAAACAAAGACCTCCTAGAGCTTTATCAGAATCAATTTCAGTTTGTACTTGTTGATGAGTATCAAGATACAAATGAAGTCCAATCACGATTAATTGCACTTCTTTCTGGAAAGCACCAAAATTTGATGGTCGTAGGTGATGACGCTCAATCAGTCTATTCATGGAGAGGGGCAGACTTTGAACACATTCTTCAATTTGAAGAAACCTACCCAAAAGCAAAAACTTTCAAGATCGAAACCAATTATAGGTCAGTGCCAGAAGTCCTGGAACTTGCCAACCAGGCTATTTCAGTAAATAAAAAACAGTTTAAGAAAAACCTCAAAGCAAATAGACCTAAAAGGGGGCAGCTGCCCGCTTTAGTTCCTGTCAATGATCCCAATACTCAGGCCTCGTTTGTCGCACAAAGAATACTAGAGCTTAGAGACGAGGGGATTGAGTTAGAAGAAATTGCCGTTTTGTACAGGGCTCATTATCAGGCCATGGAATTACAGATGGAGTTAACCAATAGAGGTATTCCATTTAATATTACGAGTGGATTGAGATTCTTTGAACAGGCCCACATCAAAGACGTCGCGGCCTTCATGAAGCTTGCCGTTAACCGAAAAGATGAAGTGGCGTTTAAGCGTATTGCCAGAATGCTGCCCGGGATAGGGGTCGTAAGCGCGTCAAAGCTATGGGGTGAATGGTTAAAATCACCTATCGTTAGAAGTGATAACCCACCTGACTCATTCTCTGACCACTTGGAGAAATTTAAAGTTCCCTCAAAATCTAGGAATACTTGGATTCAATTTGGTTACACAATGGATGAAATGGCGCCTGATGGCGAACTTGCTTCTCCAAGGGAAATGATCTCATCAATATTAGGAGGTGTTTATGATGACTACATGAGAAGCAAATTCACCAACTATGACAACAGAATACAAGACCTCGAACAGTTAAAGCGTTACAGTGAACAGTTTGAGGACACTGCTGAATTCCTCAGCCAACTAGCGCTTTTGTCTGGTGTTGAAGGAGAACCTACAAGGAACAATGAACGCGAAGACAAGTCAGAGGCCGTCACGCTATCCTCGGTCCATCAAGCCAAAGGATTGGAGTGGAGGGCCGTCTTTGTCATCTGGCTAACAGATGGAATGTTTCCTAACTCACGAGTCATCGAAGAGGATGATGAGGAAGAGTCTGGTCTTGAAGAGGAAAGACGCCTTTTTTATGTAGCCGTTACTCGAGCAAAGGATGAGCTTTACCTCATCCATCCTTATATGTGGCCAAGCTCTCGAACTGGTGACGTCATGCAAAGACCCTCCAGATTTCTTGAAGACTTTGATTCTGAATTAGTTGAGGAGTGGGAAGTCGGGTCAATAGGAAGCTCATGGTAAATAATAGACAATCACCTTTTAAAATTTACCGAAGTAATTTACACCTCTACTATTAAAACAAATAATTAAACAAGATTTTCAAAAATGGATACCCCTATAACAGTTTCAGTCACAGGAGCCGCTGGCCAAATCGGTTACTCCTTATTATTTCGAATTGCATCAGGTGCAATGTTCGGACCTGATCAACCCGTCAATTTAAACTTAATTGAAATAGAACCTGCAATGGGCGCATTAGAAGGAGTTTGCATGGAGTTAGACGATTGTGCCTTCCCATTATTAAATACTATAAATGCGACAAGCGATTTAGATAAAGGATTCTCCAACTCCAATTGGGCTCTTTTAGTAGGAAGTGTACCAAGAAAGGCTGGAATGGAGAGAGGAGACCTGCTTGGAATTAATGGAAAGATTTTTACAGGCCAGGGTCAGGCTATCAACAATAACGCAGCATCTGATGTTAGGGTCTTAGTTGTCGGCAACCCATGTAATACAAATTGTTTAATAGCCATGAACAACGCTCCTGACGTTCCAAACAATCGTTGGCATGCTATGACCAGACTCGATGAGAACAGAGCCAAGACTCAGCTAGCCCAAAAGGCAGGAGTCCATGTGAGTTCAGTTTCAAACATGACGATCTGGGGAAATCATTCTGCAACCCAATATCCAGATTTTTATAATGCAAAAATAGATGGAACCTCAGCCGACAAAGTCATAAATGATGAAGAATGGCTGAAGGACACTTTTATTCCAGTCGTTCAAAAAAGGGGAGCTGCAATCATCGAAGCCAGAGGTTCCTCTTCGGCAGCCTCTGCCGCTAATGCCGTCGTTGATAATGTTAAACACTTAACAGAAATGACGCCACAGGGTGACTGGCATAGCGCATGCGTTTGTTCAGATGGAAGTTATGGAATTGATGAGGGACTCATTGCCTCTTTCCCTATAAGAAGCGATGGCTCTCTATGGGAAATCGTACAGGATGTTGAGTTAAATGATTTTTCCAAAGAGAAAATTCAAGCGTCTGTTGATGAGCTTAATGAAGAACGAGTAGCAGTTTCAGATCTTCTTTAGAATTTTAAATAATCGAATTCTTTATTTCTGATCTCCATAGTTTGTATTAAATCGATTTATGAACATATGTTAACTTATACTCATTCATTGAATATAACTACACTAAATCATAGCGAGTAACTGGAAATGAATTAGTTAGGTAATATTTTATAGATATTTTCAATATTGATGGACAGTATGCAACTAGCCCTCACCGAGTCAGAAAAAACAGGGGAACTGCAATATTCAGGATAACAAGAAGATTAAAATTACTGCCTTCTTTTCTGCACAGCATCAGCGAACATCGAAAGAATCTTCTCTGTATCATCTAGTCCGACGCACGAATCCGTAACGCTTTGGCCATACACCAAATCACTCAGGTTCGGTGAAATCTTTTGATTTCCTTCGACCAGATTGCTTTCGATCATGACCGAGGCAACATCTTTTGATCCATTTGATATTTGCTCTGATAAATCCTCAGCAACAAGAACCTGTTTTTTATAGTCTTTCAGGCTATTTCCGTGGCTACAATCAACCATTAATTGACCAGGGAGATCACTATCTTTAAGTAACTTGGAAGTTTCGTTAACACTATCGGAATCGCAATTAGGGCCATTTGAGGACCCTCTAAGAATTATGTGACAACTCTTGTTACCTCGGGTCTTAACAATACCGCTAACGCCTTGTTTTGTAACAGAAAGGAAATGATGCGGCTGGGAGGCTGCTTTAATTCCATCAACTGCAATTTTAATACTGCCACCAGTTCCATTTTTAAAACCAATCGGCATGGATAACCCTGACGCAAGTTCCCTATGAATTTGACTTTCTGTAGTGCGAGCACCAATAGCTCCCCAAGAGATTAGATCGGCATAGTACTGCGGGCTTATTGCATCAAGGAACTCTGTACCTGCAGGAACACCCATCTCATTAATTTCACTGAGTAGGGATCTTGCAATTTTGAGACCATTATTTATATCAAATGAATTATCCAAATTTGGGTCATTGATTAAACCTTTCCAGCCCACAGTGGTTCTTGGCTTTTCAAAATAAACACGCATTACAATGAGTAGATCATTTGAATATGTACTTATCCATTTTTTAACGTGTTCTGCGTATTCTATAGCAGCTTTCCGATCATGAATGGAGCAGGGACCAACAACCACGAGAAGCTTATCACTTAAACCATTAAGGACGCTGTCGATATCAGACCTTGTTGAGTTAATTAACTGGGCAGAAGGTTCTAATATCGGCAATTCGGATAGAAGGAGTGAAGGCGGTAACAATTGCCTAATTTCTTCAATCCTAATATCATCCGTATTTTGTTGAGTTTCATCCATTTGACGATCTATCGTATTACATTATTGAAATATCAATTATATTTATGACATGATGAATGAAAAGCAAGCACACAATCATATCCATGTAACTTGTTTACAATAACTTATGTGCATATTTATCAAAAACACATAACAGTGGCATTTTCAAGATTAGACCAAGAATTGGTAAGCAGAAACCTTGTTGACTCGAGAGAACTAGGTAAAAGGTTAATTCTTGCAGGTAAAGTCACCGTAAATGGCCACGTCATTGATAAAGCATCAGACAAAGTAAAAGATGATGATAAAATAAAGATTAAAGAAGCACCCAAATATGTAAGCAGAGGTGGATTTAAGCTGGAAGAGGCCTTAAAGGAATTCAAAGTCGACCCAAAGGGTCTAATTTGCTTAGATATAGGTTCATCAACTGGAGGATTCACAGATTGCTTATTACAGCATGGAGCAAAGAAAGTTCACGCATATGACGCTGGAACAAATCAACTAAGTTGGAAAATAAGGTCTGATCCTAGGGTTTTAAGCCGGGAAAAGCTAAACTGCAGATATTTAACAAAAGAGGATATTGATGATGAAATAGAGCTAATAGTTATAGATGTTTCTTTTATATCACTAACTAAGATTCTACCTGCAGCTTATGACATAAGTTCATTAAATTGCTCAATCGTCACTTTAATTAAACCTCAATTTGAGCTGACCAGAGACGAAGTATCAAAGGGCGGGATTGTTAAAGATCCAGAATTACACCAGAAGTCTGTAAGTAAAATTGTTAACTACGCAACAACTGAACTTCAACTTAACCACGTCGGGACAACAAATTCACCAATCACTGGATCTGGAGGAAATGTTGAATTCCTCGCGCATTTCATAAAAACGTCCTAATTAAGTTTACTATTTATAACTTCCCACAATATATGTAATGTAGAATTCAATTGTATGCATAAGGTTACCCTGTCAGTTATTATAATATCAACACAAGTTCTAAATCTTTACAGTAAAGACGATTACTTTGATTTAGGAAATAAGCGTGAGTTATTCATCGATAAGCATTTGATAGAAAAATTAGAGGGTGTTGAAATGAGACTCTCAACTCCTATCCCAAGCGGTGCGGTACATAAATTTGATAAACCCTGGGAAGGTCCTTTTAGCGGTTATTCAACAGTTATAAAAGATAACGACAATTATTTCCTTTATTATCGAGGCCTCCCAAATGCTGGTATGGATGGGACGAACGATGAAACATCATGTGTAATAACCTCCATTGATGGCATTAATTGGGTAAGACCTAATATTTCTAAATATTTAATTAATAAGTATCCAGAAAATAATATTATACTGGCTAACTCTGCACCCGTTACACATAACTTCTCCCCTTTCTTGGATACAAGGATCGGAGTTGACAAGAACCATAGATTTAAAGCCTTAGGAGGAAATGAAACCTCAGGTCTAATCGCTTACACATCACATGATGGATTAGATTGGAAAAAGCTTCACAACAAACCCGTATTTACCAAAGGTATTTTTGATTCACAAAATGTTTCATTTTGGTCTCAACATGAACAATGTTATATCTGCTATTTCAGAACTTGGACTAAGGGTGGGTACAATGGATACAGGACCGTTAGTAGAACGACATCTAAGGATTTTATTAATTGGACCGCCCCTATAAAAATGACTTTTGGTGATACACCAACGGAACATTTATATACAAATCAAACACATCCATATTATCGCGCTCCTCATATTTATATTGGTATTGCCGCAAGATTTATGCCTGGAAGGAAAATTTTGACACCGAATGAAGCTAAAAAACTTGGCGTTTCTCCAAAATATTTTAATGATTGCTCTGACGTTGTTCTACTTTCATCCAGAGGTGGAAATTCATACCAACGAAATTTCATGGAATCATTTCTAAGACCGGCAATAGGTTTGGAAAACTGGGTATCAAGGTCAAATTATCCCGCTCTCAACATTGTACAGACATCAGAACAGGAAATGTCATTTTATGTGAACCAAAATTACGCTCAACTATCAAGTAACTTACATCGATATAGATTAAGAATCGATGGTATAAGTTCTTTATATTCTGGTTATGAGGGCGGTGAAATTATAACTAAACCCTTTGTATTTGAAGGCAGTGAGCTATCAATGAATTACTCCACTTCAGCAGCTGGTGGGATTCGTGTCGAAATACTAGACAGCGCTGGCGCAGTTCATCAAGGATACTCAATAAATGAATGCATTGAAGCCATTGGTAACTACATCGATGGAAGAATTAAATGGAGAGATCATGAAAATGTTAAGCAACTTGCAGGGAAATCTATAAAGTTAAGAATACTTTTAAGAGACGCTAATTTATATTCGTTTTACATTAATTAAATTCACTTTTTGTTGAGTCTATAAAAAAGAAATGCTCCAAGGATTAAAATTATAGATGTCGGCAACCACATTAAATACTGAGCATTTGACTGATCTTTCAAATTATCGGCATAAATAATTCCTAGAAAATAAAAACACGCAACTATCAAGCTGAGAACATAACCTCCATGAGATTCTTTTCTTTGTTTATTTATACCTAAAGGTATACCTAAAAGAGCGAAAGCAAAACAAGCCACAGCAAATGAATTCCTTTTTTGAATTTCTGTAAGAATTTCATTCCTTTTTTTTTCGCTTAATCCATCTCCTTCACTTAACTGCTGATAAAGAACATCTGTTTCAAGTAAACTAGGTTTAAATTTCTTTGGATTATTCCTAAAAGATGATAATTCTAGTGGGATAGTTGTCTGATCCGCGCTAAGCCCTGGCACGAGATTTCTTAAGTCTTTGGGGTTCTTATCATTTTTAATTATACCCTCAGCCTTTTCTAAGATGAGCAATAATTGGTCCTCTTGTGAATTGTATTCAATTTTTGCTTCTTTAGACTTCAAATATCTAATTGGATGGTTGTCTTGGTTAAGTTCGATTATCTCTAAACTAACCAATTTATTTTCATTTCTCGACTCAGTATAAATGCGATAGTTAGGAAACTGAGTAATGACTTTATCTGGAACAATTAAAGCGAGAGGGTCCTCAATAGCCATATTATACAATGTCATTTTCATCGCAGCTTTTCCTCTAGGTGCTATTGTTGTATTTATATAAAAACTTAATAGTGTAAGTAAAATTCCTATAATAAAAACAGGCCTACATATTTGAAACAAACTTCGCCCAGACATTCTAAGAGCTAGTAATTCATTATCTGATGACATCCTACTGAAAACCAGAAGAACAGCCGTAAGTAAGCTCCAAGGAATAGTAAAAATTAACGAATACGGAAATATATATACAATGAATTGCAATACCGAAGCCACCGGCAGATCCCTATCAACCAATAATTCAAATATTTGTTTAAATAAATTTCCTAAAACAAAAATTAAGCTTAATGACATCACTCCAAGAACTGTCGATGACAGTACTTGTTGAGATATATATCTAAAAGACCGGCTGAAAAGATAAGCCACTCTTAAATCTTAGTCTTATTTTTATATTCTTCAAATCGATGATTTAAGCATCAGATTTTAGCTTTTCATAAAGTTCAAATGCTTCGTCAGCGCCCATGCCTTCATGGACTACTCCTCTAACAGCTTTCATCATAGGTACAGGAGCATCAGCTTGAAAGATGTTACGCCCCATATCAACTCCAGAGGCTCCTTGAGCACAAGCATCATAGGCCATTTGTAATGCATCTCTTTCAGGGCGTTTCTTTCCCCCAGCAATGACGATCGGAACCGGGCAACAACTTGTTATGGTCTCAAAGCCTTCATCTATATGATAGCATTTAACCATGTGACATCCTAATTCAGCCATTATTCTTGTAGCCATTCGAAAATATTTAGCTGTCCTTTCCATGGCCCTACCAACAGCAACTACACCCATTACAGCTATTCCATACCTTGAAGCCGCATCAATCAAATTTGTCAAATTCTGTAACGACTGTCGTTCATGTTGACTGCCAATGAAAACTTGGACAGCTAAAACCGATGCATTAAGCCTAATTGCTTCCTCAATATCAACGGCGAGATGTTCGTTAGATAAAGGCTCATATCCAGGTCTTGATAATTTTGCTGGAGACCCATTAATCTCCCCTTCCCATTCATCAATGGTACTAATCATACTGGTTCCTCCAGAGGATCTTAATGCCACAGCCTTTTGAGTGCTCGATGGGATAATTGATCTCTGAATACCTCTTGTTAACATTAAACAATCACAATAAGGCTCAAGTGGCAAAATAGTTTGATCAACCCTTTCAAGACCAGTTGTTGGTCCCATAAAATAACCATGATCAAATGCAAGCATTATGGTTCTTCCAGATTCTGGATTAAAAACATGTGCTAATCGATTCTGTAAGCCCCAATCATATTGATGAGAGCCCTTAAGAAAGAATTTAGGAACGGTTTGTTCAGTATCTGTGTAGTATTCTTTTTGTTTTTCTGCGGATATTCCGTCTAGATCAGCCATAATATTTTCTTTTATAATTGTATTATTAAGTGTTTATGAAATCGGACATTGCTTGGATAATGATTGCTACTGAACATGCACCTGCGTCAGGGTGACCAACGGATTTTTCTCCGAGGGTTTTTGCTCGTCCCATAGTTGCAACCATTTCCTTGCTATTGTTTTTACCTTCATTTGCAGATAGAGCAACTATTTTAATAGATTCACAGAGAGGCAACTCAGAAACTTCTCCTGCCCGAATCGATGCTGGCTCTAAGGCATCAATCATTGTTTTATCTCCAGGAACTGCTCCACCTCTAGATTTAACTCCATCATTTGCGGATTCTAGGAAAGAATGTAATCCCTTTGAGTCAAACTTTTCTTCGCCTTCCAAAGCCTTTCCACCATTTCGGAATAACGTTCCAAATAATGCTCCTGAGGCCCCTCCCATTGAGCTCATCATTGCCATTCCTGTCATTTTGAATACATCAGAAACTTCATGAGCCTCTGATTCAGCTAACTTATTAATAACAGCATTCATTCCCCTCTCCATACCTAATCCATGATCGCCATCACCAAGGTTTCTATCGGCATCTGTCAAAATAGGTTCTGATTCAATGATTACTGAAGCAACATGCTTCATCATTTCAACAGCCTCCTTAGCGTCTAGTGATTCTTTACCCATGTCATTAAAGTTTTGTATAACAAACCGATTCGCATGGTAAGTCCCAATACTGTTTAAGTTCGTCGTTTAACTTAGTAATACTGAAGGAAATTCCAGACATCTCCTGACATGTAACAAAAGGTCCCACAATCGTATCATATACTACAACACCTTTATCTTTTAAGTACATTTTAGCTCTTCTTAGACAAATAAGACACTCCATCATGGTAGTCGCGCCAAGGCTATTTACTAACAATAGAATTTCATCTCCTTCAGATAAGCACTCAATGTCGCTATCATTTTCAAAATCTTCGAATATCAGATCCAACATTTTAGGAGTTAAATCATCAGCCGTCGTCATCGGGATTTCTGAAACTCCAGGTTCACCATGAATTCCCATACCCAAACCAATAAGTTCCTCATCAATATCAAAGGTTGGCTTACCTGTGGCAGGAATTGAACCGGGTGACATTGAAACTCCAACAGATCGAGTGTGAAGAACTGCCATTTTAGCAATTCTTTCAAGTTCTTCTAAATTATCAGCGGTTTGAGATGCGGCTCCGGCAATTTTCACAATAATTACCAATCCAGCGATTCCTCTTCTGTTATCTTTACTCTCATGAGGTGCAGAGCAAACATCATCTGTAATTAAAACTGTCTTAACATCGATTCCGTCATCTGAGGATAATTCAGCACCTATGTCAAAGTTCATCACATCGCCTGCATAATTACCGTACAGATAAAGCACCCCATTACCTGTATTAACTGCCTCAGTGGCTTCAAGAACAATGTCCGGAGGAGGAGCGGCAAAAATATCACCGCACGCTGCCCCATCGGCAAGATTAGTACCCACTAAACCATGATATATAGGTTCATGGCCAGCACCCCCACCTATAAGTAATGAAACCTTGTTAGAGGGTATCTCTGTCTTAACGATTGAGCGGACCCCGACCTTTTTGCAATCGCCGTCGTAGGCTTCAACAAGACCATCAAGAAGCTCATCTGCAACTTTAAGTGGATCATTAATGAGTTTTTTCATATATTTGATCAATGATAAGAGCAAATGATGCTGTTTGCGGCAAGTTAAAATAGA
This sequence comes from Verrucomicrobiales bacterium, assembly GCA_028033615.1. Taxonomy (GTDB): domain Bacteria; phylum Verrucomicrobiota; class Verrucomicrobiia; order Verrucomicrobiales; family DEV007; genus EC70. Next base: position 14,072 of record JAOFDG010000020.1, on the reverse strand, counting down.
TTTTAATAATTATATATGTTTAATCAGCTTAACTGGATTTTTTATAGATAGAAGTATACATTACAGAGTTATATAGTGCTTAAAAAGTTATTATCATCAGTTCTTTATCTTATTTTAATCAATCTAAAGGCATTTAGCATTGAAGATAGTAAGAACTCTATATCCAATGTTCTTGATTTGCCAAGTTGGACAACTGCAATATCAGCTCATAATGACGGGTTATCTGATGTTGCAGTAAGCATTTTAACAAAAATAAATGCAAGATCTGATTTATCTAATCAAGATGAAACTCGAGTAAGATCACTCCTTGTTGAAAACCTTGTAAGGGCTGGGAAACTTCAAGAAGCCATAGATGCAGTAAAAGGTGATGAGCTGAGATTTTGGCGAGGAATTGCATTAGCCGGACTCGGCAAAGTTAATGAGGCTCTACCGTTACTTGAAGAATACTTAAGCAATCCTGAATCAGCATTACATGCGAGTTCAGTTTTAAGCATTACAGCTGCATACGAATCCTTGGGAATGAATGATAGAGCCCTTGAAATTATTAAAAACTCACTAGAAAAAAATAATAACTCTGGAACGTCATTGCAAATTATAAAATTCAAACTAGCTACACTTTACCTTCTCGAGGGCTTCTATATTGATTCAATTAAGACAATTGAAAGCATCAACTCAAATAAGAAAAGAGTTTTAGATTTAAAAAACCTAATCACCTCAAAAGCTTTATTCAAACTTGATAAGTTCAAAGAGTCAGAATTATCTCTTCGTGATGTTGAAATAGAACCTAATAAAAGAACTGCTCAATTGCACCTAGCAATTGAATTGCTTAGAATTGAAATAAATTATAATTTAAATAATGTTGAGAATGTTTTAAGTGTAATTAATTCAGCCATTGAAACTGCTCCGAAGGATTGCGACACTTCACCATTATTCGATAAGCTTTTATTATTAACAAAAAAATTCAGCGAACAGATCGACTCCAACTTACAAGATTGGATCAAATCTGATAATAAGGATCTTTCTAGAAAATCTCTTTACTATTTCATTAAAAAGAATCAATCAAAACAACAACTAAAATCTATCAGCTCCCTTAAAATGCTTTCTACCGGGGATGATGAGATTTCACTCAAATCTAAGATTCTACATTCGAAAATTCTGATAAACCAAGGCGACAAACAAGAAGCCATCGAATTATTATCTTCAATAAAAAATTCTGCAGATAAAGAAACCACTAAAGCTGAAATCAACTTCTTACTCGCTGAAGCACATAAAGATAACAAAGATTTAAGATCAGCTACCGAGAGTTATCTAAACATTACTGATCCAAAAAACTCTAATGCAGCAGCATTTAATGCCGCACTAGTAGATTTAATGGATCCAGAAAAATCAGATCATATTGTTAATCCTCAGATTCTAACAAAGGTTAAGGATAATAAACTCAAAGGTAATTTGATGCTCGAAAGAGGATTGTTATTAGCGTCAGAACAAAACACAATCGCAAAAAAAGCGATTAATGAATTCATCGAACTATATCCACAGCATGATAGAATAGCAGAAGCATACTTAGCAGTTACCAGCCTCCTTCTCTTGGAATCCCCTGTTTCCTACGAGTCAGTAAAATCGTCACTAAAAAAGGCAAATGATCATTCAGTCAAACCCATAGATAAAGAAAGAGTAGGTTATCTTAGTTTTTGGTTAGAAGAAAACTCAGATAATTCAGACGCGGCTAATAATCTTGCTGATGAATTTATAAGTAAATGGCCCAATTCTTCATATGCTCCAGAAATTAGAATGAGACAAGCTGAAATATTTTATGCAAACAAAGATTTTTCTAAAGCGTTATTGAATTTTGAGAAGCTTTATACCAATTACCCGAATTCTATTCTAGTATCTAGAGCAAGATATTATGCAGCCCATGCCGCCAGGTTGACCCTAACTGACGAAGGCTTATCAAGAGCCTTTAATTTGTTTCAAAAAGTGGCAGAGAACGACGAACAACTTTCTGAAAAAGCAAGAATAGAACAAGCTAAAATCAGATTGAATAAAAACCTAAAAGATGAAGCCATAATTATATTAGACTCAATAATTGAATCTGAATCATCTGCAAAGATTAAGACTTTGGCATTAATGCTTAAAGGGAAAGCGTTGTACGAACAAGGGGCAACGAGTGCAGATAAAATAACTGAATCAATTAAAGTATTCGATCAAATATTATCTATTAACAAGCTAAGAGTCACCGACCGCAATGAAGCTGTTTTCAGAAAAGCTAAATCATATGAGTTTATAGCCCAGAACACAAAATCTCTTGAATTGTACTATCAAATATTAACAGCACCTCGCCCACCGCTTTCTCAAAACGAACAACCAGAAATGAACTGGCATTTTAAAGCAGGCTTTGAATGCATAAGAATTTTAACAAAGAGAGGTACTTCTCAAGATTTAAGGGCAGCTATAATTATATCAGATCAACTCTCAGAGATGAAAGGACCTCGATCAGCAGAAGCTATGGTTATTAGCGAAAGGTTAAAATTAGAAAACTTTATTTGGGATGAATAAACCTAATAATTTACTTTTTAAATTTTTCTGTAAGGAATTGATGGATACCATCACCAGCTAATAACATTATTATTGTAGTAATCGCCGTAGCTAAAAGGATAATTCCTCCAGAAATTAAAAATCTTTTATAGAAACTTTCTCCTTTAAGAATAAAGCAACAGGCGAAAGTCAACAATGCACATACCAAAAGTCGAATCAGATCATATATATAGGTATTTGAGGGGTAATTTGAACTTCTAACAGAAGTGAAATCAAAATAAGCCCAAACGCATAGTAAAATTAATGCACTTATGAACAGCACAAATATGATTCGTAAAGGGTTATTCATTAGATCTTTCTCATTAATATTACATTGTTTTTCATTAAACAGGAAATTTATTTAAGAACAAAACTTAAGTCTTCTTTTGTTAATCCAGACATAACTGGCCGGACTTCATCTATAGACATATCAATGAGATTCATTTTGTCTTTTTGCAAAATAAGAATTTTTTCTTCCACTGTATTTGAAGCAATTAACTTAAAACAATTAACCACTTTGTTTTGACCTATTCTATGAACTCTATCAGTAGCTTGATTTTCTACTGAAGGGTTCCACCAAGGATCAAAGTGAACAACCGTATCCGCGGCAGTCAGATTTAATCCATATCCACCTGCTTTTAGTGAGACTAAAAAAACTGGAACTTTGTTTTGAGGATCTTGAAATTTATCAACTAATTCATTCCGTTTTTCACTACTAATTCCACCGTGCAATAAAAATGAGGAGATCCCAATAGAGGTTAGGTGTCCATCTATTATATTAAGCATTTTCACAAATTGCGAAAATACGATAATCTTACTTCCTTGATTGATTGCATTTAGAAGAATCGGCTCAAGGAGTTCGAGTTTTGAGGATACAAACTTTTTCCCAGCCTTATCGGTAAAAAGATTAATATCACAACAAGATTGCCTTAGTCGTAAAAGTAAGGTCAACACTTCCATGTTATCTTGTGAGTGGTTAGATTCCTTCAATGTATTGATGATATCCTTACCCGAAATTAATAAATCATTGTAAATGACCCTCTCTTCCTTATTGAGTTCACAATAAATAATTTTTTCAACTTTTTCAGGTAATTCTCGTAAAACCTCAGACTTCGTTCTTCTTAAAATAAATGGTGACACTCTTTTTTTAAGGTCGCTGAGTTTTGAATTGTCAGATTCCCAGTTACCATATAAAGAAAGAAAATCAGTTCTATTACCAAGGTATTTTGGATTTACTATGTTCATTAAGCTCCATAGATCCTGAAGATTATTTTCAATAGGCGTGCCCGTTACAGCAATTTTAAAATCAGACTTTATTGATTCAATTGCCTTGGCAGTTTTTGTTAATGGGTTCTTGAAAAAAGAAGCTTCATCTGCAACAACCATAGAGAAATTTATTTCAGAGATTTTTTTAACATCTGAAATCAAAGTTCCATATGATGTTACTACAATGTCATTGCCGGTAATATTTTCTGCCAGGTCGCCCCTTTTCTTACCATAATGAAATGTGAATTTCATTGTGGGTAAAAACTTCTTAATTTCTTTACTCCAATTATGAAGAAGTGAAGTCGGTGAAATTATTAATATAGGGATATTTTTAAAATCTATAGCACTAATTAGCGATAGTATTTGAACGGTCTTACCTAGTCCCATTTCATCCGCCAATATAAATCCGCTCTGCATATTTAACCTCTCCCCCATCCAGTTTAGACCAACCTTTTGGTAATCCTTTAGTTCTCCATTAAATCTATTAAATAGAGATTCATCGATTTGATTATTAGTTTCAGTAACAGTGAGGCCAAATTTAGATAGATTTTCTTTTATAAAAACGGCCTCCACACCCCTAACTCTCCGCATAACTATATCCCCTGAAACTTTTTGCTCTGTTGACGTCAATCCTAGTGAATTGAAAAGATCAGCAGCCGCAAACAAATCAATGACTGTATTTTTCCCATCCTTCTTTTTTATTGTAGGAACCCCTCTGCTTATAAGCTCTCTAACTTCCCTCTCGTTAAGCCTACTTCCACATGGAGATATGAATTCAATGTCAAACTCAAACCAATCAGTTCCACTCTTATTTAAAATTGCACGAGGTTGAACAACTTCAATATCATTTATTAGTGAATGAAAGCGTTCGCCTAATTCAACATAAATACTTTTGTCGGTTAATAGATTTTTTAATTGAGAGGTATAAAAGTTAATTATATCGACATGTCCATTAATTTTACATTTGTAATTCCTTATTAGAGTTTCATTCCCTTCAATATTTGATAAACGCTCACCTTGAAATTTTTTATCTAAAGATAAGTTATCTAAAAATTTGTTTTCTATTGCTAGATTAGAGTAAGAGAAATTAGGGTAGGAAAATGATGCTAGTATATCCAAGCTATTTAGTGAACCTTCAATGGATAGCTTTATGATAGGATCATTAAGAAAAAGCCTGCTCCCATTAACATCATCAGCAGAAAATTCTATGTGAAAGAATTGTCGAATTAGATCAAGTCGAGATTTAAATGATTTGAGACTAATATTTAAGCACGCTGTTTTTTCAAAGTTTTCATATAATGTTAATAGCTCACTTTTATGAAAGCTATTTGAATCATCAGCAATGAGAGGCATAGCTATTAATGTTATTGAATTAATTAGCCACGAACTGCTACCTGAACGAATTAAAAAATGGTCAGCTAAAGCCTCTCTTTTAATTTCTAGCTCCTGCTTATTAATGTAAGATACAAGAATTGGAATTCTTGGTGATGATTCTGATAAAATAAGTTTTTTTATGGTTCCTAAATGTTCCAACTCAATATATCTAGAGCCAGACTTTTCAAATAATGAAACAAGTTGTTTTATTCCAATCGTATAAGTTTTATTATCAGAAATTTTACCACCGTCAGAAATTGATTTTTCGAAGAGAACTTCTTCTAAAAGCCCTTCATTTAAAGATGATAAGTCATTACTTTTTACAAATTTAATGTGAAATTTTGATACGTTTTTAAATCCTTCACAGGGCAGTTCGATAAGTGGTGAATAGGCAGTTCCTTTCCCAAGTTTATTTACATCAGTAGATTCATTTAAAAGTTCTTGTTTATAGCCTTTTTCTTGAGCTCTCTTAATCTGCTGAAGTATTACGGCTATTGAATGCTTACAAATTTTTCCATCTTTCAAGGATTCATGACATCGACAAAGATTTTCAACTTCGTCAAGATTTATAAACTTTAAACCACATACAAAATTTTTTCTTTTTTCTATGACCTTACCTGTAATGATTAAAGGGAAGGCATCTACATTATTCACATTAACTGCTTTCACCGAATCAAGATCTAGCAACTGTTTAGCCTTTTTGATGCATTCCCAACCAGCTATATTCATCAAATCTTTTTCAGTAACTACCATTTTATGAATTTTAAGAGTCCTATAAACTTATAAAGAAATATATTTTAATTAAGAGCTTTGATTTTATTGGCTAATTGATAGATAAGTGATGCTGATTAATTAATGAAAATTATCGCAATAGCAAACCAGAAAGGCGGAGTTGGTAAAACGACGACATCAATAAACCTATCGGCCTGCATTGCAATGACTGAAACAAAGAATGTTTTATTAATTGATCTTGACCCTCAAGGTAATGCAACAAGCGGTTTAGGTTTTACCCCTGAGCAAGGAACTAGTCTCTATGAAGTCCTCCTTGGCAAAGAAAGCATTAAAGATCGAATCCTACCTACTAGATTTGAACATTTGTCGATAATTCCTGCAGATATGGATTTAGCAGGATCAGAGATTGAATTGGCACAAACTGATGATCATTTAACAAGGCTCAGAGACATATTAAAGCCTCTCAAACGCAAATCAAAATTTGATTACATAATTATAGATTGCCCGCCTTCCCTGGGGGTACTTATGACATCAGCTTTAGCTGCAGCAGACGAATTATTAATCCCACTTCAATGTGAATTTTTTGGGTTAGAAGGCTTAGCGAAAATTGTCCACGTACAGGAACAAATTAAGCTTTCAGGCGCTAACCCCAAAGGTAAGATTGAGGGTATTGTAATGACCATGTTTGACGGCAGAACAAACCTATGCAGGCAAGTCGTGGATCAGGTGCGACAATATTTTCCCGAACAGGTCTATGATACTGTAATTAGAAGATCAATAAGGCTTGGAGAAGCGCCCAGCTACGGTAAAACCATAGTTGAATACGATAAATCATCCCACGGCTCTACAGATTACATGTCTTTAGCCAAAGAATTTCTAAGAAGAAGAGCTTAATTTGTAAGGATTATCAAAGAGATACCCTCACTTCAGTTGCAACGACTATCGATTGGTACATAGTTAATGTTGAAAAATCGCTGTCAATTAACAAAAGAATTATCAAGAATTTTCTAAAATAATGAAATGGTTATTTAATAAAATCGCGGGATCAAAAAATAGACGTGAACTCAACAAACTTGAGTCAATCGTTAAGAAAATAAACGACCTTGATAAAGAATTTCAAATTCTCACTGATGATCAATTAAAAGAAAAGACATCTGAGTGGAAAGCTGCAATTAAATCTTTCGAAAATGATTTGGATGAAAGTGTAAAGATTTGGAAAGAAGAACAAATAAGTTCACTTAGAAAGGCCGAAAATCATTTAGTCAAAGACATTGAGGAAAAGGCTCGAAGAATGAAAATAGATGGTCTCGATGACGTGTACGAAAAGCAGTCAGAATTTTTAAATGAGATCCTGCCTCAAGCATATGCTGTAGTTAAGAATGGTGCACGCCGAATGATAGGAAAATCCTACTCTGTCTGTGATCAACCAATGACTTGGGATATGGTTCATTTTGATTGTCAATTAAAAGGAGGAATTTCTCTCCATCGTGGAATCATTGCTGAAATGGCGACTGGAGAAGGAAAAACTTTAGTTGCTACTCTGCCGGTATATTTAAATGCTCTCACTGGCAGAGGAGTTCATGTAATCACCGTTAACGACTACCTCGCACGACGAGATTCTGAATGGACTGGAGAGCTTCTAAAATATCTAGGCCTTAGCATTGGCTGCATTCAAAGCCAAATGCCTCCAGAAAGAAGACGCGAAAATTACGAATGCGATGTTACTTACGGGACGAACAGCGAGTTTGGGTTTGATTACCTTCGTGACAATGGAATGGCTCACTCTAAAGATAACCAAGTTCAAAGAGGCCATTATTTTGCCATAATTGATGAGGTCGACTCTGTGCTAATTGATGAAGCACGTACACCTTTGATTATTTCTGGGCCTTCAACAGTTTCTAATACTCAACAGTACGATAGATTTAAACCTATCATTAACCAACTCGTTAAAAAGCAGACTTTACTTTGTAACGAAGCAATGCAGGAAGCAAAAAAATCTCTCGAGTCAAAAATGCCCGACGATGCTGGCAGGGCAATGGTTAAAGTTAAATTTGGACAACCTAAAAATCGACAACTCCTAAGACTAATGGAGGAACCTGAAAATAGACGCCTTGCTGAAAAGGCTGAGTTAGCCCTGTATCAGGACAATCAAAAAAGGGAGCTCTTTAAACTTAAAGAAGAGTTATTCTACACAATCGAAGAAAAATCTCATGATGCTGATTTAACTGAGCTTGGACGAACATTTTTAAATCCTGATGAACCAAATGCCTTTGTTCTCCCTGATCTTGCAACGGCATTTTCAGAAATCGATGGAGACGATAGCATTTCTGATTCTCAAAAGGAAACCAAAAAAAATGAGCTTCAAAACAACATGAACTCGCAAGGTGAAAAAATACATAGTATTTCTCAGCTTTTGAAAGCGTATTGTCTTTATGAGAAAGATGTTGATTACGTTGTAACCAACAACAAAGTCGTGATAGTTGATGAAAATACTGGAAGAGAAATGCCAGGACGAAGATGGAGTGACGGTCTCCATCAGGCAGTTGAAGCCAAGGAAGGAGTCAAACTTGAAAAAGAAACTCAGACGCTAGCTACTATCACCGTTCAGAATTATTTTAGACTCTATGAAAAATTGGCGGGAATGACTGGCACAGCAGAAACAGAGGCTACTGAATTTAATGACATCTATGGCTTAGACGTTTTGCCAATTCCTACAAACGTTAATGTGCAAAGAATTGATCAAAATGATAGAATATATAAAACAAGAAGAGAAAAATACGGAGCTGCAATAGAAAGCATTAGGGAGAAACATGCTAAAGGACAACCTGTCTTGATTGGTACAGCTAGTGTAGATGCATCTGAAACAGTATCAAAATACTTAAAAAGAGCAAAAATTCCACACTCAGTTTTAAATGCAAAGTATCATCGCCAAGAAGCTGAAATCATCCAAAAAGCAGGGCAGAAGGGAGCGGTGACAGTATCCACATCAATGGCAGGCAGGGGCACTGATATTAAACTTGGAGATGGTGTAGCTGAGCTGGGTGGTTTAAGTGTTATTGCAACTGAGCGCCACGAATCAAGAAGAATTGATAGACAACTTCGAGGTAGATGTGCACGGCAAGGCGATAATGGTGAATCAATATTCTATATAAGTTTTGAAGATGATTTAATGAGAAACTTTGGTGCCGCAGATAAAATGACCTCAATGATGGAGAAGTTTGGTCTTAAAGAAGGTGAAGAACTTTCACATCCCTTGTTAAATAGATCTGTCCAAGGAGCTCAAAAAAAGGTCGAACAGAGGAATTATACAATGAGGAAAAGAGTCCTCGATTTCGATGATGTAATGAATGATCAACGAAGAATAATTTATGGCCTGAGAAACGAAATTATTCTTACTGCAAACCCTAGGGATTTAGTTTTTGAAGCAATTAATAAATCTATTCCAAATCGCGTTTCTGAATTCATCGATGTCATTGATCCAAATGATGAGCCTGATTATAAAGGTTTAATAAACTGGGCTAATGGGAACTTTCCTATAGGTATAGATTCAGAAGATCCTGAAATTCTCAACCAAGACTCGGTTTCCTTGTCAGCTACACTAACGACAAAAATCAAAGATCTTTATTTGCTCAAAACAGGACATGAAGAAGCTGATCATCTCGACAGCCTGGAAAGATCCATTCTACTAGGTTCTATAGACAAATTATGGCAAGAGCATTTGTTTAATATGGATTCTCTTCGTGAAAGTGTAGGGCTAAGAGCGCAGGCACAAAAAGATCCTCTCGTTGAATACAAAACTGAAGCCTTCAGAATATTTGAGGTGTTGATGCAGAATATTGATGCGGAGGTCGTTACGAGTCTTTTCAGAAGCACCACAAATATTGAAGCTTTTAAAGACTTTCTTAGAAACCTGCCAATGAATCAAGGACGCGGTGAAAATTTAAACTCTCCTAACTCTGCATCTAGCCAACAATCAAATAATAATGACCCTGAATTAGAACCTCAGATCACACTACCAGTAACAAGAACATCTCCAAAAGTCGGCAGGAATGACCCATGCCCATGTGGTAGCGGAAAGAAGTTCAAGCAATGTTGCGGTAAAGCGGCTTAATAAAAAGAAGTTAGAAACATTTATGACTCAATTTATTAGAACAGCACTTCGCCTACTAATTATTTTTGTAGTCATATTAAGAGGGCAATCATTATTAGCTCAGACTACACCAGTTAATTTTGAATTTTTATCTGATTCAAATAATATAACTGATGGCCAGAAATTTAAGTTAGCAATCGTTGCAAGCCTAGAAAAGGATTGGCACATTTACTGGAAAGGTTCAGGAGAAAGCGGTCAACCAACTATCATAGACTGGAAGGCACCAGATGGGTTTTCAACAAGTTCTACAAGTTATCCTGTACCATATAAAACCGAGGCCTTTGGTCTCATAAGCCATACTTATAAAAACGAAGCCATTTTTATATGTGAAGTCACAGCCCCAAATGATTTAGAAGATAAGGAATATGTTTTCAAGGCAATAGTCGATTGGCAAGCATGTAAAGAAGCTTGCTTGCCCCCAACTGTCACTGAATTAGAAATTAAATTAACGAAAGGCCAAGGAGACACATCTAGATCCTTCACATTAATCAAAAGCGCTTGGGAAAAGTCACACTTACAATTGCCTATTTTAAATGCTGTACCTGTAAGTGATTTTGGCCAGCTCGATATTTCATTTAACCTTACAAATGAAGAGATAAATAAAATTGGAAAAACCCCATATTTTATGCCTATCGACAGCACTATAATTGAGGAGAAAGAAAAACAGACAATCGATATAGATGGCAGTGTATTGACAATATTCGCAACACTAGAGGACCCAGAATTTAAACCTGCTGAAAATATTGAAGGGTTCCTACTCGGCTCAGAAGGTGCTCACTCTTATTGGATTACCACTGGCCAAAGTACAAAACCAAAAAAAGGATTAATCAACCACACAATATCAGATCAAGTTGTTATTCCCTCCAAAGATAGCCCTGAAGGAAAGGCTTACATAAACGCCATTAAGGAACTCTCTAACGGACACAAGAAAGAAACAAAATCTTTATCATTGATGCTCCTTTTTGCTTTCTTAGGTGGCATGATTCTGAATTTAATGCCGTGCGTTTTTCCCGTACTCGGCATCAAAGTGCTTGGTTTCGTTCAGCAAGCTGGAAACGACAAGTCAAAAATCAAATACCATGGACTTTCATTCGCAGCAGGAATCATAATTTCTTTATGGGCACTAGTTTCTATTCTTTTCTATATTAAAAGTAACGGTCAAAGCGCTGGATGGGGTTTTCAATTACAAAACCCTTGGTTCGTATGGGCATTAATTGTCATCATGTACATATTTTCTCTCAATCTTTTTGGTTTATTTGAAATAGGCACATCGTTAACGAGTGCTGGCAATAAAGTTCAGAATAAAAATGGGTATCTAGGTTCATTCTTGTCAGGCTTACTAACAGTACTTGTAGCAACACCTTGCACCGGACCCTTCATGGGCCCCGCCTTAGCACTTGCTATCTCTGGCCCAATACTTCAAGGGTATTTATTATTCACATTGTTGGCTATCGGACTCGCATTTCCTTACGTCATACTAGCGTACTTCCCAAAATTAATCGAAGCCCTACCGCGTCCTGGTAAATGGATGGAAACATTTAAGCAACTTATGGCCTTCCCTCTACTATTAACCGTTGTCTGGTTACTAAACATATTAGGCAAGTCTACAGGCCTATCGACAGTAATTTGGATTTTAGTCGGACTTATTATTCTTGCTATTGGCCTTTGGGTCTATGGCAAATACTCCTCTCAACTTTCATTAAGCTTAAAAAATAAAGTTTTTTCATACTCAGCCCTTCTAATATGTTTCTTAATTTTCTTTAAATTAAGTCACCAGCACATCGAATCAAATAACTCTCCAAAAACTGCTGCTCAATTTCCAAAGGAAATACATGGAATTAAATACCAACCGTTCGATCCGATAATAGCCCTTAACCACGTCAAAAATGGTAAAAATGTATTTATAGATTATACAGCTGTATGGTGAGCAATCTGTCAAACCAACGAACAGTTTGTTCTGCACACAGAAGAAGTAAGCAATAAATTTAAAGAACTTGGGATAGTTACGATGGTTGCAGATTGGTCAAATAAGGACAACTGGATCCTTGGAGACTTTCTCTTTGAGATTGGTCAATCTAGTATTCCATCCTACCCAATCATATTAGGATCAAAAAATGGCGAAATACATTTTCTTCCGAATCAATTATCTCCACCTATACCACCAAGTGTTGCAAAAAATGATTTTATTACCACATTGGAAGAATTGATTAAGCCAAACAGTTAATTCTATCTTATAGAATCAAAAAAATTATTTACATCATTGTCGAGTATTGTTCCAGGTAATGACTTGATATATTTACCAGAAAATTCTTTAGCTCTAAAGGCTTCCTCCCTCTTGCTATTGAACATACAATTATCAATATAAGGTTTAATAAGATTATAAAAGAGATGACCATTATTAGCATTCTTAACAAAGTCATCTAAGGCTTGTTTGAATTTCTTCTCTGCTAAACTCCACTTAGATTGATTTTGTAGTGATATAATTTGATTCAAATTTACAGCAATAGCTAAATCAAACCTGCCAGTCTTATTTTCTGAAATTATTCTTCTACTCAATGATTTCGCCTCTTCAAACATTCTAAGTTCATTGAAAATACTAAGTAATGACATTTGGCCTTTTGCTTTTAGTCCTTTATCCTCTTTAAAATTAGATATCCACCTAGACCAGAATCGTCCCATTGTTTTTAAATCGAACTGATTTTCTTTAATCCAGTTATATTCAATATCCCAAGGTTCAATATTTCTGGGCATTAGACTAGATGAATATTGAATCAAGGATTTGAAGCGATCTGTTTTTTTGTTTAACAAGGCCCAAGCAAGGAGTGATTTCCCTCTAGCAGTTGATGGATTATCACCACTTGATTGTAAATAAAATTTCATCTCGGTATTAGTTGTCTTATCCCATGTTTGAGGATTTAAAGATACGCCTACAGGGTATTTCTCGGATCTCCATTCACCAACTTTTAGGTCCCAACCGCGTATCCCCATAAATACACCAATCCATGCATGAACACCTGAACCGCCCTGTCCCATAAATAAGATTGAGGGCACTCCTTTTGATTTAGATACTTGAGAGGTAAAATAACTCTGATCCATACAAATTCCTCCATTCTTTGATCCAATTTTAATTAATGAATATTTACCATGTGGCCAATCATAAATTTTATCATTAATTCGATTCTGATCGTAAGGAATTAGTTTATACAACTTATCGAAATCATTGATACTTTTAATTTTCACCTGTTGTGCATACAAATGCTCATTAATTGAAATAGGTGTATCAACAAGAAAACATAATTCTCTTACTGTTAATCTTTTTAGATCAGTAAGTAATTTTCCTTTGTTTTGAGAATCAATAAAAAAGTTAAACAACCCCAGTGGGGTCGTACCCTCCGTTGGTAAATCAGCAAACTTTACATTTTGATGAGGCCAATTTTCTGGAAATTCAACGTCCCAAACTAGTGATAAGGCTATTGCAAGATTAGTAAATTCATTAAATTTTTCAAGGTTTTCATTCTGTAAATTTTTCAAAACCTTGATCACCCCATTTCTATTATCTTTAATATGAGAGTACTTAGTAATAAGTTGAGGGATTTTTTTATTAAGTGAAATTTGAACTATCTGTTCTTGGTTCGACTCATTGCCCTGCTCAAATGATTCCAAATACGGTATAACAAAAAAATTAGCCCAATAAAGATTTGATACACAATCAATGAATTCTGGAGATTTTGTAACAACCCCAATGCCCACTGTGTCGACTAGGTTATTAATTTCTGAAATATTTTGAACAACTTTATCTTTTAAAGTTTTGATTGAAACATCACCACTCCAGAATTTTAACCTCAATAAATCATTCCAATTAAGAGCGTTTTGCCCAACACAATTCATACTTGCAAGGAACAGATATGAATAGATTATTATTAAATGAATTTTCACTGACCATTAAAAAGTAATTTTTTATAATTTATACTACAAC
>JAOFDG010000002.1 GCA_028033615.1 Verrucomicrobiales bacterium | reverse complement strand
TGTTTAATGGTCCAGAAGGCTAAAGAATACATTGCATCTGGCGATATATATCAGGTAAATTTATCTCAGAGATTTGAAGCTGAATGGCCTGAAAATAAAGATCCCTTTGATTTATTTATTGCCCTCAGGGAAATCTCTCCTGCCCCCTACTCTGCATTTCATGAGATAGCTGGACAAACAATTATTTCTTCTTCTCCTGAATGTTTTCTAGAAATGAGTGGTCTAGGAATTTCAACTAGACCAATTAAAGGCACTCGTCCAAGATTCAATGACCCAGGAGAAGATGAGCGTTCCGCTGCTGAACTTATAACTTCGCCAAAGGAAATTTCAGAGCTCATCATGATTACAGACCTAGAAAGAAACGACCTTGGTAAAGTGTGTGAGTTTGGAACAGTTCGTGTTTCTGAACTGCTTAAGTTAGAGAAATATGCACAGGTTTTTCACTTGGTTAGTTTGATTGAGGGTCGTTTAAAGCCGTCTATTGATCATTTAAGTGCACTCATTTCGTGTTTTCCAGGTGGCTCAATCAGTGGGGCTCCAAAGAGTCGAGCTCTTCAAATCATTGATGAGCTTGAGGATTTACCAAGAGATATATACACCGGTGCTTTAGGATATCTTGGAGTAAATGGCGAAAGCCAATTTAGTATTGCAATTAGAACCGCTTATATTAAATCGGGTAAGCTCTTTCTTCATGCTGGAGCTGGTATAGTTGCTGATTCTGACCCTCAATTAGAGTATCAGGAGACACTACAGAAAGCATCAGGTTTTTTTCAAGCAGCCATGAGCTTTTAGTATTAATAAATATTATTTGATTTTTTATGGATAGAAAAGATTTTCTTGATAAGTCACCAATAGTTCATTCTAGTGCTTTTATTGCAGAGAGCGCTGACATGATTGGAGCTGTAACTATTGGTGAAGAAGCGAGTATTTGGTATGGCGCCGTTCTTAGAGCAGACATACAAGAAATTGTTATTGGACCCAGGTCTAATGTTCAAGATGGTAGCATTATTCACCTCGAACGTGAGCAAGGAACACACGTGGGTCAGTATGTTACTGTAGGGCACAAGGCAATTCTTCACGCATGTAAAATAGATGATGAAGTTCTAGTAGGAATGGGGTCTATCATTATGGATGGATCAAGAGTGGGGGCTCGGTCTATAATTGGTGCAGGAGCATTAGTTACGATGGATACGCAAATTCCTCCAGGATCATTGGTACTAGGATCGCCAGCAAAGATTGTTAGAGCGTTGAGTAACGATGAACAAAAATCCTTAAAGAAGTGGGCGGAAAATTATGTACAATTATCGCGGAAATATCTCCAGAAAAAAATTCTTTGATATTAGTTTTGAGGATTATCAGAAGACAACGTAATTATTGCACATTTAATAGTAAAGTATGAATAGTGAAGTAGTTGAAGTTGATGTTAAGGGAACCTTACCAACAAATGGTGGGTGTGCTGTTTTTCTTGG
This sequence comes from Verrucomicrobiales bacterium, assembly GCA_028033615.1. Classification (GTDB taxonomy): domain Bacteria; phylum Verrucomicrobiota; class Verrucomicrobiia; order Verrucomicrobiales; family DEV007; genus EC70. The sequence goes on along the minus strand of JAOFDG010000002.1, from coordinate 71,003 downwards.
TAATGAAGATAAGGTATTTGTTATTTATATAGACCAAATGGTTGGCAATGCAATTATGATGCTTATGAAGGACTTGCCTTTGGAAAGGCCTCAAACTCATGACCTTTTTGGTCATGTTCTTGAAGCCCTTGGAGCAAAGGTTCAGAGAGTAGTTATCAATGATTTAAAAGATGCGGTTTATTATGGGAGGCTAATACTCAAAGTTGAGAATGAACTTGAAGAAAAAAAGATTCTTGAAATTGATGCTAGGTCTAGTGACTGTATTGCTTTAGCTGTTCAGTCTAAGGTGCCAGTGTATGTTGCGAAATCTGTTTTAGATGCATCTGATGATGTTGCGGAGGTCTTTAAGCGGGTTAATTCTGGAGATTTTATAGAAAAAGAGGGGTTGGATGATTTGATTAGATAAACTTTTCGTTTTTTTTACTAAGCATTTCTAATTTCATCTATCGCTGACTTCATGTTTGATGCTTTAAAGGTGCCTGTTCCTGCCACCATTATATTTGCTCCATAGCTTGCCGATATTTTCGCTGTTCTAGAACATATTCCTCCATCTACCTGAATATGGAAACTTAAATTATTTCGCTCCCTAATTTCTTTAGCTTCCTTTACTTTAGGCATAGTCTCATCAATCATGAATTCTTGTCCTCCAAATCCAGGAGTAACAGTCATTATCAGAAGTATATCAACGTAATCAAGATAAGGGCGAACCGTTTCAATAGATGTTTCAGGATTAATGGCAATTCCGGCCGTAACGCCTGATTTCTTTATTTCTGAAATAGTCTCTTGTATTTCATAATCAGGTTCGACATGTATAGTTATATTGCTTGATCCAGATTTGATAAATTGGTGTATATATTTATCAGGCCTTTCTATCATTAGGTGAGTATCTAGAAAAGCATTAGGAACTATTTGGTGGACATGTTTTACAAAGTTTGGACCAAAAGAAATATTATTAACAAAATGTCCATCCATTACGTCTAGATGTAACCAATCTGCTCCAGAATCAATCGCATGTTCGCATTCATCAGCAAGTTTGCTCCAATCAGCAGCTAGAAGGGAAGGGGCAATAATCCTCTGGTTGAAATTTAGCATCTCTGGCTACTATCTTCTACACTCGGGGTGACGCAAGTCGCTCTTGAGCTATATTATTTAATTATTATGAGTGATATTTTTCAAGACCAAACTTCAATTGACCTTAATAGCGATGAGTATTTTATGGCTGAAGCAATCAAAGAAGCTAATAAAGCTCTGAGAATTAATGAAGTTCCAGTGGGTGCTGTCATAGTCCAAAATGGAATTATTATTGGTCGCGGATATAATCAGGTTGAAATATTAAAAGATGCTACAGCTCATGCTGAAATGTTGGCACTTACCGCGGCACAGGAATATATTGGTGATTGGCGCCTTTCTGAATGTGATCTCTATGTTACTAAAGAACCATGCCCAATGTGTGCAGGAGGTATCATTCATTGTCGCATTCGTTCTCTTATTTATGGGTGCTCTTCGCCAAAAGATGGAGCTGCTGGAGGCGGGTTTATAAACTTATTAAATCAACCTACTTTGAATCATAAAACTGAAATTAGATCAGAAGTTCTAGCTGAACAAACAGCTCAGTTATTACGAGATTTTTTTCAATCTGCACGAACTAATCAGAAAAAAAATAGTAAAAATAATTTATGAGATTAGTCTTTAAGTGACTTATTAGAATATGAACATATAAGTGTTATTATATTTGAGTGAAGCTAATCCTTAGTACATTTTTATTTTTATTATTCATATCATCACTTTCATTAAGTAAACCGAATATACTCTTTATTCTTATTGATGATATGGGATGGATGGACCTTGGGTGTCAGGGTAATAAAAATCTTCATACTCCAAACATTGATGCCCTTGCAAAAGGTGGAATTCGTTTCACTGATGCATATGCTCCTGCTCCTGTTTGTTCTCCGACTCGTGCTGCCATCTTGACAGGTCAAACTCCTGCTAGGCTTCAAATTACTAATCACTTACCCCATCAAGACAGGTTTACTCCAAAAAGTTCTAAGCTTCTCCCTGCCCGAATGCTTAATCATTTACCTTTGAAATATGTTACACTTGCAGAAAAGCTTAAGAAGGATGCAGGCTATGCTACTGCCTTTATTGGAAAATGGCACCTTTATACAGGAAAAAATGAAAAATATAACCCTTTGAATCAAGGCTTTGATATCAATATTGGCGGATGCTCTTATGGGGGGCCTCCTACTTTTTTTGATCCATACAGAATTGATTTTTTGACCAATCGAAAGAAAGGAGAGTACTTACCAGATCGTTTGGCGGATGAGACTGTTGCTTTTATCACTGAACAGCAATCGAAGAAGAAGCCATTTTTTGTCGCTTTATGGAATTATACAGTTCACTGGCCGATGGAGGCACCCGCAGATTTATTAGAAAAATATAAGAATTTGCCAGTGCGTGGATATAGAGATCATCGCTATGCGGCTATGATAGAAGCTATGGATAATGCAATCGGAAAGGTTTTAAATTCACTAGATAATTTAAATCTAACTGATGAAACGCTTGTTATCTTTAGCTCTGATAATGGCCCTTTCGGTGGAGTTGGCGACGCTAGCCCACTAAGAGCAGATAAAGGACATCTTTATGAAGGAGGAATTAGGGTTCCTCTTATTATTAGGTGGCCAGGAAAAATTAAACCAAAAACATTTGATGAAACGCCTGTCATATTAACTGATTTATATCCTACAATTTTGGAAGCATCAGGAATAAGCTCTAATGTTAATTATCCTATTGATGGAAAAAATCTGTTACCTCTTCTCAAGAATAGAAAAAAATTAAATGATAGAGCTATCTTTTGGCATTATCCAAACTTTGCTTTTCACCGAGACAATCGCCTTGGTTCAGCGATTCGTGAGGGAGATTACAAGTTAATACATTTCTATGATACTGACAGCATGGAACTTTATAATCTCAGAAAAGATATTAGTGAAAGAAATGATCTATCTCGAGAGTTACCTCAATTAGCCCTAAAACTTAAAAATAAATTAGAATCTTTGCTAAAAGAATCTGGGGCAGCCATGCCAATAAATAGATAAAAACTTATGCTAAATCTTCGTAAGATTTCTAAATCAGTGGGAGGTCGTACCCTTTTAAAGGATGCTAGTTTTACTGTAAATTATTCAGACTTCATTGCGCTTGTTGGTCCGAATGGCGCAGGCAAATCAACCCTTTTTAATATTATACTATCGAGAGATAGCGCTGATGCAGGAGAAGTTCAACGTGATGAATGGACAACCCTTGGATTTCTTCCTCAAGAGGGAGAAGCAATTGGAGCGGAGACAGTTCTTGAAATTGCAACTGGAAAAGCCGGTTTGCTAGAAGCGATAGAACAAAAATTACAAGAACTTGAAGGAAGTGGGCAAATTGAATGTGCTGAATACTATGAAGCGCAATCTAAATTTGATGCTTTGAGTGATCCTGGTTTAGAGGCTAAATCTAAAAAAATGCTTAGAGGGCTTGGATATAAAGAGTCTGACTTTGACCGAGCAGCCAAAGAAATGAGTGGTGGATGGGTGATGCGAGCTCATTTGGCTAGAATTTTAGCAATGGAACCAGATTTGTTAATGTTAGATGAGCCTACTAACCATCTGGATCTTGAGGCGTTACTTTGGTTTCAACAGTATCTTTCTAACTTTACTGGTGCTGTCCTTCTTATTTCCCACGACCGCTCTTTTATGGATGACCTTGTTAAAGTTGTTTACGACATAGAAGATAAAAATTTAATTAGTTATAAAGGAAACTATTCCGAATTCGAAAAAGAAAAAGAAAAACGTTTCGAGCAGCGATTGCAGGCTTGGAAGAATCAGCAAAAAGAAATTGAGAAGAATCAAGAATTCATTGATCGTTTTCGATCGGTTGCATCAAAGGCCGCTCAGGCACAAAGTCGTCAGAGACAGCTAGATAAAATGGAGAAGCTTGAGCAACCAAAGCCAACCCGTAAGCTATTTAAGATTCAGTTTCCTGAGCCTACGAGGAGTGGTCAGAGAGTAGTCAGCTTGAAGGGCGTTAACATGGCTTATGGCGAGAATGTTATTTATAATAATCTTAACGTTGATATTGAGCGAGGTGATCGCATTGCTCTTGTGGGCCCAAATGGAGCTGGTAAATCAACACTAATTAAGATTATGGCAGGTGAGCTGGAGTTTCAATCTGGCGAAAGAGACTTAGGACACAATTGCCGAATAGGTTACTTCAGCCAACACCGAGCTGCGACTTTAGATCCTGAAAAAAGCGTTCTCGATGAATGTGTAGATGCTGCAGTTGATTTAACTTCAGATGAGTGTAGGGGGGTATTAGGTTCATTTTTATTCAGAAAAGAAGATGTATTTAAAAAAACAAAAGTTTTGTCTGGGGGTGAAAAGAGTCGGTTGAATTTGGTTAAATTTTTGCTTAATCCTCCGAATCTGCTTCTTATGGATGAGCCAACTACGCACCTAGATATGATTTCAATCGATGCATTAATTATTGCTCTTTCGAATTATGGAGGATCATTAGTATTTATATCTCATGATGTGAATTTTATAAAAAAACTGGGTAATAATGTTTGGCACATCAAAGATGGTAATCTCACTAAATATGCAGGTGATTATGACTATTACCTTGAAAAAAGTGGAGGGTTAACTGATGCAAGAGCAGCTATTACAAAGTAATTCTTTCAGCTTCTTGTTGAATTGAATCCATTCAAGATTAGAAACCAATTAAACAAAACTCCAATTTATTAGAAATCCTTATTATGGCTCTTACTGAATCTGATCAACAATATACAAAAACTGAAAGTGGTCTTGAGTACCGATCCCTCCAAGAAGGACAAGGTGAAAGGCCCGAAGCTTCGAGTACTGTTACGGTACACTACATGGGATGCTTCGAAGATGGAGAGAAGTTTGATAGTTCTTATGATAGAGGTGAGCCTACGACCTTTCCTCTATCTGGGGTTATACCAGGTTGGACAGAGGGTCTTCAACTAATGAACTCCGGAAGTAAATATCAGTTTAAGATACCATACAAACTTGGATATGGAGAGGCAGGTTACCCTGGAGTCATTCCTCCCAAGGCTACGCTATATTTTGAGATTGAGTTAATTTCATTTTAATGGTTTCTGAACATATTCCTCGTGTCATCATCATTGGTGGCGGGGCTGCAGGATTTTTTGGAGCTATTGCATGTGCTGAGAACTTAAAAAGTAAGGCAGATATTAACATCCTTGAGAGCGGCAGTCATTTTCTTACCAAGGTTAAAATTTCTGGTGGTGGAAGATGTAATGTTACTCATGAGATGGAAGACAAAATAAATTTTGTTGGATATTACCCTCGTGGAAAGCGTGAGTTAATAGGTCCATTATCTCGTTGGGGTCAAGAAGATACGGTGTGGTGGTTCAAGGAAAATGGAGTCGAACTTAAGACTGAATCAGATGGTCGAGTCTTTCCATTTTCAGATTCATCCCAAACCGTGATCAATTGTTTGACAGATACCGCTAAAGAAAAAAAAATTAAATTGAATAATAAATGTCGAGTTAATCGAATAGTAAAGCCTGATGATGGTTCATTTAAAATTTGGGTTAATAAACAAAAAGATCCTATTCTGGCGGATTATTTATTGTTGGCAACTGGAGGTATAAGATCTGCTAGTTCAAGAAATTTACTGGAATCAGTTGGCCACGAGTTTTCTTCTCCAGTACCTTCTTTGTTCACGTTTGAAATAGACGATGATAAATTAATTGAGTTGTCCGGTCTTTCTTTATCTAGTGCATGTGTTGGGATCGAATCTCTAGGAATAAAAAGTACAGGGCCTTTATTAATCACTCATTGGGGCATTAGTGGTCCTGTAGTTCTAAAGCTCTCTGCGCTTGGTGCTAGAGAACTAGAACAAGTAAATTATCAATTTAAGATTCAACTGAACTGGCTTGGAGAAGATTGGAGTTTTCAGAAACTATGTAAGATTATGGAGTCTGAAAGAAATAAAAAAGGAGCTAGAAAAATTCTAAAAAAGAGTCCATTAAAAGAAATACCGAACAGGTTATGGAGTCGAATTGCACTAAAAGCTGGAACTGATGAAGAGCAAACGTGGTCCGAACTGACCAAAGAGCGTGCTGCAAATATTGTTAATTTACTTATCACAGAAGAATTTCTAGTTTCTGGTAAAAGTCTAAATAAGGAAGAGTTTGTAACCTGTGGAGGAGTTTTGCTACGAAATGTTGATCTTAGAACGATGGAGAGTCGATTAGTAAGAAATTTATTTTTTGCCGGAGAGGTAATGGATATTGACGGATTGACTGGTGGTTTTAACTTTCAGAGCGCATGGACCACAGGAAGAATAGCAGGTGAAGAGATAGCGTTAAGGTGTTGTACTTAAATCCTAATTAAAGTTTTATCATGTCTATATTTTCATCAATTCAAAATTATCAGGACGAATTAGTTGCTAGGTTTTGTAATCCAAAAAGATTACTTATTGCCGAAACTGATTGGTATAGCGAAGGTTCTGATATTGAGGTGATAAAAGAGGACTGCCGGGAAAAAATATTATTTTTTGAGGGTCGGGGTTTTTACCTTTTTCAAGAGCCTCAAATTGATCATCAGCCTCATGTAGAGAGGATGCGCGTCAGGCTGACTTTTAAACCCTCAGAGTCTAATGCCATTTAATAGTGCCAAATCTATCTTTCTGAAATTTGTCTCGTTAGTTCTTTTCCAGCTTCCGGTTCCTTAGGCAAAATATTTTTAATGCTATCTAGCCTTCTCGTAAGGTCATATAGTTTTTTATCTATAATCTTTTTATTCCTTACTGTAGCAATAAGGCGATGTGATTGTGAACGAATACTAATTGCATCTTTCCAGTAACTCGTGGCATATTTCCGGACTAAATTTTTTTCTTTTTTCAATATTGGAACCAAAGAGATGCCATCCAATGGATGCTGAGTTTTGTTGAATTTAGGTTTACATAAATCAATGAGAGTTGGGTAAATATCCAGTGTTTCTGCAAGGGCATTTGTTGAGAATCCACCATCAATTCTGGGGGCTCTTATCATAAGAACACTACGGTTTGCTATTTCAAATGGAGTATGTTTCCCCCATTGCTGAGCATCACCTAGGTGCCAACCATGATCTCCCCATATCACTACGATTGTATTTTTTACTAAGTCAATTCTTTCGAGGTGGCGTAAGACTTTACCAATTTGTCTGTCAATATATCTTACGCATGCCAAGTAAGCTCGTTTAGCCATTATAGCAGATGCAGGATTGAGTGGTTTCTTTATCTCATATGGAGTTGAGTACTTAAAGAATTCTCCGCTATCATGTTTGTAAGGGGAATCAAAAGATCTATTGTTTAAAGGGACTGGAATAGTTGTTTTCTTGAAAGCTTCCCAATCCTGCTTAGGAGCTACGAATGGAAGATGAGGCTTAAAAAAGCCCAAGCCCATCAAAAAATTTTCTCCCTGCTCTTTTAATTGATTTAATTGCGATATAGCACTCTCAGCTAAAAGCCCATCCGGTAATTCATTATCACGTTCTGCAATGAATTCCATAAGTTCCATTTGGTTCCTTCCATCTTCTCTATGTTTTCCCTCAGCATATGCAAAGAATAGTGGCCAACCTCTTTTCCATTGTCCCATTGGGGTTGCTAAATGATCCCATGCTCGTGGCATCTCGAGTTTTCCATCACCGTCTCCATTGTAAGAAAAGACTTTCCCGTCAGGGGTGTGTGATATTTTACCAATGAGCACAGTTTTGTACCCTGACCTCCTAAAAAGTTCGGGCATAGTCTGTGCGCCAGGAAGTTGTTTATTCTTTATTGCTGTTTTACCACTGTAAAATGAATTATTTCTGAGAGCACCAGATTTAGCGGGAGACTGACCAGTTAGAAGCGCGTAGCGAGAAGCGCCACAGGTTGAAACTTGAACGTAGTGATTACGAAATGTAACTGCAGTTTTTGCAAATTGATCAATGTTTGGGCTTTGTGCATAATTAACTCCATAGCAACCGAGTTCGGGTCGAAGATCATCAACGGAAATGAAAAGAATGTTCGGCTTTTCTGACGGTAAGGATAAAGTCGTTAAATAAGTCAGAAGGATAAAAGATATACTTAAATTAATAGGAAATGATCTGAAATTATGTAAACACATTCTATTGTCTGTTAACTATATTGATTAACAGTATCGGGTTTATGTGGTAGTTCAATAAATCCTCAGAGATTCTATTTTATTCTCGAATTTATAACGTTGTATATAGAACATGTATTAAACACTATTTTAATTATGAATAATCAGACTATAACCAGTATTATATTAATACTTTCAATTATATATCCTGTTCAATTATTAGCTGATCAGAAAAAAGAGGAGTCTCACGGATCTCTGAAGAAAGCTTCTATCGAGGGATATGGTCATGGTTGGAGAGAGCTAAAACGTGAAGATTTTGTTAATGTGAACTGCGCTCCAAAAACATGGCGATGGGAAAAAGGTCACGCCTTTTGTACCGGTCAGCCTGTTGGAGTGATTAGAATGAAGGAGCCAATTAAAAATTTCGAGCTTGTTTGTGAATGGATGCATAAAGAGAAGGGAGGTAATTCTGGGGTCTTCGTCTGGGCAAGTCCTACATCCATTAAAAATCTGGAAAATGGTAAAGGCAGGTTGCCCCACGGCATAGAGGTTCAGGTTTTAGATCTTGGATATGCCGAAAAGTATAAAAAAAAATATAATAAGCCAGCTGATTGGTTTACATCTCATGGTGATGTTTTTCCAACTGGCCCAGCCAAGATGAAACCTTTTCCTCCTGTTGCACCCAATGGTAAAAGAAGTTTTCCCTCAAAAAATCTTACAAAAGGTATTAACGAGTGGAATCATTATTACGTACGTGCAATTAATGGTGAAGTGAGATTATGGGTTAATGGTGAAGAGGTTTCTGGAGGGACTGGCTGCGAACCCGCTCAAGGTTATCTGTGTCTTGAAAGTGAGGGTGCTCCAGTAGAATTTAAAAATATTAGAATTAGAATACTTCCTTAAAAGTATCCTTTAATTTTTTAGAATAATAATTTCTAAGACCTAAAGCTTATTCATTATCATATCAACGGCATTCTCTGGGGTGAGTCCGTGCTTATCTCTTAGAGCGGGGATGTTTCCGTGCTCAATGAACTCATCAGGCCATCCAATTCTTACTACTGGCGTGTTAATGCCTGAATCATGGAGTAGCTCAATGATAGCGGCCCCGAATCCGTTATGTAAAACATGGTCTTCAAATGTACATATGACTTTAACGTTTTTAGCCATTTCCTTGATTGCAGAACTGTCGATTGGTTTAATGAATCGAGGGTTTATAAGACTTACAGAATGGCCTTGTTCTTCAAGCATCAAGCTTGTCTTTTCAGCCATTTCAAATAAATGACCTAAACCAATAAGACCTACATCATTACCTTCTTTTAGAATTTCAGCTTTACCAATATCAATAATTTCCGGAGTTTTCTTTGGGCTTGCTCCAGTGCCAGCACCTCTTGGATACCTGACTGCAATAGGGCTTGAGTCATGGTTTGCCATTGTATATAACATATCAACAAACTCTTCTTCATCTTTCGGCTGCATGAATATAAAATTTGGAACATGCCTTAAATAACCAATATCAAAAAGTCCATGGTGAGTTGGTCCATCATCACCAGACAGTCCTGCCCTGTCCATACAAATGCGTACAGGTAAGTTTTGAATTCCAATATCATGAATGAGCATATCAAATGCTCTTTGCATGAAAGTTGAATAAATTGTTAAGAAGGGTTTGAAACCTTGTGCAGCTAATCCACAAGCAAAAAGTGCAGCATGCTCTTCTGCAATGCCAACGTCAAAATATCTATCCTTAACTTCTGAGGAGTCCCTGAATGTTGAAAGTCCTGTTCCACCTGGCATCGCTGCAGTTATGGCTGTTATTAGTTCATCCTTCTTAGCGAATTCTGTTAAATGCTCTCCATATAATTGGGAATAAGTCGGACAAGATGCCGGATCTGTCTCTCCGGTTTCAATTTTATACTTTCCTAAACCATGGAATTTATCCGGTTTGTCTAATGCAGGTTGATAGCCGTGACCTTTCTTAGTGATAATATGCAGAATTACCGGCTCTTTTTGTTCTTTAAGAAATTCAAAAGTTTTTATGAGCAGAGGTAAGTCATGTCCATCAATAGGTCCATAATATCTCAAACCGAATTCTTCAAATAAAACACTAGGTACGAGCATATTTTTTGCACCTTTTTCTACTTTTGAAGCGATTCTACTTACCCCTTCTCCCATTGTTTTAGATACAAAATTAGCAGCGGCTTCATGAAGGCCGGCGTATGTCTTGCTTGTTGTAATTTTGTTGAAGTATTTTGCAATAGCACCAACATTTTTATCAATTGACCATTCATTATCATTGAGAACAATAATAAAGGGGGCTTCTAGGTTTCCTACGTTATTTAGTGCTTCATATGTGGGGCCGCATGTAAAAGCAGCATCACCAGCAACTGCAACAACGCGTTCATCGCTCCCTCGCATTTTACTTGCCATTGCCATTCCAAGTGCAGCTGATACTGCTGTTCCTGCATGACCTGCACCATAACAATCATGTTCACTTTCGCTCCTTAAAAGAAACCCATTTAATCCTTTATACTGTCTGATGGTGTTGATCTTATTCCATCTACCAGTGAGCATTTTATGAACATATCCCTGATGAGATACATCAAATACAAACTTATCTTTAGGAGTTTCAAAAACCCGATGAAGGGCGATCGTTAATTCGACTACACCTAGGTTAGGGCCCAAGTGCCCTCCAGTTTGAGAAAGGCTCTCGATTAAATCCTTACGAATCAGTGAAGCAAGTGCATTCAGGTCCTCTTCTGGAAGTGCTTTGAGGTCTTCGGGGCTTTTGATCTCAGATAATTTCACTTGTTTATTTATATTATGGGCTGGAAAATGTGGGTTTGTAACTTTCTATTCGCCTTTGTCAATGCCCTCGTCAAGTGGATCAAGAGAGGGCATATCCTCATTTAGACTTTTATTAATTTTTTCTACCTTTTCTTTTGCAGTATTAATTTTCTCTTTGCATGCATTCAGCAATTTAGTTCCCTCCTCATATTCCTTCAGAAGTTCTTCTAAAGGAATGCGTTCGCCTTCCATTTTATCAATAATATTTTCAAGTCTTTCAATAGCTTCCTCAAAATTAAGGCTTTCATTTTTTTGACTTTGTTTTTTGGTGGGCATATTCAGAAATCAATGCATGCAGTTTTTTGACATCGAGTAAAATAGTGAGGTTTTTTAAGAAGATAAATAGTTGGAAAAAGATTTATTATTTTTCAGGATCAACAAAGAAAAAATATCCACTAGATGTTAAATTAGGATCTACTTTTTTGAAGGGAAGCCCTTCAAAAGATTTGATAATATTCAGGCCGTCTCCTAACCAAGTTTTTGGTTGAATATGATTTTCACCACTGCCCGCAGATGCGACTGTTTGACCAATGACAATGGGCGCCCATTCTTTTTCATCTCTGTAGGTGAGATTGAGTAAAGATTTAGTCATTGATCTTGGTGTTATAAGGATACCAGAAAATAGATTCTTATGATTTTTGGATCTTTGCATAATTTCTCTCAAATCAGCTTTTTTAGTAGGAAGCCATAGTGATGTTCGATCGCCATACCAAGCAACTTCCCAAGGTGAATCGGTTATTACGATTTCGGTTTCATCAACTTGCTTTCCAAAATATGAAATAACTACACCTCTAGTTGCTTTTTCTTTTGTTTGTATACCTCTTGTAATTCCGGGTAGGAGGCTTAACAGCATTGGGATAGTACTAAGAGCTACGGCAATCCATAAATATCCATTCTCTGAAATGATTGGCACATTTGATCCAATTCCTATCCGGCTCCATAGTATTGCAAGCATTGCCAAACCATAGGCAGTCATTATAGGAATGAAAAGTAAGTGGATTTGATTTGCGTCTGGTCCTGACATACCAAAACTTTGGTTAGAAACTCCAAAAAGAGACATTCCTATTACCGCAGGTATCCACATTGCTAAGATAAACCATTTAAATGCAGCAATTTGTGGTCTTTTAAATGGGTGTAGCAGGGCAAGAAAGAAAAGCGGAGCAGCCACTATTGAACCTAAAAAAGAGTATATTCCATTTAACTGATATAGAGAAGATGTAAGAACCTTAGATGCGAATCCTTGTCTGAAAATATTGTCTTTGTTTAAATTATAACTTCTGTAAATTTCTTCTTCTGCTGAGCCCATTCCCCCAAAGAGTCCATAGTACGCTGAACCCAAGATATCTCCTGATGTATAAAAATTTCTAATACACCAAGGTAATATTATAATTAAGAAAATCACTAGCATTCCTAATCCTACGGCACCTCTTGGTTTAAAGTAAAAACAAGAGAAAATAACCAACCCCATAAATGGCCATATTGCTATCCAATTACTCAATGCTAATAAGCCAAAACAAACAGCACCCAACATAAGAAGAGCTACTGGTTTTTTCTCTAAACATTGAGCTTCTACTGCTCGATAAACAAAATAACAACCTAGCGTGAATAAGAAAAGCATTAACATCTGAGGGAGACCGCTTTGTGAATATCTCCAAAGTAATTCACAAAGTAGCATTAGAAGAGCAGTTACACCCCCTATTTTTGTGTCAAAAATTCTGGATATGAAAAGAAATGTTATTCCTATTGAGGCAAGTAAGAAAAATATAGATATTGTTGTTATTACCCTGTCCAAATAGTAGACAGTAGATTTGTTATCCCAGCCAAAGTTATCTTTGCCTTTAAAGAATCTAATAATGACTGAATTTAAAAGAGGATTTAATGGTGCATGATAAGTATCATTAAAACCGACTAGGTGAGCTCCATCTGATTTCTCAGAGTGCTCGTCAGCTTGATATAATGAAAGAGGTCTTATCATTTTAGTCTGAAAGCTTCCAGTCCTCGCAAGTTCTCTTGCAATTTGAGCCTGTTCGATGCCTTTAGGTGAACTGAGTTGTTTGAAACCAGGTCCTAGATAAAACAACATCAAACCAAAAAGAAGGAGAAGAAAAAGTAAGCGCCTAAGAATTAGGGCGCCGCTCAGCTCTTCACCATCAGTAGAAAAGAAATTTCTTAAAGACATAAATCTGTATGTTATGGGTTATATGCTAAGCACTCAAATCAAATTTCCCTTTTAAAGTTAGTTGCTTATCAAGATTCCTTTAGTTTTCTTTGGAGCGTTCTGCGGCTAATTCCAAGCAATTTAGCAGCTTCTGTTCGGTTTTCATTCGTATGGGTAAGAGCATTTGCTATCAATTTTGATTCCATAAATGCTAAATTGAATTTTTCGGAATCTTTTCTATTGGATTTTAGGGGATTATCTAAAACTATCGGGTCTTCGCCGCATACCGCAGCAGGCAAGTGACGTAATGTAATTTTTGCTCCATTACTCATTACAACACCATGTTCGATAGCGGTTCTAAGTTCCCTTACATTTCCAGGCCACTGGTAAGCTATTAAGGTTCGCATTGCATCCGCTGAGAGATCTTTCAAAGGCTTATTATTTTCCTCTGCAAATTCTTTGAGAAAGGCATTAGTCAGAAGGGGAATATCCTCTGACCTCTGTCTAAGAGGTGGTAGTGTAATTGTGACAACGTTTACTCGATAATATAAATCCTCACGAAACTCACCTTTCGAAACTAACTCTGGAATATTTTTATTAGTTGCTGCTACTAATCGAACATCAATTTTAATAGTCTTATTTCCACCGACTCTTTCAATTGTTCTTTCTCCTAAAACTCTGAGCAATTTGACTTGAGTCGAAGAGTCGATTTCACCGATCTCATCTAAAAAAAGAGTTCCTCCATCAGCTTGTTCAAACCTGCCAATTCTTTTTTCAGTTGCTCCAGTAAAAGCGCCTTTCTCATGTCCAAAAAGTTCGCTTTCTAGGAGTTGTGGAGAAAGTGCTGCGCAGTGAACTGTTATTAATTTAGATTTTGGTCTACCACTGAGATTATGTATTGCTTTAGCTACTAATTCTTTTCCTGTTCCATTTTCTCCATCAATTAGCACGGTGGCTTTAGAATTTGCGACCTGTTCAATTGCCTCAAAGACAGGTTGCATAGCTGGTGACTGACCAAGAATATTTGAAATGGCAAATTTTTTCTGAACTTGTTTTTTAAGTTGAGTATTCTCTTCCTTAAGTGACCTGTTCTTTAAGGCTCTTTTTATAAGAATTTCAAGTTGATCAATGTTTAAAGGTTTTGTTACGAAATGATAAGCGCCTCTTTTCATAGCTTCGACTGCAGTGTCAACTGATCCGTAAGCTGTCATCATTATGCTTATTGGGGGTTGAGTCATTTTTAATGATAGCTCAATCAGTTCCATTCCGTCTTCTGCACCTAACCTCAAGTCAGTTACTAAAACGTCGATACTTTCACTTTCTAGGACATCTTTAGCGCCTTTGATATTCGAAGATACATAAACATCGAACTCATCTTCGAGAGATAATCGCAGCCCTTCTCTAGTATTTTTTTCGTCGTCAACAATAAGTATGGTGTTCATTAGTGACTTATTTAATAGATTCTAGTAAGAATTTATTTAGATTATTTGTTCGTATCCTCTAAAGGTAGAAAGCGGACATTTCTTTGTTTACGAGGTAGAGATATACATACTGATGTGCCCGAGCCCTCTTCGCTTGCTATTTTAATATCACCTCCATGCTCTCTAATAATTCTTCTTATAATAAGAAGACCAAGTCCTGTTCCCGATTTTTTTGTAGTAAAGTATGGTTGGAAAACAGTAGATAAATTTTCTGCTGAAATTCCCTCACCATTATCATTGAAGGTGACTAAAATGTGACTGTCTGTGAGATCTGTTTTGATAGTTATCATTCCTCCCTCCGCAGTAGCTTGAGTTGCATTTTTTACGATATTATAGAATGCCTGTTTTATCTGATCGGGGTCAAGCTCAAGAACTGGTAGCGCAGATCGTAATTCTAGAGTCAGATTAAGACCCCTATCTTTGATTTCTGGTTCCAAGAATCTCATCGATTCCTTGAGCAGTTCATTTACATCTGTAGGCTCTAGTTGTGGTTTTGAAGGCCTTATAGCTTTTAAGAATTGATCTACGATGTGATCTAATCTTTTTACTTCATCTGTTGAAGTCTCTACAAGATCTCTTAATTCGGCCTCATAGAGATCTGGAACGGCCTTTTTAAGTTTTCTTTCCAATAGTTGTAGGTGAATATTTATTGAGTTTAGTGGATTTCCAATTTCATGAGCAACCCCAGCAGCCAACATTGTCAAAGCACCTATCCGCTCTGATTCTATTTTTTCTTCCTCACCTTTCCGAGATTCTGTGATATCTCTAATAAGCATTAGGAATATAGGCTTAGTGTCGTCAGAACCAGCAGCTATGGGCTTAATATAAAAATTTAAGTATTTATTTTCAGGGTAAAATAATTCGAGGTCTCTTGAAATTGCGTCATTGGTACCAATTTTTAGATTTTCCCATTCTAGACCTTGGATATGGTCGGAAACGTATTCCCCTTTTACGCTTTTACTATCAATTCCGAAAAGCCGAGAAGCACCAACATTAATATAGTGAATGAGCCCTGCTTCAGTTGCCACAATTACACCCTCTTGTAAGGCATCAAAAATACTCTTAAAAAAATCACTTTCCTCAGCTAGACGATTTAAGAAGTTTTGCACTTCATTAGATCCTACTTGGTCAACTCGTTCTATCAGCTTGTCTACAAATCGAGATTTCATAAGAATGTAATGAATGAATAATCCAAATATAAAATTAGTCCTTTGCTCTTTTCCTGATATAGATTTAGCGCGTCAAATTGGCACAGATATTGTTAGAAAGCAACTTGAAGCATGTGTCAACCTGATACCAAAAATTGAATCGATATACGAATGGAATAGCAAAATACACTCTGAGAGTGAAATTTTGTCGATTTTTAAGACTAAAAGTGAACTTATTGAGAAATTAGAAGCTGAAATTTCTATATCTAACCCTTATGAGATCCCAGAATTTATTACTTTAGGGTTAGAAGGTGGGTCTAGTCGATATTTAGAATGGATAGAAAAAACAACAATTTCCGTTTAGAAGTTTAGCCACGTGGGTGAAATTTTTTGTGAATTTTTTTCAGACCTTTTTCGTCTACGTGAGTATAAGCCTGGGTTGTGCTAATATCAGCATGGCCAAGCATTTCTTGGATTATTCTTAAGTCAGCACCTCCACTCAATAAATGTGTAGCAAAACTGTGCCGTAATTGATGAGGGTGGATAGGTTGTTTTAGGTTTGCTCTTTTTGATCGATCTCTGACTATTTGCCAAATTCGAGAAGGGCTAAGTTTTGTACCTCTAATAGATAGAAAAATATGGCTCGAACTTTTTGAGTTAACTAATTTTTTTCTTCCCTTTTCAAGGTAGTAATTAATTTCTTCTATTGCTTTTTTCCCTATTGGAATAATTCTAGTTTTGTTTCCTTTTCCTGTGACTCGTATGTGTCCTTCATCTAGGTAAAGGTTTTCAAGTAACGCCTCAATAATTTCTCCAAGTCTTAATCCACTTGAGTAGAGTAGTTCTATCATAGCGCGATCTCTCATACCCAACGGCTCATTAGTTGCAATTGATTCTAAAAGATTTTCAACCTCTTCTTGATTAATTGTCTTGGGTAGTAAAGCTTCTGGTTGAGGCGCAAATAACCCCTCTGCAACATCTTCAGATATAATTTTTTTCTTACAAAGAAACCGAAAGAAAATTTTTATACTAACAATGTGCTGTCGAATACTTGAGGATGCTAGCCCATCTTTTTTTCTAGTTTGAAGATATTTAGAAAGTTCATCTGTTGTAATATCTTTTAGACCGATAATTTGTTTTTGTTTGGTTACCCAATTAGCAAGATTTTCTAAATTTCTTCTTACTAAAAGTTGATAATTAGTTGAAAGACCACGCTCAGTGGAAAGAAACATAATAAATTGCTCAATATTTTTTTTTATGTCGGCCTCTGACTTCACAATTGGGTAAAACCGCCTATAATTTCTATTACTATAAATGGAGCAGCTTCAATTACTTCAGAATTTTTTTTATACTTTGTAAAAGAATTTTCAATCCAGGATCAACCATTCCTCCATGGTCTAGTCCCTGCAATTCGTATAATTCAGTTTTTTGGTGTTTAATAACTTTCATCATTCTTGCTAGGTATGCATTTTCTTCGAACCTGCCTAATAATTCTAATTCTTTATCACCTGTGATTAAGATGAGAGGTGGAGCATCTTTTCTTACATGATACAAAGGTGCAAATCTATCGATGATGGGTTGTTTGTCAGAAATGTTTTTTTCTTCTCTTGGAGTAAAATGTGTAATTGTATGGCCGCTTAGCGGTATTAGTCCTGCTATATGATTCGCATCAATTTTATGTTCTTTTAAATAACTTTTATCTAAGCCGATCATGCTTGATAAATAACCACCAGCAGAATGGCCTGAGATAAATATCTTTTTGGGTGATCCTCCATATTTTTCTACATTTTTAAATGTCCACGCCACAGCAGCAGCTCCATCCATAATATATTCAGGGCACTTTGCCTTTGGGAACAACCTGTAATTAACTGCAATAACAGCAATTCCTTTTGACTTAAGAGATTTTGGAATGCTTTTTTCTCCTCCTCTAAGCCCCCCTCCATGAAACCATACTATAGAAGCAAAATTACTGGATTTTGTGGGGTAATATATATCTAGATTACAGCGCTCTTTAGCATATTGATTAGGTGCTGAATCATAATAAAAAATATCCTTTACGGTTTTATATTCATTAGAATAGGAAAGCTGAGAAAGGCAAGCAAACCCAGTTAAAATTAATGGAAATTTGAAAAGAGGTTGGAACATTATGATAGGGTCTTTTTTATTAGAATAATTCGCAATTAAAAAATTAAATTAACTTCAAAAAAATGATTTATTTTTTGATTCAATAAGTAATTAAAACTACTTTCTTAGATCCTCACTCAGTTTATAGTTTTCATCCCTTTAAATACCAATTTTGGCCATCATGCCTAAAGTTCATATAAAAACCTACGGATGCCAGATGAATCAAAGAGATTCATTACAGGTTGCAGAGATGCTTCAAGGAAAAGGTTATTTAATGACAACTGAACAGGCAGAAGCTGACGTCATTTTAATAAATACTTGCTCTGTTCGTGATCAGGCTGAGCAGAAGGCACTTAATAAAATGGGATCTATACAGCACCTTAGAAAAACATGTCCCCATATAGTATATGGCTTCATGGGGTGCATGGCACAGAGTAGGGGAAAAGAGCTTTTAGGGCGCGGAGCAGATCTTGTAATTGGTACTCAAAAATATCATAGAGTAGCCGAATATGTAGAAGAAATATTTAGTGCAAGGACTGAGGCAAGAATGGATGATTTAAGAACATCTATTGTTGATACTGATGAAGAAGAGAATTCTCAGAACACAATTAGAGATGGTGCTGCTGCTGAGGGGGCAGTGACAGCTTTTGTTTCTATCATGCAGGGTTGTAACATGAAGTGCTCATTTTGTATTGTTCCCTATACTAGAGGAAAAGAGAGAGCTAGACCAATTATTGAAATTGTAGATGAAGTAAAGAGGTTAGCTGATGCGGGCATAAGAGAAGTGACTTTATTAGGTCAAATTGTAAACCTTTATGGGCGCCACGAATTTCCTGTAGTTGGTGGAAAGAGTCCTTTTGTTCAATTGTTAGAAAGTGTTGCGAAAGTCAGCGGTGTCGAACGTGTGAGGTTTATTTCACCTCACCCCGTTGGTTATAAACAAGATCTGATTGATGCGTTTGGGTACATTCAAGAATTGGCTGAACATGTTCATTTTCCTCTGCAGTCTGGTTCTGATAAAGTTCTGAAAGCTATGCGCCGACCTTACAAGGCAGCAAAATTTGTTGAGTTAATAGAACGGATGCGGGAAGTTCGTTCTGACATTGCTGTATCCACTGACATTATCGTTGGTTTTCCAGGTGAAGGAGATACTGAATATGCAGAGACTAGAGCGCTTTGCGAAAAAGTAAGGTTTGATAATGCATATGTTTTTCGATATTCCAAGAGAAGGGGGACACCTGCTGCTGAAATGGATGATTCTTTACAACTACCAGAACACGTAAAAGTTGAAAGAAATCAGGACCTTATAGGCCTTATAGATCAAATCGGCAGTGAAAAAAATCAAGCTCTAGTGGGTACCAGACAACAAGTTCTTTGTGAAGGTCCAAGTAAGCGTAGAAAAGACAAATTAAGTGGACGAACGAGAACTAATAGAATCGTAATTTTTGATGGTAACCCTAGTAGGTTAAAGGGTAAATTGTTTGATGTTGAGATTGATAGGACTACTGGCCATGTGTTATATGGTGTGCCAATTTTAGATTAATTATATGACCCGACAAATATATACAGAATTTTTAAGCTTACAGGTTGTAGGGGTCTTATTAGGATTATATCTCATATCTAGCCATGCCATCGCTTTATTTAAGGAGCAAAAAGTCATCGACTTATTAAAAGATTTTCCCAGGAATAAACCCATTGGGGTCGTGCTTATAATTATATGCTGTATCTGGGCATTTTGGTTAGTCAATAAAGTGGACTTAGGTGAATTTCAAAAATGGGAAGTTCCGATAAGTTGGGGAATAGTGATAGGATGTGTTGCGTTTATTGTCTGGGTTGACGAATTTTTAGCTGTGAGGGCTTTAGGTATTTTCCTTTTATTACTCGTATGCCCAATACTTGACGTTGCGTTTCTTAAAGAACCCGTGTCACGCCTTTTGCTTTCAACAATTTGTTATATTTGGATATTTTTTTCATTTTTTTGGATAGGAATGCCCTATCTCATGCGAGATCACATTGACTTTGTTACGAAATCAAGATTCAGGTGGAAATGCCTTTCTGGTGTAGGTATCCTATATGGAGTTCTGATAATTACTTGCGCAATATTATTTTGGGGGTCTGAATCTCTTTAGTATTTCGTTTTAAATAAGTTCTTTTATTAATAAATAATATATTTAATATTTTTTTATGTCTTTAGAAACAGCAACAGAATCAGGGAAATACCAAACGTTTTTAATTTTTGGAGCTCCTGGAAGTGGTAAAGGAACTCAAGGTAGGATACTTGGAAAGATTCCTAGGTTCTATCATTGTGCTTGTGGTGATGTGTTTAGATCATTAGATACTAGAACCGATATAGGGCAAGATTTCGTTAAATATTCGAGTCAGGGTGAATTAGTTCCCGATGATGTAACTGTAAGGCTTTGGAGAGCAGCGGTTGAAGCAAAAGTGACTTCGAGTGCTTTCAAGCCTGATATTGATTTCCTTGTTCTTGATGGAATTCCACGGAATGTTGAACAAGCGAAGTTGGTTGATGAGCATTGCGATGTCGTCCAAGTATTTCATCTTTCATGCCCTGACCGAGACGAGTTAATGAGGAGGATTAGAAAGCGATCAATCAAAGAAAATAGATTGGATGATGCATCTGACGATGTGATAAAAAATAGAATCATGCAGTATGAAAGTGAGACGAAACAACTGCTTGATCATTACTCACCAGAAATCTTAACTAATATTAATGCTCAGCAGACTCCGATTAAAGTTCTTCAAGACATCATATATACGGTAACTTCTTTAAAAGTTTGGCAAGATAGCTCAGATGAAATTTATTAGTTCACTGTGAAAATAGTTTTTCTGGGTACTGGTGACATTGGTCTCCCTTCTTTAGAGGCCTTACATAATTCTAAAGAGCATGATGTTGTTTCAGTGTTTACTCAGCCAGATAGGCCTTTTGGTAGAAAGGGTGAATTAAAAGCATCAATTATAAAAGAGTTTGCAGAAAAGCATTCAATTCCTGTATTTCAGCCTGATAGAATTAAAGATCAATACGCTTTAGAAATTTTGAGTAAAGCTAACCCTGATGTTTTGGTTGTTGTTGCATATGGTCAAATCTTACCAAAATCAGTACTTAAAATACCTAATGTATCATGTATAAATTTACATGCATCATTATTGCCTTCTTATCGTGGAGCCGCGCCGATACAAGCAGCGATACTAAATGGTGAAGAGTTCACAGGGATGACGGTGATGTATATTGGGGAAGGTCTTGATGATGGTGATATTTTAAAGTCAGAAAAATTAAAGATTAGAAAAGATGAAACTGGGGGTTCTTTGCATGATCGCCTGGCCTCACTTGGGCCAGACTTGTTAGTTGATTCTTTAAAATTATTATCACGGAATGAAGCTCCTAGAAAAAAACAAGATCACACTCAATCTTCACACGTATCTAAACTTTCCCGCTCAGAAGGAGAAATTGAATGGAAACATGCTGCAGAATATATTGAGAGAAAAATTAGAGCATTTTACCCTTGGCCAGGTACGTTTACGTACTTTCCAGATGGTCAATTGGTGAAAATTTTTCCTGAGGTGTTAATTAGTGAAAATTTTGATGAAGAGGCAGGAAAAATAATATCAGTTAATTCTAATAGTCTGGTTATAAGTTGTGGTGAAGGTTCAATACAATTATCTAAAATACAGCCATCAGGAAGAAAAAAGATGACTCTATCGTCTTACACGTCTGGAAAAAAAATTAACCCAGGAGAGTTTTTAGGTATCAAAAATTAATAAAATTCTTTCCAATTTATTTATACTATTGTTTTCTAATAGTTTATAATTTTTTTTTAATGACTGATCAAACTGAAAGAAACAAATTTAAACGTGTTATTCTCAAACTAAGTGGAGAAGCGCTAAGAGAGCCTGGAAGCGAGGATAATATATCTCCTGAAATTGTTGAAGCCGTTGCAAAACAAATCAAGCGTGCTCATCAGGCAGGAATTGAAATTGGACTGGTCGTAGGAGGAGGAAATTTCTGGAGGGGGATAAGCGCTAGTAATAGAGGGATGGAGAGAGCAACGGCTGATTACATGGGTATGTTGGCAACTGTGATGAATTCATTAGCTCTTCAAAGTATGCTTGAGGATATGGAGGTTCCAACGAGAGTTCAGACAGCAATTGAAATGAAAAATGTAGCGGAGCCCTTTATCCGTAGAAAAGCTATGAGGCATCTTGAGCTTGGAAGGGTTGTTATTTTCGGAGCAGGAACTGGCAATCCATTTTTTTCAACTGACACCACTGCTGCTCTTAGAGCGAGTGAGATTGGAGCTGACGCAATATTAAAAGCAACAAAGGTTGATGGGGTCTATGATTCTGATCCAAATGAGAACAAAAATGCTAAGAGGTACGACACGGTAACTTTTCAGGATTGCCTAGAAAAACGATTAAAGATTCTTGATTCTACAGCATTTAGCTTGTGTATGGATAATTCGAAACCCATTATTGTATTTGATATTAGTGGTCCTGATAATATTCATAAAGCCCTGATAGGAGAGACTATTGGCACCCTCGTACATTCTGAATAATTTATTAGATCTTATAGAAAACATTTAACCTTTTAAAAGAAATGAATGCTGAAACTTTGATACCTGAAACTGAAGAGGCTATGAAAAAAGCCGTAGAATACTCACTGCACGAATTTTCCAGTATCAGAACTGGTAAAGCCTCTCCAGCGCTAGTGGAAAATATTGATATTCATGTACAATCCTATGGGTCCAATATGAAACTCAAACAACTTGCGGTCATATCCTCTCCGGATCCAAGAATGCTACTAGTGTCACCATTTGACCCATCGACGGTACAGGATATTGAGCGAGGGTTAAAGGAATCAAAGCTCGGCATCAACCCTTCTGTGGATGGTAAAGCTATTCGCTTACCTATCCCTGAGTTATCGGAAGAGAGGAGAAAAGATTTAGTTAAGATGGTAAAACAAATGGCCGAGGAGGGTAGAGTTAGAGTAAGATCAGCTCGTAAAAACGGTATGGATGGAATAAAAAATCTCAAATCAGATAGCTCAATCACTGAAGACGATCAGAGGGATATGGAAAAAGAAATTCAGTCTATAACTGATAAATTTGTTAAAGAGATTGATCAGCATGTAGACAGTAAAGAAAAAGAAATTATGACTGTCTAGGTTGTTAAATTATATATTTAAAAAGCATACCTTTGTGGTGTGCTTTTTTTTAACAGATTTCAAAGGCTATTTTAAGATACTATCGAGACTGTGGTAAGTTTCCGTATCTCGCATTACTTTCCCAAGCTTCGTGCCGGGCTTGAGGTAGATTACTAAGTCCGCTATCGGCGCCTGAGCCATTCCAATTGCCGACTTCAGTTGCATCACATCCACAAAATCCAATGATTATTATAAATGCTGAAAATGCACTTATAATTAATTTCAAAATATTTGTTGTGGTCATTTAAAATATTTAAAGATCTTACTCACCTAAATTCTGGAAGATCACTCTGTCGCCTGGTTCAACGGATCCGCTAAGACCTTTTTGATTGATATCTGCTACAGTGATTCCGGGTTGAATGGAAACAACATTAAGGTTTCCAATTCTGATGCCATCGCGCTTGACGATAAGCTCTGAATCACCTTGAACTCCTTGATCTTTTCCAATATTAACAAGTACGAAACCCCAGTCTTTATTAACTGCCGTGATAACACCCTCTGAAGAGTTTCTTTCAATACTTGTTAGTCTGTCAGCCTGAACTTTTTCAGCTTTTCCAATTCTAACTTCGTTAGCAGCAACTTTTTTACTAACTACTTCAAGTTCGGCTTGTTTAGTCGCAAGATCTTGCTTTGCGCTCTCTAAATCATTTTCTAATTCCTTAAGTTTAGGTGCAATAGTTTGCAATGTTGTTCCAGGAAAGCGCTTATTAACTTCTTTAACAGCTTCTTCAGCTTTGGCAATTTCCTTATCGACAGGCGCTTTTTTTGTATTAAGTCCTGTGATCTCATTATCGAGTCTTTTGATGTTCACATTATGTCCATCAGTTCTTGCCTTTGAATCTGCTAATCTTGTTTCTTCAACATATAGCGCTTCGTAAGATGCAAGTAGAGCAGGCGTGTCAGTCTGAGTGATTTCATTAAGAGTTGTCGTAATAGCATCGTTAAGACCTATTCTCTTAAGTCTGTTTGTTTTTAGCTCACCGCGGTTTTGCACGCCGAAGATGACTGAAATAAGAATTGCTAAGGCAGCAAGGATCAGTGGAATTTTAATTTTCATGAAATAATTTTAGTTTGAGGGGTATCTAATTCTAAATTGGTTTATTTGATTTATTGAATCTTCTATTATTAAAGACCAAATGGATCTTCTTCAGTTTTAGGCTCTTCAGGCTCTTTATTATCACCACCGAGCCCGAACGGATCGTCGTCTGCAGGTTCCTCAGTAGTTGTTTGCTCTGGCGCTAGTGCAGGAGTTGCTGCAGCTGGTACTATTTCAACAATAGGCTTTTTAGTGGGATCCCACTTACTCTCGGCGCTAAGTACTACGGAGTCGCCAACAGCAATTTTTTCACCATCGCTTAAGGAAGAAACATCGCAAACGCTAACATTAGGCTCCAGATTGGTAATGGTAAGCTTACCAATGATTTTATCTTCCCTCTTTACGTCAAGTTTGACTTTCGCATTGATGCCTTGGTTTCCACCTGCGTTAATTACCACAAATCCCCAGTTATCAAAAGTCTGTGCAATCTTGGCGTTAACTTCAATCATCTGACCTGCTCGTTGACGAGAGACTTTGTCTCGGAAATCAGCGATCGTACTGTCAGTTGCTTCTCTCTTAGTAACCGCATTTTTGTAATTTTCCTTAGTGATTGCAATTTCTTGCTGAACAGCTGCCATTTCAGCTTGAAGGTTTTGGCTTTTTTCAACAAGGTCCTCGATTTCTCCAATTTCTGCTAAGTCCTTGTTAAGCTTATCTAACTTGTCTTGCGCTACTTTGAGTTGGCCCTCTAGAGTTCCTTTTTTTGCCGTTTTGTCTGACTCTTCATTTTTTTGCTTTGCTTCTTCTCCCTCTTGAGTTGCCGCTGCAGCATCAATTTCTTTAGTCTTAGTTTCAGCGTCATTTGTTTTCTCTTTAATTTCTTTTTGATGATCATTGGCGCGCTCTGCGTTCTTACTCGTTAACTCAAGAGCAATACTTTCATGCTTTAAGTCTTTGGTTGTTACGAAGCGTATTGAAGCTGCTCCTATTACAAATAAAATTGAGAAGATAGTAAGTGTATTCCACATGGCGGTTATGAATTGCTGAGGGGTGACAGGGATTTATAAAATTATTAAAAAGGTATTAATAGCTATTTTATTGCATAAAAACAACTTAAAATCACAATACTTCTATTCTTTTTCATTTTTTGAGAAATTATACAGATTGTAGCGATTATTTGATGTTTTTTTATTGTAAACCATTAATAATGAATTAGTAATGTGCTGTTCAGCCTATATTTTTAGGCGAAAAAAATAGCGTTTTGTCTTAAATTCCTTTAGATAGATTACGGATTTCTCTGTCGGACCGCTTCATATAAGGTAATTCCTGTGGCAACCGATACATTAAGGCATTCCACGGATCCCATCATAGGCAGCTTGCCAAGAAAATCACATTTCTCTTCCGTTAGCCTGCGTAATCCTTTCCCCTCTGCTCCCATGATGATTCCTACTTTTCCTTTCAAATCTATTTCATAAATTGATTGGTCCGCGTTATCTGAGGTTCCAACTAACCAAAAGCCTTCATCTTTCATAATTTTCATTGTTCTCGCAAGATTGGTAACCTGGATGTATGGAATCGATTCTGCAGCCCCGCATGCAATTCTTCTAACCGTTTCATTTAGTGGAGAAGAACGATCCTTGGGAGCGATTACTGCCGAACAGCCGGCGCCGTCAGCAGTTCGCAGGCATGCGCCCAAATTGTGAGGATCTTGGACGTGATCCAAAATTAGAACTATTGGATCTTTTTTGAGTTTCAAGATGGTTAGAAGCTCATCTTCGCGTGAAGCTTTTCTCTTACCGGTTTTACTATAATCTTTGCTGTGGGAATGTTTGCGATTCCCTTTTGCTCTGGATCCTTTGTGCATTTTAAGAAAGATAAGCTAATCAGAAGAATTGAATTGCTTTAATGTTTGTTCTTTAATTTCTAAGCTAAAATTCCGAAGATGTTTATCAAAAAATTTTTTAGTTAGTATTTTTATTTTTTCATTTTTAAAACCTCCATGACCTCCATTTTCAATGGTGATCAAAACAGATTCACAACCTTCTTTTAAAAGTTTTTTGTTAAATATTACAGATTGATTATAAGGAACGAGCTGATCATTTGTTCCGTGTATGTGCATAAAAGGGATATCACCTTTGCTCACATGATAAATGGGTGAAGCTAATTTTGCATTTTTTTTATTTTCAGGTAGAGCGCCCCCAATAAGTTGAGACTCAGGCGATTCTGCAGCATCATGATCGATTTTACTTGGAAATTTTGACATCTCAAGAAATGCAGATGGACCAAAGAAATTCACTACACAATTTACATTGCTGGAGTGTTTTTCGTAATTTCCTAATGACCCCTCAAGGGCTTTAATTCCGGAGCTAGTTCCTAACATTGATACCAGATGACCTCCTGCAGAATGACCCATTGCTCCAATTCTATCAGCATCTATACCATACTGCTTGGCGTGCCCCCTGATCCATCGTACGGCTGCCTTGCAATCATATATTTGATTAGGCCATTTGGATTCTGAGGATAATCTGTAGCCGATGCTTGCGCCTATGTAATTACCTGATTCCACATAAGGAATCAGATGTATTAACCCTTGTTCTTTGTTACCCGCTTTCCATGCACCGCCGTGAATATAAACAATCACAGGGAGCTTTTTACTCGTTCTTTTTTTGGGAATGATTAAATCAAGGCTTTGTCGTAAATTCTTATTTTCCGCATAAAAAATATTAGTCTCAATCTTTAAATGTTCACTATGGTCTCGAGTTTTCTCGTTTCGATTTATCCTTCTAGATTTTCTTGAGTTTGAGCGGAAGAGTTCATCTTCTTTTCTAGAAACTGCTCCGTCATTATTCTGGTCTGCCTTTTTGAAATTAGGCTTAGCGTTTGTTGGAAGCTCTTCGAGTTGTAACTCTCCATCCTTATTTTTATCCCATTGATCAAAAATGGAGGTTCTTTTTATTTCTTGAGCTTGTGTTGAAATATTAAAAAAAATCAAAAACTGTCCCAGTAAAATTAATTTAATTGCTTTCAAAGACTCTTGAGTTTTTAGGAGAGTAATATTCATACAATTTAAATTTTCACTCATATATGAGTTTAATAAGAT
Source organism: Verrucomicrobiales bacterium (assembly GCA_028033615.1). GTDB lineage: Bacteria > Verrucomicrobiota > Verrucomicrobiia > Verrucomicrobiales > DEV007 > EC70. The sequence goes on along the minus strand of JAOFDG010000002.1, from coordinate 43,751 downwards.
CATTAAATAAGGCTATAAACATCAGATTAATACCTATTTATTGTTTTGTCTTGATGTAATCTTATCATACATGCTTAGGATTTCTTAAATTGTAAATACTTTGGATTCATCGACTAATTGCGGGAAACGTGCTAACGGTTCAGAGCATTGGCTGTGGAAGCCAAGTTCATGAATAAAAAATCAAATCAGGAAATGACCGATTTGGCTGAAGGATCAATGATGGTTCTTTACAAACGATTGGCGAGTTACCTCAAACCATATAAATGGAGGTTTGCATTTGGTATTATATTTGGTGCTCTTTATGGGGTTGTAAACGGGGTAATGGTGTTGGTTATAAATAATGTCACTAATGTGGTATTTGGTTCCAGTAAAAGCTTGGATGATTTTGAAAAAATTAAATCTAAAGTGCCAAATGTAGATTTTGAACAAGCTAAGGACTCTTTTAAAATAGTTGAAAAAGTTCTTCAGAAAAACTCAGAATCGGTATCTGTATTCAATACCGAAATACTTTTAGTTGCTCTTCTTATACCAACAATCATGGTGGCACGAGGTTTGTGTGGTTATTTAAATGCTTATTATATGTTGTGGTGCAGTTTGCGAATTCTTAGTGATATAAGAATAAAATTGTACCGTAGGTTAATGGGGCAATCTCTAGACTATTTTAACCAGAGAAAGGGGGGTGAGATCATGCAGACTGTTTTTAATCAGACAAGACTTGCTCAGGAAACGTTAACAACTGCCTCAAGTGATATTGTGAAGCAACCTATAGCAATTGTTTCTGCAGTCGCTGCAATATTTTATATTGACTGGAAGTTTGCTCTTTGCGCTCTCGTGCTTTTTCCACTATGCATTTTGCCAGTTATTCTAGCTAGTAAAAGAGTTAGGAAATCTGGAGGCAAAGAAGAAGAGCAGGCTGAAAAAATGATGGTCGTAATGCAGGAAGCTATTTCTGGAATTCAGGTTGTTAAGAGTCATTCCAGAGAAGAGTATGAAGTCGATAAGTTTGTGTTGGCTAATTCAAAAATGATGACTTTTATCATGCGTTGGCGAAAAGCTATGGAGATTGTCAGTCCACTCGTTGAAGTTGTTGCGTCTTTTGGAGTAGGGGCGGCACTCGTCTATTGCTCATTTTTCCCTGGTTCAGGTGGCCCAGGAAAGTTCCTAGCCCTTAATGCCGGTCTCGTGCTTCTGTATCCTCCAGCTAAAACAATGAGCAGAATTTCGGTCTTATTACAAAAGTCTCTAGCGGCTACAGCAAAAGTCTTTAAGATGATGGATAGAGCGCCATCTGTCACTGATCAACAAAAAGCCGTTGAGATGAATGAATGTAACGGTGAGATATTTTTTGAGGAGGTAAGTCACTCTTACGATAATGAATCATACGCTGTTGAGGGTATCAATTTCACCGTTGAGGCTGGTAAAAATTATGCATTAGTTGGAGAGAGTGGAGCTGGGAAAAGTACATTATTTTCTCTTATTCTACGCTTTTATGATCCCACTAAAGGCATTATAAAAATTGATGGAACAGACATTCGAAATATTAGTCAGTCCTCATTACGTGATAATATTGGAGTAGTTAATCAGAGTACATTTCTTTTTCATGATACTATAATGGAAAATATTAGATATGGTCAATTAGATGCTACTGATGAAGAGGTCATTGAAGCCGCCAAGATGGCTCATGCTCATGAATTTATTGAGGCTCAAGCAAATGGATATCAGAGTGTCGTAGGAGACAAAGGTGATAAACTCTCTGGTGGACAAAAACAAAGAATTAGTATTGCGAGGGCAATTCTAAGAGATGCTCCAATTTTGTTGTTAGATGAAGCTACTTCGGCCCTTGATTCTCGATCAGAAAAAGTAATCCAAGAAGCGATTAAAAAACTTTCAAATGGAAAGACAACGATTGCTATTGCTCATAGGCTCTCAACAATTTTAAGCGCTGATAAAATAGTTGTTATGGAAAATGGAAGAGTAACTTCTATTGGAGGTCATCAAGAGCTATTAAATAATTCTTTAGTGTACAAGAGATTGTATGATATGCAGTTTGGTCAAGGTATGGATCCTTCTTCTGATTACGATCTATAATCTATAGAATTATAGTTAATGTTTTTGTAAACTTATGAAAGTGTCATTTACAATTTTGCTATCATCAATATCAGGGAAGTCGAGAGTGTAATGTAATCCTCGGCTCTCTTCTCTTCTTTGAGCGCATCGAACAATTAGTGAAGCTGTCTCAACAAGATTTCTTAATTCTAGAAGTTCACTACAAATTTTAAAATTCCAGTAAAACTCTTGCACCTCTTTACTTAAATTTTGTAATCTCGTCGCTGCTCTTTTTAATCTTTTATTTGTTCTAACTATTGATACATAATCCCACATTAAACGCCTAATCTCATCCCAGTTGTGATAAATTACTACTAATTCGTCTACATCTTCGGCTTCACCACTGGTCCAATCAGGAATCATTAAATCCTCAAATTTTTGTTTCTCCTCTTTATTTTGGAGGGTCATATGTTCTGCTGCTCGCGCTGCCATCACTGCGCCCTCGAGAAGAGAATTTGAGGCTAGTCTATTAGCTCCATGAAGGCCAGTACAGGCAACTTCTCCAATTGCATATAGTCCTTTAATTGAAGTCTGACCATCTATAGATGTTTTGACTCCACCGCACTGATAGTGCGCAGCAGGCACAACAGGTATGGGGTCATTGGAGGGATCAATATTTACAGACAAACAAGTTTTGTAAATATTTGGAAAACGACCTGCAATGTACTCTTTAGATTTATGGCTTATGTCAACGTAAACACACGGTTCACCAGTCCTTTTAATCTCATGATCTATAGCCCTGGCTACTATGTCTCTAGGGGCAAGAGATCCACGTACATCATAATAATGCATGAACTCCTTACCGTTTTTACCTATTAGTTTGCCCCCTTCTCCTCGGACGGCCTCTGAAATGAGAAAGTTTTTTAGTTCATGATGATATAAGCAAGTAGGATGAAATTGGATAAATTCCATATTTGCTATTTCTGCTCCTGCTCTGTAAGCCATTGCTAACCCGTCACCTGTGGCGATGTCAGGATTTGTCGTGTATAAGTAAACCCTTCCGCATCCTCCAGTACTAAGAATTACGTTTTTAGTTCTGAAGGTTAAAATTTTAGCTTTAGTTTCATCTAGCACATAGATTCCAACTACTTCGTTATTTTCTTTAATGCCTAACTTCTCTTTTGTGATAACATCAATTGCAAAATGATGCTCAAATATATCAATTTGTTCAGATTTTTTGGCAGAGCTAATTAAATTTTCTGATATTTCTTTCCCAGTTGTATCTTTTGAATGAAGTATTCTTCTTTGAGTGTGACCGCCTTCTTTTCCTAACTCAAATTCTCCGGTTGAGGTTTTGTCAAATTCTACCCCAAGATTGACCATATCCTCAATAGCATCAGGTGCTGATTCGACGATCTTGCGAACCACTTCTTTATTACAGAGTCCAGCTCCTGCCCCAATCGTATCAGCGATATGTGATTCGAATGAATCTTCTTTATCGGCGACGCAGCATATCCCACCTTGAGCCCAAGAAGTATTGGAGTTTTCAGATTTTCTTTTGGTGATTACTGCAACTCTTCCATGTTTCGCTGCTCTTAAAGCGAAACTTAGACCAGAAACTCCGGTTCCCACGACTACGTAATCATACTCGATCATTAAAGTGTTTTATTGATTAGCTATAAAAATATCGCCGGAATTTATATTATTAAATTGGTAATAATATTACTCAAAATTGATCTCAATGTTATCAATTAATCGTGTTTTTCCAATGAAAACCGCAATCGCGACCAAAGCAGGGCGATCTATAATCTCCAATTTTGCCATATTAGACCTGTCTACTACTTCCAAGTAATCAATTTCGATTATTTGAGACTCCTTATCTATGATGGATTTACCTAATCTTATGAGATTTTTAGATTTAGATTCTCCACTTTTTGCCATGGCTTCTAGGGCCTCATAAATCACTGAAGATTTTTCTTTTTCTATTTCATTAAGCTGCTCATTTCTTGAGCTCATCGCTAAGCCGCTCTGTTCTCTTTGAGTTTCAATAGCTATAATTTCTATTGAATAGTTTAGGTCGGTAACGAGTTGCCGAATGATGGATAGTTGTTGATAATCTTTTTTCCCAAAGATTGCGATTTTGGGTTTAATTAAATTAAAAAGCTTTGTCACTACAGTGCATACGCCATCGAAATGTCCTGGTCGTTTTGAGCCACAGAGTTCTCTGGCGAGCTTGTTTTCACTTACTTTTACGGAGGATGAGTTAAGATACATTTCTGCATCTGATGGAGCAAATATTAAGTCAGCACCTTCTTCTTCACAAACTTTATAGTCTGTATCAAATGTACGAGGATACTTATCAAGATCCTTAGGGTCATTGAATTGAATGGGATTTAGATAAATCGAAACTATTAGTGTCCCTTTATTGCCTTTAATAGCATTACCCTCTCTTATGAGTTTTCGATGCCCATCGTGTAAAGCGCCCATCGTGGGCACAAGTATAACTGGCTGAGACAAACCCCAGTTAGTTATTTCTTTGATCGATTTAATGACCTTCAGGCTCACCTCGTAAACCAAGTGAAAAGTGAACGTAATGTAAAGAGAGGAATCAGATTAATTCATGTGTTGTTTAAGTTTTAGGGGAAATAGGTAGAATCATGATTTTCTGAATTCCTCCTTAAGTTCTTTTAGACTTGAAGCCTTCAACTTAATGACTGCAAAAAAATAAATCGCAGTTCCGGAGACTAATAAGATTAATAAGCCGGTTATCCTTAGCCAAAATCCCTGGCCAAACATTCCCTCTAAATATTGATTTATAATCCCTATTGATAATCCCATGATTAAACTTGCCATTAGGATGCGAGGTAATCGGGATTTTAATCTGTTGTCAGGTTTCCAGAAATTTTTTAAGCCGTACATCAGTAGAGTTACATTAACCCAAGCCGATATACTTGTTGAAATCGCAATGCCAATGTGACCAAGTGGTCCAAATAGAATAAGTGAAAAAACGATATTCACAATAACCGTTACCCCTGCTATAAGCATTGGAGTTTTTGTATTTTCTCTAGCAAAGTATCCAGGTTGTAAAACTTTAACTAGCACGTATCCGGGTATGCCTAATGCAAATCCAGCTAATGCAAATGCAGTCAATGTTGCATCTTCCTTTGTAAAAGCTCCATGTTGAAAAAGAGTGGAAATTATTGGATAGGGAATCAGAATGAGTGCAACCGATGCTGGAATAGTCAAGAGCATTGCAAGCTCTACTCCTCTATTCATACTTTTAATTGCTCCGTTTTCATCGCCTCTCCTTAATCTTTTTGTGACTTCTGGTAAGAGTATAACACCGAGTCCAACTCCTATGATTCCTAATGGTAGTTGATAAACTCTTTCAGAGTAATATAAGTACGAAATAGCACCTTCTCTAAAAGAGGCTATAACACTTCCTACAAGAAGATTGATTTGCTGTATTCCTGCCGCCAAAACCCCGGGTCCCATAAGAAGAAAAAGTTTCTTAATTTGTGGGCTGATTTTAGGCTTGCATAATTTGATGCGAAGCCCCTTTCGAAGACAGGTCAAGTATAGAGCTCCTAATTGTAAAAACCCTGCAATAAAAACGCACCATGCTGCAACGTTTGCGTATTTTACTGAGTCTCCCTTAATTCCAGAAACTCCAGAAAAAACAAGTAACCCTATCAAAAAGGTCATATTTAGTAGAATTGGAGCCGCGGCCGGCATCCCGAAAATTTTCACTGTATTTAATACTCCGCTAAGATGAGCAACTAATGCCATGCAGAGGAGATAAATGAATGTTATTTTGGATAGTGTAACAGTGAGGCTAAATGTATCAGGATGATTCCTATAAATCTTTAAACTTGTATCGACATCCTCAGATGATTTTATGATTGCCCTGCCTTTGACGTGTGTGAAGTTGTTTTCCTTTGGTAAAGCTAATTTTTTTATCCATTTTCCTTCTTCGTTTACCCATTTTAATTCATTAAATAAGATTAATTTTTCCTGATTTTTTCCGGTTACAACCAAGTCATTTATTTCTATATTTTTCTTATCGTTAATGAGAAAGTAGATATTTTTTGACCCTTTGATTTTAATGTTGAAGGGAGTTGCCTCGCCTAAGAAATTTTTATCCGCTTGTAAAGTTTTTGCAGCTTTGAAACCAGGTGCGTGTACCATTGTTATCCAGCTCATCAATGGAATTGCTATGACGGTCATCAAAAGAAGAACAATTGTTAAAATAGAGAAAGTTTGACTGGCAAAACGAATTGCCTCTTTTTGTCCTTTTGATGTTAATTCCTTACTAAATAATGGAACAAAAGCAGAGTTAAATGCACCCTCTCCGAAAATTCTTCTAAATATGTTTGGGAATTTAAATGCGGCAAAAAAAGCATCTGCGGCATGACCGGTTCCTAGAAAATATCCCATAAAGATATCTCTAACGAATCCAAGTATTCTGCTTAGAGCGGTAAATCCGCTCACTGTTGCCATGGATCTTAAGAGTGACATTATAAAAACCCTAAATTTACTTTTAGCTGTATTTATGACTTGCTCGTTTAAGCCGATCCATGATGGCAAGGCCTATCCCTCTCTCGGGAATAGGTTCTGAAATGATTTCATCGACTCCCAATTGATCTAGTTTTCTAAGAGCAAAAAAGAACCTTACTGCGGCTTCAGGCAGCTTGCCTGAACCCGGACTAAGAGTTTCAATTTGTACCCATTCACATAGTTCAAGATAACCATCTTTTTTTTGCCCTCTATAGCTAAGCAGTGCATATTTTTTGGACGGTTCAGGCGTGAAAGTATCTGGAGAACTAACTATTCTCAAAGGTGTTATTGGAGCGTAGTGCGAATCTAGTTGTCCTGGAGATGTTGGTTCTTTTGATCTTGTTTTTGATTTAGGGTTTTTTTCTATCTTACCAAATTTTTTAAGCATTTCTGGAGTTACAGGTCCTGGTCGAAGGATCTGAATGCTTGGCTTTTTTCTACCTGTAATTGATTCTATTTTAATGATAGTCGACTCTACGCCTTCAGAACATGCTCCTCCATCAATTATTAATGGAACTTTACCTGAAAGCTCAGATAGAACGGCATTAGCGGAGGTAGGTGAGATACTACCAAACCGATTAGCGCTTGGAGCGGCTATTGGTAGTTCGAATGTATTTATTATTTCTGCAAAGATTGGATTCTTTGATCTTCTGACGGCAACTGTGTCTAATCCCGAAGTAACAATTTCTGGAACAATTTCTTTTTTCGGTAAAATAAAAGTGAGTGCTCCTGGCCAGAATTCATTGATTAAAGAAGCTAGAGTAGCTTCAATTTGTTCAGGAATATCGGCGATTGTTCTGAGCATTTTTTCACCTGATACATGAACTATTAAGGGGTCAAATTCTGGTCTCTCCTTGGCCTCAAATATTTTTGCGCAGGCTTTGGCATCCAAAGCATTCGCTGCTAAACCATAAACTGTTTCTGTAGGAAGGGCGACGATAGATCCTTTTTCAAGGTGATCTACCGCTAAAGAAACAGATTCTCTAATTCCTTGCTGATTTCCTGTTTCTATTATTACAGTTTCCATTAAATTCTTATTAAAAGTCGCGAATCGTAGGCTTTCGTCAATGTTGCATGTTGTGCGATTCGTTGCACGTTTTGTCTATGGTACTAAATTAGTAGAAATGATTGAGCATTTTCGTCATACTCCAATGAATATATTGCTGATAGGTTTTATGGGCAGCGGTAAAACAACTATTGCTAATAGGTTGGCTAATAATTTGGGGTTTGAATTCCTAGATACTGATGAACTAATAGAAAAAAATGCTTTTAAGTCTATTAATGAAATATTTACAGATGAAGGAGAAAGTGAATTCAGAAAGTTAGAATCTCAGGTCTTGGGTGAACTTGAGGGACGAGAAAGAATGGTAATTGCTACTGGAGGAGGCATTGTGAGTAGTGGTGATAATATTGAACGCCTTCGAAAAATTGGAATTGTCTTTTGGTTGGATGCTGGTGTGGATTCAATACTTGAAAGAGTTTCTAGAAATAATGATAGGCCTTTACTTAAAACTAATGATCCTAGAAAAACGATATTATCTCTTTTAGATCAAAGGCATAAAAAGTACAGTGAATGTTCTGATGAGCGAATACCTACAGATGGATTAAGTATAGAAGAGGTCTCTTTTGGTATTTCTGAAACGGCAAGGCTCTGGTTCGCTAAAAGAGGCTAATATTATATGGCGATGGAGCTTGAGGAAAAAGTTAAGCTGATCGCCAAAGATCTTGGTTTTGATGACTGTAGGTTTACCAAAGCTAAGGAAGCGACGCATGCCCAAGAATTTCAAAAATGGTTGAATGAAGATAAGAACGGAGACATGGAATGGATGGAGAATAATCCTGAGAGAAGAAAAGACCCTCGTCTCCTAGTTGAGGGAGCCTCTACAGTTATTGTTCTTGCTTTAAATTATTTTCCATTAGAGAAAGTTGATTTGAATAAATCTGGAGTTGGAAGGTTTGCGAAATATGCTTGGGGAAATGATTATCATAACGTTATAGATAAAAAGTTAAAGAATTTTGCCAAGGCTCTAGAGGAATTAGGAGGAGAGCAAAGATTTTATGTTGATTATGGACCAATTCTTGAACGTGATTTTGCTACAGATGCTGGTGTTGGTTGGAATGGCAAGAGCACTGTTCAAATTCATCCAAAATTAGGCACTTGGTTTTTTCTAGCTGAGTTGGTTACAACTCTTAATCTAAATCCTGACCAACCTATGTCCAATAGGTGTGGGACTTGCACTAAATGCATTGATTGTTGTCCTACAGATGCAATCACGGCTCCCAATAAAATGGATCCTAGGAGATGCATTTCATATTTTACTATTGAACACAAAGGTTCTATTCCATTGGAATTTAGAGAATCCATAGGAGATAGGGTATTTGGTTGTGATGACTGTCTTGAGGTTTGCCCATGGAATCGTTTTGCCAAAGCGTCAAAAGAGGCAAAATTTGCTACAAGGGAATTTGTAGGCATGCCGTTAATTCAATTTCTTGGGTTAAATGAGAACGATTTTATGAGTTTATTTCGAAAGTCGCCCGTTAAAAGATTAGGTCGAGAGCGCTTTCTTAGAAATGTTTGTATAGCGATAGGAAATTCTGGAAAAGAGAAGGATATCCCTCACCTTAGAAAAGTTATAGATGAAGAGAGTGAGTTGATTAAAGAGCATGCAAAATGGGCAATTGATGTCATTAAGTCTCGTTCATCACTCGTTCATAATTGATCTTTTCTATTCTTGGAATTGAATTTGTTACAAAATAGTTAGATTATAATAGTCCCTCCTTAACCCTCTCATATTCCAGAGATGCTCTATAAATATTATAAGCCTATTTTAACCGTTATTTTTTTCTCTTTTTATGCTTATCCCTTTAAGTTATTGGAAGCCCAGTCCGAGGCTTTTGATGATAATTATCAGATATCAGAAGATTCTGAACTAAGGACAGGCACTGGACCTGTTCTAGAGGTTTCTTTCGATGAGGAAATTGCACCAGGTTTCATTGAAGGTGATTGGCAGATTTTAGATCGCTTAGAAAATGAAAACGGGGACTCAGAGGATTATCCAACCGATGCATCTGGTAACATTTGGATTGATTATGACTTCGATATTGATTCCTCGAATGTAGGACCATGGTTTGTTGCTCCCATTCCTATTCAGTCAGGTACTATCGATGCATTCCCTGGTCTTGATAATGAACTCTTTGGAATTGATGAGGCGGATAACGGAGAAAACTTAGTTACCACTTACTTGTTTAGAAATAAGTTTTCACTTGATGATAAAGAAGCGCAATTCTCAGATTGGGAAATTAATTATTTAGCAGATGATGGAATCATTGTTTATATCAATGAAGAAGAGGTTTTTCGTTCCCCAGCAATTCCAGAAGGAAATGTCACTACACTAACTCCTGCGATTGCCGGAGTGAATGATGAGGCTAATTACATATCTGCACGAGTTGATTTAGAGGGTTTGCTGATTGTCGGGGATAATCAAATTGCTGTAGAATTACACCAAGCTGGAAACGCGAGTAGTGACGTTGGATTGGATTTAAATATATCACCACTATCAAACGGTGATAGTGGATTAAACTCCTTTGGTTATGTTGACGATCCATTTAATGGTCCTTTTGCTACCACTGCGCCCAACAATGCAAATGGAAATATTGGGCAAGGGGTTGGTGTGGATGGAACGAATGCTGCGTACATTCAAGTTGGAGGTGGCTGGTTTTTTGGTCCTGTAACCTCTGCAGGGTCTTGGAGAAATAGTATTAGCCTTGATGAAAGCTCGGAATTAGAGATTAGTTTTAAGTACCGACTAGTGGTTTCTGAAAACTATGAGGAAGATGAGTACGGCGCTGTAATATTCGCTGTTGATGGTAACTTTATCGGGGATGAAGGTGATGAAATTAATAGGTTATCGGGAGAGGGTCAGTCCGATACTGGATGGCAAACTTTTAAAACCCAAGTCTCACTAGATGCCGGTGCTCACACTATTGATTTTGGTGTTTACAACAATCGTGCTAATTCGGGTAATGAGCTCACAGACGTTTGGTTTGATGATATAGCTATTAATTATTCTGGAGGTGGATCACGTTCGGGGGTTCTCGAAAATGATGTTGTTGATGAGCCGACATCAGTTACAGAGATAGAAGGTAATCCTTCTCACGGTACCTTATCAATGAGTGACGATGGAACGTTTACATACTTACCAGAAATTGATTTTTTTGGAGTCGATCAATTCTCATATCGTATAGTTGACAGTGAGGGGCGGAGTGATTCAGCTTTGGTGACTATAAATGTGGAATCTGTGAATGATCTTCCTCAAATATCTGATCGCCTATTTTCCATTACCGAGGATCAAAGTTTGGATATCACATTAGAGTCATCTCTTGAGCTGACTGGTTCTGACGCTGAATCTCAGTTACTAAAGTACTCAGTCGGAACGCAACCCGCGAATGGATCAGTAATCATTAATTTAGATGGGAGTTTTAATTATACCCCAGAAGAAAATTTCAGTGGTACGGACGTATTCAGTTATGTAGCTTCAGATGGTGAGGATTTTTCTTTTCCTTCAAAAGTAGAAGTTCAAGTGCTCCCTGTTAATGATCCTCCAGTAGCATTAGACGACAATTTTTTGATTATCGAAAATACCACTTTGCAAGTTTCACAGCTGTCAAATTCGCAGCCTCAACTGATATTGGAAGAAGACTTTGATAGTGGTGTTAGTTTTGAGTTTTCAGGTAATGTTGAAATTGAATCAACGGGGCGATTTTCTTCACTTAATGGTTTTGATGAACGGTTTCTTAGAAATAGCACCTCTGGTAACCCTGCAGAATCAACAAATATAACCATAGATAACCTCCCTCCACACGATAGAATTTCATTGGGTTTTGTTCTTGCTATAATTGATTCTTGGGAAGGTGATGTTTTTTCAGTATCCATTGATGGAGTCACTGTTTTTTCTCATAGCTTTAGTAATAGCGGATCACCCAACTCTCAGAGTTATATTCCATCCGATGGTGTTGAAATAGCCAGAACGGTAGACTTAGGATTTTCCTCTGGGCCTAGTTCTCTTGACTCAGCATATGATTTAAGAAATGAGCCAATTTTGAAAGATATTCCTCATAGTTCAGATTCTTTATCAATTGAGATATTTGCTAGTGGTTCGGGTTGGCAAGGGGGAGATGATGCATCTTGGGCGATTGATAGCTTCGAGTTAATGTATTTTAAATCATCAAATGTTGATTTAGTTAGTACGGGATCTGATTGGCTTTATTTAGATAATGGTTCAGACTTGGGAAATACATGGAAAGAAATTGATTACAATGATGATTCGTGGAGCGTTGGAGGTGCTAAGTTTGGTTATGGAGATGACAATGTTTCAACTATCATAAGTTATGGTGATAACGATGATGAGAAATATATTACCACTTACTTTAGGCATTGGTTTGAAGTAGATGATCTCGAGAGGATTGAGTCGCTCCAAATAGGCTTGCTTAGAGATGATGGAGCTGCTGTTTACATTAATGGAGAGGAGGTGGTTCGTTCAAACTTAGTTCCTGATGCAGGGTTCGAAGATGTATCTATAGAGGTTGTTGGAGAAGATAATGAGTTGACTTACTTTGAATTTGAGGTGGACCCCACAGTATTAACCGATGGAGACAACATTGTTGCAGTCGAAGTTCATCAAACTAGTATTACGAGCTCTGACTTAGGTTTTGATATGCGTTTAACTGCGACTCTCAGTAAAGGGTCTTCAATTTTAACCAACGACATAGACGCAGAAAATGATAATTTAAAAGTTTCCCTACTTGCTCCACCAGAACATGGGAAACTTGAATTGAATCAAGATGGTAGCTTCAGCTATGTGCCGAATTTAAATTACGAGGGAAATGACACTTTCGAGTACACTGTGTCAGATGGTGAGTTTACAGATAATGGTAAAGTACTTATCGTGGTTGAATCTGGTCCGAATGATCTACCAATATCTTTTGGAGAAGAATTTCAAGTTTTAGAGGATAATTTTCTCCAAGTTGATGATGGAGACGGTGTCCTTGAGAATGATTATGACCCCGATGGTGTCGATATTTACGCAATATTAAATTCTGATCCCCAAAATGGTTTACTTAGTTTCTCAGAAGATGGGTCTTTTATTTACATACCAAATAAAAATTTTTCTGGTCAGGATCAGTTTACTTATCGGGTTGCTGATATATTAGGTGAAGCACCTTATGTGACCGCAACTATTAATGTATTACCTTTGAATGATCCTCCTGTTGCGACTGACGATAATTATTTAACCCCTTTGGATAGTGAATTTTCTATAAATATTTCATCATTGATTGAAAACGATTTTGATCCTGACGGAGACGAACTGAATGTTAATATTTTATCTGGAACTGAATCTGGACAATTGATCGAAGAAGAAGATGGCACGGTGAATTTTGTGCCAGAGCCAGGTTTTTCTGGTTTAGTAAAATTCAATTATGAAGTGTCAGATGGTGAATTTACGTCTGATCCCGCCAACGTAACGATCAGAGTAAATTCACCCCCAATAGCGAAGATTAAACGATATGTAGTTTACGAGGATTCCGTTTTACAGAGAGATGATGAATTTGGTTTGATTTCAAAAAGCACAGACTCTGAGCTCGATGATTTGAGTGTAGTTCTGATTAGCGAACCACAGCATGGATTACTTTCTCTTTCCAAGGATGGAAGCTTTGTATATACACCTGAGGCTGACTATAGTGGATTTGATGTTTTTGAGTTTGCTCTTAACGATGGTTATCAAAACTCAAATCCAGTTCAATGTCAGATTTATATAATTGATGTAGATGATGCCCCAGTTGCTAAAAATGACGATTTTTTTGTTCTGATAGGTCAATCTATTAGTATTCCATCTCACAAAGGAGTCCTCTCTAATGACCGTGACATTGAAGGTAATTCGGCTGAGGCAAACTTAGTTGAATATTTAGGACAGGGCACGCTTAATCTGAATGCTGACGGATCTTTTGATTACACTCCTGCAGAAGGTTTTTCAGGAAAAGATTTTTTCAAATATAATTCTATAGCTAATGGTAAAGTCTCCAACATAGCTATCGTGGAACTAGAGGTAGGAGGCCCGGACAATACAGTAATTATTAGCGAAATTATGTACAACCCGTCATCAGGTGACCCTTCTGAGGAATTTATTGAATTGCACAATCTTGGTTCTGGCCCTGTACCTTTGAAAGGTTGGAGTTTTAGTTCTGGGATTAATTTTAAATTTCCAGAAGTAAGTATTCTTCCTGGTGAGTATTACGTGATTGCAGCAAATCCTGAAAAATTTGTATCTACCTATGGTGTTCTTGATAATTTAATTGGGCCTTGGGAAGGACAGTTAAGCAACAGAGGAGAAAGAATAAGAATTAAAGACGCGCTAGGTGATGAAGTTGATGATGTGACGTACTCTGATCAAGGGGATTGGGCTATTAGAGCGAGTGAAGACGATCCGAGTGTGCTCAGAGATGAGACCGGGTGGAAATGGAGTACACCAACTGATGGGGGCGGAGCATCATTGCAATTAGCGAACATTAATGTTTCTAACAAGCATGGCCAGAATTGGTTCCCTGGAAATTCACCCACACCAGGAAGTAAAAACAATAACTCATTAACACTTAATGCTCCTCTAATTTTGAATGTAAAACATAACCCTCCTGTACCTCGCTCTGGGCAAGAAGTAGTTGTAAGTACTAAATTAAGGGGAGTCGAAGATTTTATTTTAGGAGCAAACTTATATTGGAGGGTTTCAACTTTAGATCCCGGTGATTTTATTGAGTCCATAATGCAAGATCAAGGTACTAATGGAGACCTTAAAGCAGGTGATGGTATTTTTAGTGCTTTAGTCCCAGCTCAAGATAATGAAACTGTGATTGAATTTTATATCAAATCAACCGCTGGTGATTCAGTTAGAAGATGGCCAAACATTGGAGAAAGTGGAGAGGGTCCTAACGCGTTATTTCAATTCGATGATGAGAATTTTTCTGGCTCCCAGCCAGTTTATAGAATGGTTATGACAGCCAGTGAGGATAGAGATTTTCGTTTTCGTAATTTCAATAGTTCTAGTGATGCGCAGAAGAATGCAACTCTAATAGTTAGGCAGGGTAAAGACTACGATATACGATACCAATGTGGTGTTCGGGTTCGGGGGGCTGGAAGTAGGACGAGAAATCCACGGAATAATCGCCTTAATATTCCACGCGATAACCCTTTGAACGGAACAACCAAAATTAATTTAAATAGCCAATATATTTATCTTCAACTTTTAGGATCTCGTTTAGCGAGTTTATCAGGAATTGAAGCTGCATCAGCAAGACCTGTTCAGTTGAGGTATAATGGGGTTAATAGAGCAAATGATAACGATAATGAACGTCGATATGGTTCGTATCTCCATGTTGAAGCTATTGATGGTCAGTGGGCGGATGACCATTACCCAAATGACTCAGGAGGTAATATTTATTCTAAGGCTCGTCCTGATGTGAAATGGTCTATCAGGTCAACCGAGGCACTAGGGCCAGATTCTAATCGTTATCGTTCTGACGGCTGGTCAAAAGGATCGAATGAATCATTAGACGATTGGTCCGACTTGCATCGTTTCATGAGAGTTATGAATAACACTTCAAGCGATGAATATTTTCAAGGTGTTTCTGAAGTTGTAGATGTTGAGCAATGGACCCGGTGGTTTGCTTTTATGACTATCGTGCTCAGTAGAGAAACTAATTTATCTAATGGAACAGATGATGATTACAAATTGTATAGTGGGTTAGAAGATAAGCGGTTCAAACTAATTCCGCATGATTTTGATACAATTTTTGGACTTGGTGATACGGACACGGATCCTGATGATTCTATGTTCCCTGCAATTACGAATTTCGGAGGTCAAACGATGCCGCAGTTGAATGAGTTTTTTAATGAGCCAAAAGTTCTGAGGCTCTATTATGAAAATCTTGAAGACCTTTTGAATACGGTTTTTTCTAAAGATAAATTTGATAGTCTTGTCGAAAACTTTTTAAACTGGCTCCCTGAAGATAGTGACGTTTTGAGTGATGTTATAAGTTTTATGGATGACCGCAGGGCATACATTCTTTCTCAAATATCAGGAGATTTTACAGCACAAAGCTCACTATCGAGTTCTAATAGTTTTGCTAGAACAACTGACCAAGGTTTAACAGGTTTAGAGGGGACCTTTGATGCAAAGCTTACTACCGAAATAAGAGTTAATGGTATGTCGGTTCCACTCAATAGGAGAGATGGTACATGGGATGGAGATTTGGCAGAATCTCAGGTGGTTTTTTCTGCTGGTTCTGAATGGAAATATTTAGATGACGGCAGTGATCAGGGTATAGAATGGCGTCATTCTGACTTTGATGATTCTAGTTGGAAAGAAGCCATAACTAAAATGGGCTATGGTGACAGGGGAGAAGTGACTACGCTCTCTTTTGGAGACGACCCTGATAATAAGTATATTACTACTTATTTCAGGAAGAGTTTTGATGTAGTTGACACTGACAGATTTGCAAGCCTTAGACTTGAATTGCTTTATGATGACGGAGCTGCGGTTTATCTAAACGGCATTGAGCTGGTTCGAGAAAATTTAGAACTTGATTCCAATTATTTGAGCTTGGCTACGGATACTGTAAGGAATGCAACTTTTCAAAATTTCAACATTAGCTCAGAATCTCTGAAAAATGGAAATAACGTTGTTGCTGTAGAAATCCATCAAAGAAGTCCTAGCAGTAGAGATATTAGTTTCGATTTAGAATTATTAGGACTTGGCCCCGTTCCTTTAATGTCACCTGGAGTTAATCAAGTCACCGTTGAAGCATTTGATTCTGAAGGTAAAGTTATAGGTTCTGATTTAGTGCCAATTTGGTATGATACTGAGGAAACTAGTTTGGTTCAGCCAATTGAAGAAGATGTGACCTGGAGTCTTGAAGCTAGTCCATATCTTATTAATAAAGATTATGAAGTTCCCTCAGGCTTTACCTTAATTATTGAACCAGGTGTAACTGTTTATTTTTCAGAGGGCTCAAGACTGACCGTGAAAGGAAAGCTAATAGCTGAAGGAGCAGATCTTAACCCGATTACATTTACTAGTCAGCCTAATTCCTCAAGAGGTTGGGAAGGAATATATTTTGAGGAAACATTAGAAAGTAATAAATTATCAAATTTCATACAAGATAGATCTGATGACGGTGACCAATCCATTAATATATTGAGTTCTAGGCTTCATCTAGAAGAAGTAACCTGGACAGGGACGGATAAAACAATACTTGAACTAAGTCACCCTCAAGTAAATGTCATTAATTGCAATTTTCCTTCTACTTCTGGTGAAGAAGTTATACACGGTGAGAATCTTGATGGTGATGATTTCTTTAACCTTTCTGGAAATTCTTTTGGTACATCTTCTGGTTATAATGATATAATTGATTTTTCTGGCGGGAGAAGGCCTGGGCCGATTATTTATGTTATCAATAATACTTTTTTTGGTAGCACAGATGATTGTTTGGATTTTGATGGAATTGATGCGCACATTGAAGGAAATAAATTTTTTAATGTCCACAAAGATGATCCTGACAGAGAAAGTAGTGCGGCGGCTATTGCTACAGATGGTGATGCTCACCTCACTGTGATTAGGAACCTTTTCTATGATGTTGACCATGCATTACTTCTTAAAAATAACAGTGATGCAATATTCGAGAATAATACCGTTGCTAGGGTCGGGGTTGCTTCAATTAGTTTTGATGAGCCTTTAAGAGAGGGAGTTGTTCCAGGTCGGAAAGTTTCTGTTCGTGGCAATATATTTGATTTAGATGCACCTTTATTTGCACATCAATTTTCAGAAGGACAAGAAAATGATCCAGAAATAATTGCCGAAAAAAATATTCTTCCAAAAGAAAGCTTAGACCTCGGCCAAGGGAATATTGCAAGTGACCCTTTATTTTATGATTTAAACTTTTCAATTAGTAATGGATCACCCGCCGCTGGATCAGGTATCAATGGTCTCGATATGGGTTGGAATATTCCTTTTGGTGCCTCAATTAGTGGAGAGCCTAATTCAATAACTCGGAAAAATAATGCACAAATTAGTGTTTATATTCCTGGTATTTCGGGCATCCAAGATAACGCCAGTTTTACTACTGAGTATCGTTGGAGATTAAATAATCAAGAGTGGTCAGAGCCTGTGAAAATTGATCAGCCGATAGAACTTGAGCAACTAACAGAAGGTCCTCAATTTGTTGAAGTCTTAGGTAAAAATTCTGCCGGAAAATGGCAGGAAAATTCGACAAGGTCAAAAACTTGGGTCGTTGATAATGATGCTTCAAGATTAGTCATCAACGAGATCCTTGCAGATAATCAAGGATCATTCACTCATGAGGGAACTTTTCCTGATTACATCGAATTATGGAATGATAGTGATTTTACCAAAGCTCTTTCTGGCATGGTTATTTCTCAGGATAATGATATTAGTTCGGGCTTTCAGTTTCCAGCTGGAACAGTCATTGGGCCGAATCAATTTTTTACGATATATGCCAATGACCCTGATGGCACAACTGGCCTGCATATTGGTTTTGGTTTAGATCGTGATGGTGAATCAATTTCTCTTTTTGAATCACCTCAAAACGGAGGAAAAATCATTGATAGTATTGAGTTTGGTAGTCAGCTCACAGACAAATCCATTGGAAGATATGGAAGGTATGGTAAATTTGCTTTAATGCTACCCACTCCAGGTTCGGCTAATAATTCAAAGCTTCCAATAGCCCCGAGTGGAGGTATGGTAATCAACGAATGGTTATCAAGTAGCGGTGTTGTTTTTGATAATGATTTTTTAGAGCTCTATAATAATTATAATTACCCAGTTCACCTTGGGGGGATGTCTTTAAGTGATAATCCTAATAATTTTCCACAAAAATACATTATTCCTCAATTAAGTTATATCGAGGCGAACGGTTTCATTAAATATATTGCTGACGACAATTCAAATCAAGGCTCCCCACATCTAAACTTTTCTCTTTCCAAAATTCAGGATGAGATAGGTCTTTTTGATGCCAATGTAAATGAAATTGATCGGATTGATTATGCTAATTCATTAGATAATATATCTCGAGGTAGGGTTTTAGATGGTAATAATTTTTTAACGTCTTTCCAATTACCAACTCCTGGCTATTCAAACGAGTCTGACCTTTTTGTAGAACAAAAAATTATTCAGAGTCTTAGAATAACTGAAATAATGTATAATCCTTTATCAGGTGCAGACGGTGAATACATTAAATTAGAGAATATTGGAGAGGAAACAATTCCACTTGGAAATCTACGCTTTGTGGAAGGAATTAATTATGTATTTCCTGAATCGACTCTTGACCCGGGTCAGTCTGTTTATGTGGTTAAAAATATTGAAGTATTTGTTTCAGAGAATGGTGAAACTCCGAATATATCTGGTGAATACAGTGGTAAGCTTGATAATGGTGGTGAAAGAATTCGTATTGAATTGTCTTCAATTTCTGCTGGAATTCTTGATTTTGAATATGACGATGAATGGTACCCTGAAACAGATGGGCTAGGCTCCTCTCTAATTATAGTTGATTCCAAAGCTCAAATAATGAGTTGGGGTATTAATGATAGTTGGAGTATTTTTACTCCCGAAATTAATGATGTATATGGGAAATGGGCTGTAGATCAATTTGGAGAAGAGTTTCTAGCTCAAACGGGTATTATGGATGACCCTGACCAAGATGGAATTTCAAATCTTCTAGAGTATATTTTCGCTCTAGATCCTCTTAATCAAGATCCGAATAATCTACTCCCTCAGGTAACAAGAGATGATGAAAGTCTATTCCTAACATATACAATTTTAAGATCTCTAGGTGATTACAAGGTCAGAGTTCAGGTTTCAGAGGACCTCTCTAATTGGAGGTATGCTCCTGACGAAGTAGTTTATCAGGTAATTTCAGAGGGTGATGTAATGCAAACAGTTAGAGCTAGTTTACAATTTAATTTCAACGATAATGATAGTTCAAGAATTCGTTTTATGAGAATAACTGTAAATTAGATTGATTTCATAGCAGCGTATTCATTCAATAAATTAATGAAGAAGTATTTGTCCAACGTTTGTTTTTTATTACTGAGTCCAGTATTTCTTGGAATGCTTTTGGCTGACGGGTTTGATACTAATGAAAATGCCCCAAAAGTTTCTTCGATAATTAGTAATGCCAGTTTTGAAGAAGGTCAGGATGATAATGCAGAAGATTGGGTTTTTACAAATATTCAACCCCCTTTAAGGTCAGATTCGGATGCAAATACTGGATCTTACAGTGCATACGTTAAGCTTGAAAACATAGGGAAGACTCCTAGCGAAGCCCATATTATAAAAACAATAGATGGAAATGTACTAAGTGCTTTAAACTATGAATTTACTTTCTTTGTGAAACAAATGAAACAAGGAACAGACGGTTATATTCAACAATATTTAATTGAATGGTTCAACGAAGATGAACAAAAAGTTGAAAGTACAGGGTTTAAAAAATTCAGTGGTAAGTTGGGTGAGTGGAAAGAAATAGTGGTACCTGATGTCGAAATTCCAGATAATGTTCGTTCAGCGAAATTACTTTTTAGATTTGTCACTGGAGCTATTGAAGGTGGTTCTGGAGAGGTCTTTATTGATGATGTCAATTTTAGAGCTGATGATAGTGTGGATGCTTTAGTTGCAGCAATTAATCGTAAAGTAGATCAAGCCCATTTTGATGTGGCTCTGGAGTTAATTGAAAATTTATTAACTTTGCATCCTGAAAAATCTAAGACAATTGGAATGAAAGTTTTAAAGTCTAGGCTAAAAAAGTTTCAAAAGTTGGATGAAGATGCTGAATAAAAAATCACCCGAACTTTTCTGATAGGAGTTTTTTTCTAAAATTGAATATTTTTTGTAATTTATTTTTTACATATATAGCGTGAGCAATATCACCCAAGATCCCGAAAGGAAGTGAGTAATTAACTTGGTCTTTCAAAAGTGTACCGTTTTCGGTTGATTCAAATTGATGCAAGTGATGCCAAAATTTGTAAGGGCCACTTCGTTGCTCATCAATAAACTGTTTTCCCTCTGTGACAGCTTTTATTTCAGTAACCCATCTTTTCCATATCATGGGAGCAACCCTTATTTTGTAAGTCACTATCTGACCTTCGTGCATGGGTGCTGGTTTTCCAGAAGTGATACGAAATTCCAAATCTGGTGGAGTAATTTCGTTAAGATTTTCAGGTTTTGAAAAAAATTCCCAAGCTTCTTCTATTGGGACTGGTATTTCTTGGGACTGATTAAGGGTATATATTTTCAAGTCTAAATAATTTCAGTGTTCGTTCAAATTTATTATGTCTACTGTAGATAACGAATCAGAACCCAAAAAGGTTTTAATCACTGGAGCCTCAAGCGGAATTGGCAGAGAAGTTGCAAAGGCTCTTATTTCTCGGAAACACCCAGTTTTTATTACTGGAAGAAATGAATCAAGATTGAACCAAATAGAAGGATCTACGGGAATCTTAGCAGGTGATCTTACATCTCCAGCTTTTGTCTCTAACCTTGTTGAAACCAGCATCGAGTCACTCGGAAGCATTGATGTGTTTGTTCATTGTGCCGGTATTGGACTCATTAAAAAAGTTAAAGATATGACAGATCTCGATTTTGTAAGAGTCACTAATACTAACATGAGGGCAACTTTTCTGATCGCTCAAAAAATTGGAGAAATGATGGCGAAATCTGGTGGAGGGCGCTTCATTTACACGCCTGGAATTCTTGGCAGATCTCCGATGAGCGGTGCCTCGGCTTATTGCGCAAGTAAGTTTGGTGCAATTGGTTTTCTGAAATCAATGGAGCTTGAATATCGTTCAAAGGGTATTCATTTTTCTTACTTTTATTTTGGAGGTGTTGATAGCCCTTTTTGGGATGAATTAGATATGAATGTTGTTCGCGACAAAATGATACCAGCTTCTTATGCAGCTTCATCAATTATAAATGTAATAGAGAGTCCTGATCACCTAGTAACTGGAGATGTGGTTATCCAGCCACAATCTCACCAACTTTGAATTTAATCTGATAATCTTTGCAAAAGCCCACGGTAGCGTTCCTTGGTGTCAATATTCTTAACAGCCATAGCGGCGGCTTTTTTTTGGCCTACTAGTACTACTACCTGACTTCCTCTAGTTATTGCTGTGTAAAGAAGGTTTCTCTGCAGCAATAAAAAATGTTGTGTGCTAACAGGTATAACAACACAAGGAAATTCACTTCCTTGGGACTTGTGTACTGTAATAGCGAAACCTGGTGAGATTTCATCCAGCTCACCAGGTTCGTATGAAACAGTTCTTTGTCCGCTAAATTGTATTATGACTTTTCCAGGGTCTGTAGAGATCTCTATTACTTTTCCAATGTCTCCATTTAATGTTTCTTTGTCGTAATTGTTTCTTGTTTGAATAACTTTATCTCCTACCCTGTACCGAGCTCCAAACCTTTCAATTTCAAACGTTGATTCGCTTGCAGGGTTCAATGAATCTTGAAGTTTTCTGTTTAGTGCTTGTGTTCCCAAGCTCCCTCTATGCATTGGTGTTATAACTTGGATATCATTAACTGGGTCCAAACCTAATTTCTCTGGAATCCTAAGGCTGACAATGTTTGCGATTGTTTCGGCTGTTTTATCAGGTTCGTCGGAACTGATGAAAAAGAAATCTGAGTTAGGATTATTTCTGGCTGATTTGGACAATTCTATTGGCAGTATGCCTTCGTTGATTTCGTGTGCAGCTGTTATAATGCGACTCTCTGAGGATTGTCGAAATATTTCATTGAGTCTTGCGACTGGCAATTCGTTGCTCTGAATCATGTCTGAGAGTACACTCCCAGGCCCCACTGAAGGTAATTGATCGACATCACCAACTAAAATCAAATGAGCATTTTTTGGTAACGCTCTGAGAAATGATGACATGAGTTGAATGTCAATCATAGATGCTTCGTCGACGATGAAAAGGTCACCTTCAACAGGATTATTTTCATCATGAGCAAATTTTCCTGAGTGACCTTTAAATTCGAGTAATCGGTGGATCGTTGAAGCCTCTAGTCCAGTGGTTTCAGACATTCTCTTGGCTGCCCTTCCAGTGGGTGCGCATAATATTGGAGCTACCTTCTTGGCTCGTAAAATCATTAGTACACTGCGAAGAATTGTTGTTTTTCCAACTCCAGGCCCCCCTGTAATAATCAAGACTCTTTCTCTTAGGGCTAATTCAACGGCTTTTCGTTGACCCTCAGCTAATGGATAACCGATTTTTTTTTGGCACCAAGACAATGCTTTTTCAATTTCAAATTTTGGATAATCTGGTTTTTTTGACGCTAGATTTAAGATCTTTTGTGATACTATTTTTTCAGAGGTAATTAATTGTGAAGGAAATATCATAGGGACAGATTTTATTTCATCTCTAATTACTTCACTCTTGGTAATTATTTTCTTTAGACAATCTTCTATCTTGATTTGATCGACGCCTAAAAGTTCAGTGGCTGACTCAATGAGTTCGGTTTCTGGTAAAGCACAGTGTCCATTGCCAGTTGCCGTTTGAAGAGCAAATTGCAGTCCGGCTTCAATTCTTGACCAATCATCAAAATTTATGCCTAACTTGGACGCAATTGCATCCGCAGTTTTAAACCCTACCCCATGTAAATCATGAGATAATCTATATGGATTATTCTTAAGTTTCTTAATGCTTTCGTCGCCGTATGTTTTGTAAATTCGAACGGCTCGTGCTGTACTAATACCGTGCTGGTGAAGAAATACCATGATCCTTCTTATGGATTTCTGTTTTTCCCAAGATTTTTTTATCTCTTTTCTTCTTTTTGGTCCGATACCTTCTACTTCTTCTAATCTTTTGGATCGATCATCAATGATATTAAAAACTTCAGGGCCAAATTTATTTACCAGCTTTTTAGCGTAGGTTGGGCCTATGCCGTCTATAAGACCGCTTCCAAGATAGCGTTCAATACCTTTAAGGTTATCAGGTTCAGAAGTACTTATTTCTGATGCTCTAAACTGTGAGCCGAACTGATCATCTTCTATCCACTCCCCTCGAGCTGCGATTTCTTCTCCCGCATTAGGAGCAGCACAATTACCGACTACTGTTTGAGTCTTACGAGCATCACTAATACTGACTCTTAGTACACAATAGCCATTTTCTTCATTGTGAAAGGTGACCCTTTCTATTGTTCCGCTGAGAGTTTTTTCCTGCACTTACTAAGCAGTTTGCCCAAACTGTTGCACAAGTGGTAGCTTTTTTAATAATATTTAACCTTAAATTTTGGTATTTTTTTTCAAATAAGTGCTAAGATTCTTATTTAAACCAACGTATTTTTATTATTATGAAGATACTCAATATCTATCAAAAGCATATATCCCTTATAATTTTCCCTTTAGTTTTGACACTTTCAAGTGCTCAGGAGGAGGACCCTCTCGGCCTTTCAGCTAATACAGCACTACAAAAAATCAACTCTCAATATGGGCAGTATTTTGCTGATAAGATAGTTGAAATGCGTGGATTAAGGGGTCAAAGCCAACCAAGGGAGTGGACTGTAGTTGTGAATGATGAAAGAAGTCAGTTTAGACTGAGAACTGTTCGTGTGAGTGTCGAGAAATCAATTAATGAAGGAGAAAGTACAAAATTTTATCCCAATAACTTGCCTACAGGTTTTGCTTCCTCAGATAAAATTAAGATTGATTCGACTAAGGCTTTTCAAGTGCTTATAAAGGAAGCGCGTGCCGCAAAAATAGGTTTTGATTATGTCGATTATAAATTAAGAAGTCTTGAATTTGGTGATGAACCTATTTGGGTTTTATCAGCAATGAATGGTAAAGGTATTCTACTGGGTCAGATTGTTATGTCAGCCTATGATGCAAATATATTTAGAACAGTTTGGTATTACAGAGGGGATAGAGGTTACATGAAAGTTGTTGATTCAGCACTCGATGGGATAAGAAAAAAACAACTTACTGATGAGACTTTATCTTCTCCTGTGAGTAGTGACCAAGTTAACCCAAAAACTAATACCGAAGAAGTTTTACAACCTAATCAGTCTGATTCTTCAAATCTTGGAACTGAAGAAGCGGAGGTTAAACCGATACGTCCGAATTAAAATAATTTCAGTAGTGATACAAAATTTAATAAGTGGAATTAACTCTATAGTAAATCGTCTTGCCTTAGGTATTGTATTAATTCTCATTTTTGCAATTTTCATATATCCTTTTTTCTCTGGACGAAAAGAGGTTAAGCGAGTTGAAAACCAGATGGCAAGAATTGGCAAGGCGCTCGAATCCTATTATGCCGAAAATGGTTCGTGGCCATCATCAGGACCTGACTCTATAAATTCCGTGCTAAACGGTGTAGAGAGTCGTGAAGATCCTTGGGGAAAAGAGTATAGATATTTTTTTTCGAATGATGGATACGCTATCCAGTCCAGTGGCCCTGACAAGAGTTTTGCAGAAGGCCAAAAATTTGGGAAAGACGATTACTGGCACTCAAAGTCTTTGAGGCAAAAGCGATAAAATGAATTCCTAAAGAGTAAATTTTTCGAGAGTTATTGATAACCTTTGCTTAATGAATATGCCCTATATTTAGTTAATGTTCTGCAGGCGAACAATCATATTAATAGTATTCCTTCTCGGTATTTGTACAGTTATACCTTCACCGGTACATATAAAATTTAGGCATAATGTTTCTGGTAAGCCGCTACTTCTAGATTCATTGAGATATTCAAAATTAGGCGGTGAGGTTTTTTCTGTCAGCCGGCTTAGTTATTTAATTAGTGACCTTTCTTTTCAAAGAGAGGACGGGACATGGACAGATACTAACAAAAATATAATATGGATAGACGCATTTAAGCGCCGCGACACCTTTATGATAAATGGTTTATCAAAAGGTATTTATAAGGCTTTTAGGTTTCATATAGGTCTTGATGAATCTACAAACAAGTTTCATCCCAATAAATATGGGCCAAAGCATCCTTTAAACCCTGCACTCAATAATTTGCATTGGAGCTGGCAGGGAGGTTATATTTTTCTAGCATTGGAAGGACATTATCGTGGAAAAAGTAAAAGGAGTGGTTATTCCTTTCATTTAGCAAGGAGTGCTAATCGAACATTGATCAATGTTCCAATGTTAATAGATCATAGTTCACCCACTTCAATTATAATCGATTTTGATTTAGCTTCCTTACTGTCATCTCCTCAACCATTAGTTTTTAATAAAGATGGGGAATCAACGCATTCAAAAAAGGGGGATCCAATTATCGATTCATTAAAATCAAACCTTGTTGAATCATTCCGTGTTAATAATGTTTTTTATGAAAAAGTTCTAGGTTTAAAAAATGCAACGAAGAGACCGTTATATTTGCCAGAAGACTATCAACCTTTCCCTTTTAAGGTGTCAAGGACGTTTCCGGTGCCAAATCTTCCAATTGATAATC
The DNA here is from genome assembly GCA_028033615.1 of Verrucomicrobiales bacterium. Lineage (GTDB taxonomy): Bacteria > Verrucomicrobiota > Verrucomicrobiia > Verrucomicrobiales > DEV007 > EC70. The sequence goes on along the minus strand of JAOFDG010000002.1, from coordinate 17,640 downwards.
CATTGATTCAAGGTCGGGTAAGGCTAGGAAAAAGACTTTTTTTTGATCCTATTTTATCTCGTGATGAATCTATATCGTGTGCTTCTTGTCATGAGAAGGACAAAGCTTTTACTGACGGTTTTTCTCAAAGCATTGGCATTAATGGTCGAGAAGGAAAAATGAATTCAATGCCTCTTTTTAATTTGGCTTGGAAAAAAAGGTTCTCTTGGGATGGGCGAGTTCCATCTCTTCGCGATCAGGCTCTATTACCAATTACTAATCATATAGAATTTGATAATTCGATTGAAACTGTTGTGCATAAAATATCTAAAGATAAAAAATACAAATCTTTATTTTCTATGGCATTTAATGATGACGCAGTTACAGGAGAAAAAATTGGATTGGCTCTTGAAAATTACCTTCTGACACTAACTTCGTATGATTCCAAATTTGATCGAGCGATGTCAGGAAAATTGGAGATGACAGAAATTGAGAAGAGGGGATTTGAATTATTTATGACTGAGTATGAGCCTAGGTTAGCTAGTTTTGGTGCAGATTGTTTTCACTGTCATGGCGGGGCTCTTTTCACAGATAATGAATTTCATGATAACGGTTTAAAGCCAAAAAAATTAAGGAACGAAGAAAATCGTATTTTTTCAACTCCATCGCTTCGTAACGTTGAACTTACTTCCCCTTACATGCATGATGGAAGATTCAAAACGTTGGAAGAAGTTGTTTCTCATTACACTTCTAGTATTTATAGGTCTGAAACTTTAGATCCGAACCTCGCTAAGCATCCAGTTCAAGGAATTCAATTGAATGAATTGGATCAAAAAGCTATCGTTGCATTTTTGAAAACTTTGACTGACCCACAGTTTCAAGACACTTCTCCACAATTAAATAAATAATAAAACAAAATGAATAAGTTTACGTTTTTCACCTTTTTATTTTTAACTGTTAAAATGATTTCCTTTAGCATGGGTGAAAATTGGAAGCGCTTTCGAGGAACTAACGGGCAAGGTATTGGTGAAAATCCAGTGCCCATTGATTGGGATGAAAAGAAAAATATATTATGGAGATGTAAATTACCCGGCCCTGGTAGTTCAAGTCCTGTTATTTTTGGGAATAGAGTTTTTATAACGAGTTTTTCTGGAGTCAAAGAGGGTAGTCAAGATACTTCTAAATTGGTCAGGCATGTTTTATGCATAGATAAAAAAAATGGAAATGTAATATGGAAAGATGATGTAGATGCCAGCTTGCCTGAGGACCCATACAGAGGGTTTTTAACCGAACATGGATATGCATCAAATACACCTGTAGTGGCTTCTAACAAGCTTTTTGTTTATCTAGGAAAGAGTGGAGTTCATTCTTATAATCTCGATGGAAAAAAACTCTGGCAAAAGAATCTTGGTACCGGTTCTACTAGCCGAAAATGGGGCTCAGCTGCGAGCCCTATTTTTTTTAATAATATTCTTATCGTGAGTGCTGCAGAGGAATCACTAGCTTTATATGGATTGGATCCTAAAAATGGCGAACAAAAGTGGAAATCACAAGCTGACAGTCTTGAAATGGCTTATGCCACTCCGGTGATAATGGAATCAAAAGAAAGTAGGTTTGACCTTGTGTTGCCCGTGCCAGGTGAACTTTGGGGCATGAATCCCGAGACAGGTAAATTAAGGTGGTTTGGCAAAACTAATATCACTGGCAACGTATCTCCCAGTCCTGTTATAGGAAAAGATACAGTTTATATTTTTGGAGGTTACCCAAGCTTGCGACGATGTGCTATGAAAATTGATAAACAAAAAGGGGAGTTATCTGAAGAGGCAATGATTTGGGAAGATAACCAATCTTCTTATGTTCCCACTCCTGTTCTTGTTGATGGACGACTTTATTGGGCTAGTGATACTGGCTATGCGTGTTGCGCTGATGCTTTATCGGGTGAGATGTTGTTTCGTGAACGGTTGAATGCTAGAGGTAAGGGATCGAAAGGTAAGCCTTTTTATGCTGGAGCCGTTTGTGCCGGGGGTAAGATTTATGTGGTAAGCAGGAGAGGAGGTACTTTTGTTTTTAATGCTGATAAAAAATTTGAGCTTATCTCTCATAATAAGATATTAAGTGATGATAGTCAGTTTCATGGAACGCCCGCAATGAGTGACGGTGCGATATTTTTGCGATCTGATAATTATCTATATTGTATTTCAGAATGAATGTTTTGACTGATAGTTTCAATATATCTACCAGCGGAAAAGGTACTTACGAGATAACCCAAGAAGTTAATTCTATCGTTTCTAAGAGTAGTATCACTAATGGTCTTGTCACTGTTTTTGTAAGGCATACTAGTTGTTCCTTAATTGTTATGGAAAACGCTGATTATTCTGCGCGTACTGACCTTCATGCCTTTTTTGATCATTTAGTTCCAGAAGACACTCCATATTTTGTTCATACTTATGAAGGTAGTGATGATATGCCATCTCATATAAGGATGTGTCTAACTGATGTTGATAAAAATGTACCAATAATGGATGGTGAAATGGTCCTAGGCACATGGCAAGGCTTGTTTCTCTTCGAGCATCGTAGAGCACCTCATAAGCGGCATATAGCAGTTTCTGTTTGCGGGCAATAATAGTTCAATTAGTTGATTCCCATGATCACCTTATTCTGGATATTTCAAGTTTAGTTGCTTTAATATCAACATGGATTTAACACATACGGCATTTGGTACATGGAGCGGGGGCCGTTTCATGCATTTTGGTGAATCTCTCAGTGAAGAGCGCTTTATATCACTCATTCAACTGGCATATGACTCAGGGGTCAGAACTTTTGTCACTTCAGATGTATATGGAGTAGGTAGAGCAGATCAGATTTTAGGGCAAGCTCTCCGTGGAATTGATCGTAATACTTATTGTTTGGTTGGAATGTTGGGTCATGATATTTATGAGGGGAAAAGACAAGGTTCCAAAGGGTACCCAAGATTCAGTGACCCTTCTCTAAGATCGCCAAAGGAGTATTTATCATTTTTAAAAATGGCGGCGGAGAAGTCATTGGAGAATTGCTCGGCTGATAAATTTGATCTTGTGATGCTTCATAACCCTGACGAGCGGGGATATTCAGATCCTTTAGTCTGGGAAGCAATGTCTGAATTGAAAGAACTTGGATTGACCGACATGCTTGGTATTGCCCCGGGTCCTGCTAATGGATTTACCCTTGATCTTATTTATAACTTTGAAGAGTTTGGTAACTTAATTGATTGGGCAATGATCATTCTTAATCCACTTGAGCCGTGGCCTGGTAGACTGTGTTTAAAAGCAGCAGAAAAAGCAGATATTAATATTTTAACAAGGGTTGTTGATTATGGAGGTATTTTTCATGGTACAATGACACCTAATCACAATTTTCGAGAAGGAGACCACCGTACTTATAGGCCTACTGGTTGGGTTGAGCGGGGTCTAGAAAGAGTTGAAAAAATGAGACCAATATTATCTAAATATAATTTAAGTGAACTTCATTTTTCTTGCTTATGGAATTTGGCTCATGGTCCAGTTCGCAGTGTAGTCCCAACTTTTATTCAAGAAGCTGGTGAGGAGTCAAAAGCCATTGAGGAATTGGTTAAGGAATTTGGTTCGTTACAAATCAACAGCCCATTTAGTGATGAAGAGATTGAGGAGATAGCCTCAATTGGTGATAATACAGAATGTATGATGTTAAAAGGTGCCAGTAATCGTCATGTAGAAAGTTTAAGGCCTGATGAGTGGCCTATGAAACCTGAGCTCATGGAACTCGCCGAACGACATGGTCTAGGGAGTGAATGGTAAATGCTCTTTTCTAGCTACTTATTTTTATGAATGGGCCAGAATCTGGAGGGCCTCCTGAACCAATAGCAAAACGACGTGACCATGTTCATAACTATGGTGATGTGCTTAGGGCTGACCCTTATTTTTGGTTGAATAATCGAGATGACCCTCAGGTTATAGAATATCTAGAAGAAGAAAATGAGTATACTAAACTCATTCTCGATAGTACCAAAAACCTTCAAGCTGAATTATTTGAAGAAATCAAAAATAGAATTAAGCAGGATGACTCCTCTTGCCCTATTCCTTGGAAAGATTTTGTCTACTACACAAGATTCGAACTGGGTTCGGAATATGCGAAATTTTACCGCAGAGGAAAAAATGAACTAATTAATAATGAGGAGTTACTCTTTGACGTCCCTGCCATGTCCGCTGGATATGATTTTTTTGATTTTGATCAAGGAGACGTTAGCCCTAATCAAAATCTAATTATTTTCTCTACGGATACTCAAGGTAGAGGTCTAAGAACAATTCAGATTTTTGATATCAAAAATCGAAAAATACTCAATGATCGAGTCGAATCAATAGATGGAGGTCATGCATGGTGCTCTGATAATAAAACTTTTTTTTATACCCGACAAGATCCAGAAACTTTAAGAAGTTTTCAAGTTTGGAAACATCGTTTAGGTTGTTCAGCCGATAATGATGTTCTCGTTTATGAGGAAAAAGACGAAACTTTTTACTGTTATGTTTATACTTCGAGTTCAGGTAAATATGTTATAATTGGATCGAGTCAGACATTGACAGATGAATACCGATTTATTGATTCCTCAGAACCAAATTCTGAGTTTAAATTATTTGATCAAAGAGTCAGAGGTCTTGAGTATGATGTTGATCACGTTGGTGGCCTTTTTTATATTCGCACCAACTTTGAAGCAGAAAATTTCAGGCTTATGTCTGCAACAGAAAAGCAGACATCAAGATCAAAATGGAAGGAAGTTTTGCCTCATAGAGAGGGTATATACTTGAACGATTTTGAGGTTTTTCAGGAATTTATTGTTTTAGAAGACCAAGAGAATGGACTCATAAAATTGAGAGTCATTAACCAGAAAGGCGAGACAATTGATGAAATTGATTTTGGAGAGCCCACTTACACTGCTTGGATAGATGTTAATTTAGAATCAAAAACAGATTGGGTTCGATATGGATTTAGTTCACTCAAAACTCCAGAAGCTTTATATGAATATAATTTAAGAACAAAAGAAATACGTACTCTCAAAAAGGAAACAATTCTATGTGATTATGATCCTAATGACTATGTAACCGAAAGGCATTTGGTTGTATCACGGGATGGCACGACGGTTCCTATGTCCGTTATATATAAAAGTGATAAATTTTGTAAAGATGGAGGTTTCCCTCTTCTTCTCTATGCTTATGGAGCTTATGGATATAATAGTGAACCTTCATTTAATAGTACTAGAATTAGTCTTCTTGATAGGGGTTTCGCTTATGCTATTGCTCATGTTCGAGGGGGTCAGGAAATGGGTCGAAGTTGGTATGATGCGGGAAAATTAATGAACAAAAAAAATACATTTTATGATTTCATTGATTGCGCAGAGTATTTAATAACTAACAAATATACTTCTAATAAAAAATTATGTGCCAGTGGTGCTAGTGCTGGCGGCTTGTTAATGGGAGTTGTTGTTAATGAGAGGCCTGAACTCTTTACTTCGGTTATTGCTGACGTTCCTTGGGTGGATTGTGTAACAACAATGCTAGATCAGTCAATTCCTCTGACTACTTCAGAATTTGATGAATGGGGAGACCCTTCAGTAAAAGAGGTTTTTGAATATATGCTTAGTTATTCCCCATACGATAATATTAAATCTGTCAATTATCCAAATATTTTAGTGACTACAGGATTTAATGATTCACAGGTGCAGTATTGGGAGCCAGCAAAATGGGTTGCTCGATTAAGATCAAAAAAAACGGATAATAACCTTCTACTTTTAAAAACAAATTTTGACTCAGGTCATGGAGGCGCTTCCGGCAGGCATGATAAATATCGTGAGTTAGCGATGGAATATGCTTTTTTAATTCATTCTGTCCCAGTGAAGTAAAATTACTGGTAAAAACATATTAAAGAGTGTTTTTTTGGGATATGAATAAATGTCTTAGAGTCTTATTGATTGTTGTATCAATTCTACTGTTCACAGATACTTCTCAAGCCAAAAAGAAATTAAAAGTTTTTATCTTTGCTGGCCAGTCAAACATGGTTGGATCTGATTCCAATGTTAAGGCGATAGATACTTTCCCTCCTTTTGTTGGATATGGAAAAAAGCAAGAAGCTAACATGTTTTATTATTCAATTGGTCGTGAGAGAAAATTCGAATCTGACAATTGGGAATCCCTTAATCCAGTCAATAATGTGATTGGTCCAGAGATTAGTTTTGCAAGAAAAGTGTCTACTTCAATTAATGAGCCAGTGGCTATTATCAAATGTGCCGCGGGAGGTACGCACCTTGGAGGTGATTGGAATCCTGATAAGCCATCGGGATTTAAGATGTATCCTCTAGCTTTGAATTTAGTTAAAAGTGCACTTAATGAACTGAAGAAAAAAAACATTGAATATGAACTTGAGGGTTTCATGTGGCATCAAGGTGAGAACGACATGTTCAATGAATACTACATGAACAATTATGGAGATAATCTTCAAAAATTTCTAAAAAGATGGCGTGAGGATCTTGGGATGCCTAGTCTAAAATTTTATATTGGTGAATTGTGTACTAAAACAATTTGGGGAATGGACCTTAGGCCAAGAATGTATGCAATAAGTAAAGGTCAGAGGCAGGTTACTGAATCTGATTCACTTGCGGAATATATTCCAACAGCTCAGATCGGGGTCGAGATAGGTGGTGGAGTAGGCCTCCATTATCATTACGGTACTTTGGGGCAGTTACAGCATGGTCTCAATTATGCCAACGCATATTTGAGTTCATTGGGACAAGCTGAAAACGACTTAAGAAAATTAAATGAATGGCCATATCCGAAAAATAATACAGTGAAATTATTTATTATGGCTGGTCACCGGAACATGGAAGGGGAGAGGGCTTTCACACAAGATATTACAAAAAGAAAAGATCAGGAATTACTACTAAAAGATAATCTAGGTGTTGCTTATAAATATAGTCTTGGAGGAGGTTATAAGGTTTCGAAAGGGTGGGAGCCTTTAGGTGTAGTTAATTATTATGATAGCTTTGGTCCTGAGTTAAGCTTCGGATCATTTCTCGATAAAAAAGATATCGGAGATTTTGCGATTGCAAAGTTTACTCATAGTGGCTCTCAAATTATAGATTGGACCCCTGAAGGGAGTATGGCAAAATCTCGAAATTTATATGAAAAATTCATCAATTTTGTAAAAGAGTCAATCAGCGAAATTCGTGAGAAAGGTAATGAAGTAAGGCTAGAGGGAATTTTTTATCACATTGGAGAAAATGATATGTCTTTTGGTCCACACCGTACTAATGCCTCTAGGTGGATAAAATCAATTGTTGAACAAAGCCGAAAGGATTTGGAAAATGAGAAGCTGAATTGGTACTTGAGCCAACAATCGCCAACTGATGATAAAAGCGTCAATAAGATTGACGTTATTTCAGAAGTTGAAAAAATTGTGATGGATGATGAGAACCTATTTCACGTTAAGATTTATAATATTATTCCACAGGAAAGGAAACTGGTTATTTCAACTGAAGGAATTGTCCAGCTTGGTGATATTTTAGGCAAATTTTATTTCGAAGAAACAAATTAGTATTGAGTGCTCGTTTTTAAGGAATCTGTAATTTTGCCAAGTAATGTTATAAAATCATTTTTCTCAACATTGCTTAAGTTTGAAGTTAAAACTTCATTTGTTTGATCTTTAGCCTTTAGAATTTTGGGCATTATCTCAAGTTCGCAATGTTTGGTTAGTTGAATGGTCCTCGCCCTTCCGTCATTTACACTCTTAATCCTTTCAATAACTTTTATAGCTTCGCCTCTATCAATTAAATTGCTTAGTGTTGGGTATGGTAGGGCTGTTTCTTCAACAAGATCCTTCAATATTAAAGGTCCATTTTTATTTAAACAAATTAATAATGACGTCATTTGATCGAAGTATTCATCAGTTAACCCGTTCGATAACAGTACCTTTCTAGCTAGTGGTTTAAAGTGATTTGAACACAAAGAAAATTTGTATGTAAAATCGTTGTTGTATTCTTCTGAAGCGACGTGCATTGATTTTAAAACGGCGGCAACAAATTTTAGGATTTGTTTTGTGATATTTATTTTAAATTTTTTGATCTTGAGGTCTTAACAAGATGTCACCAATTTCCACGTGGTTTGGAGTTTTTAGTATAAATTTTAGAGTCTCAGCAATATCGTTAGGGTCTAGCATTTTTAACTCTAGTCGTAGTTTTTTCAGTTTTTCCTGATCACTTGCAAAGTATTTTTCTAAAAGAGGGGTGTCCACAAAACCTGGTGAAATCATAGTTACTCTTGTTTTATTATTTTGAGCCTTTAACTCAAACCTTAGTGCTTCAGTAACAGCTCTAACCGCAAACTTTGTGGCGGCATAAAACCCCCCGCTCGGAGGAACCCTGTGTCCAGACATACTTGAAATATTAACAATCTGCCCACCTGAGATGGAATCGAATTTTTTCAATGCCAGTTGGCAGCAATGAGTTAATGCTAATACATTGACTTCCAATAGATCTTTAAATGAACTAATATCTCCATCTATTATGGAAGCGCTCGGCGCAATTCCTGCGTTATTAACAAGTATATCAATTGACGTTCCAGCTTCGTTAAATAATTTTTCCACTTCAGAGTCATCCTGTAGATCAGCTACTATAAATGAGGCGTCCATTTTTTTAGCCAATTCCTGTAATTTAATCTTATTTCTTCCGGTTAAGATTAGCCGTATTCCTTCTTCCTTAAGGGCGTAAGCGCATGCTTTACCTATTCCGCTAGAAGCTCCTGTAATAAGTGCAGTTTTATTTTTTAATGACATACTTTTTGGGTCTAGGAAACAGTTCACTGTGCTTCAGATAAACACGCTGTAGCTCATCGATAGGATTTGAGTGTTCATCTACTCTCAAGTCTCTAAATTTGTCATTATTCCCACCATAGCCCCAACCTTTTCTCACTATGAGCAGCGCAGCCGATTGCTGGCCTCTTTTATCTCCACCTGCTTCTTGTCCTGCTTTTAGTGCCAATATTAACCTTTCTCCGAGTGGCCCCTTGCCGTAACTAGTTTCAAATTTCTCAGACATGGCCTTCAGGACATCACCGCTTTCTAAAATATTTCCTTGAACGCTATAGTCCTTTTTAGTGATGCCGCCGGCCCAATCTATGCAGTTTTTTCCTGTGTAATGAAATGATTGACCGTCTGCTGACAATACGCCGACTTGTCTGAAATGTTTCTTTTCATCTTTTTCTACAAGCAATTCGACCACTTCTTTTGGCTTTTTTCCTGTCTTTAACAATTTTAGACCTTCCAAACCGTAATTTACATTGGCAAAAGATTGTGTAGCGACGGCCCCGACTTCAGCCTGTGCCCATGGTACAACCGCACCGACTGCAACTATTCTGCTTTGTACGGCGACTCCGATTTCACCTGTGTCAGGATCTCTTGCAATTATAGAGAAAGTGGCAACAGGACTCACTTTGGGTTTGGTTTCGCTAATTATTGATAATAAGGCAGTGAGTAAAAAAAAATTAATCATAATTTCTATTCATAGTTAAAATCATAAGAATGTGAACCTATATAGCAGTAATTATTTGGAAAGCATAGCTTAGTGAGCTATTTTATTATCAAATGCCTAACACTTTTGGTCATAACTTTAGAATCACAACATTTGGTGAATCTCATGGTGGAGGGGTTGGAGTTGTCATCGATGGTTGCCCTCCTGGTATAGAAATCTCTGAATCTGACATTCAACAGGAACTCGATAGGAGGAGGCCAGGGCAAAGTGAAATAGTAACTCCTAGAGATGAGAGTGATGAATGTGAGATACTTTCTGGAACATTCGAAGGTAAAACTCTAGGTACGCCCATATGTGTTTTAGTCCGTAATAAAGATGCGAGGCCAGAGGCTTATTCTGAAATGGCAGAGAAATTTCGACCTTCGCATGCTGATTTTACTTATCAATCCAAGTACGGTATTAGGAACTGGCAAGGTGGAGGAAGATCTTCAGCTAGAGAAACAATTGGTCGTGTCGCGTCTGGCGCAATAGCCTTAAAGGTCATTAAGGAGCAATTCAGTAAGTCATTTGAGGTAGTAGCTCATGTTTCAGCAGTACAAAATATTCAAGCTGATGTTGATTTGGAAAATTTAAGTCGTGAAGACGTTGAATCAAACATTGTCAGATGTGGAGATCATAAGGCTGCTGAGGAAATGATCAGCCTAATAAAAGTCGCAAGGTCTGAGGGTAATTCATTGGGAGGCATTGTTGAATGCGTTTTGAAAGGGGTTCCAACTGGACTTGGCGACCCGGTTTTTGATAAACTAGAAGCTGACTTAGCAAAAGCAATGATGAGTCTTCCTGCCACGAAAGGCTTTGAAATTGGTTCTGGATTTAAAGGAATTGAGATGACGGGTAAAGACCATAATGATTCATTCTATATGGATGGTGACAGAGTAAGAACAAAAACCAATCGCTCTGGTGGAGTACAAGGAGGTATCTCTAATGGAGAGAATATAGTCTTTCGTGTGGCATTCAAACCTACTGCAACCATAATGACTGAGCAGCAAACGGTTAGTAACTCCGGTGAAGATACTCAACTTAAAGGAAGAGGTCGTCATGACCCATGTGTTCTTCCTCGTGCGGTTCCGATGGTTGAGTCAATGGCATTACTTGTTATTTGTGATCATGCCATGAGGCACAAAGCGCAATGCAACAAATAAGTTGAACTGGCATTTAATTAATAAATTAACATATGGAATCCGACCTTTTTAATGGAGCTCTTCCATTCCCTGTTAATTTTACAATATTATCTATTTCTTTAGCCTTACTTATAGGATTGATAGCTTTTTTAAGAGGGGTCATTGGAATGTTCTTTGGTTTGGGTTGTATGTTTGTAGGTGCTTATTGTGGTTTCATTTTGTATCCCCAACTGCCGAGCATCCTTTCTCATGTAATCGATGAGCCTTCACCCTTATGGGTTTTTTCAATCACTATTACTGCTTCTTTTTGCGTCTATTTATTTTTACGTTTGCTTGTTGGGGCTTTTATTATTAGTCCCTTCACAAAAAAAGAAAAAAAACCATTCCTTCGAGGTCCAGTTGGCATGGTGTTAAGCTTAGTTCCAGCAAGTGCATTAATTTTAGTTTTAGGCATCGCTCTTTGGACTGCAGGAACTTTACTCTCTGTAGATTACACTGAATCAGGAATTTCTGCGCAACCTGGTACAAGTAATGAAGCTAGACCTTTTTGGGCAAGATGGAATTATGCATTAGAGAGAGACCATTTAGGTCATATTATTGGTAAAATTGACCCTCTTTCTGCTCGTGCTAAAGGGGCAATATCGAATTTGCTTGTTACTTTAAAAGATGACTCTGCAGGTGAAAAATTATCCAAAAAGCCAAAAGTATCTCGGGTTTTGAGGACTAAAGGCTTGAAAGATCTAGTGAATGACCCAGAAGTTTCAGAGCTCATAGAAAAAGGAGATCATGTGGGATTGATAAATCATCCAAAAATGCAAATCATTGCATCGGATCCGGAAGTTAATAAGTTGCTTGATGGGTTGGCAGTTGAAAAGATTATTGATGAATCTATTTACGATAACCAGGAAGGTGTCCTAGTTAGAAGAGAGAGTCGAATTCGTCTTGATCAATAATAAATAACATACAACTATTTTTTGAATTGAATTACATCACAACAATAGGCCTTGAAGTACACGTTCAGTTGAAAACTGAAAGTAAAATGTTTTGTCCATGCCCCGTAGAATATGGAGCAGAACCTAATGAAAACACATGCCCTACTTGTCTTGGATTACCTGGTGCTTTGCCCGTATTAAATGGCGGAGCTATTGAGCGAACGATTCTTGCTGGTTTAATGTTGGGGTGTGAAACTCCTCCAGTTAGTAAGTGGGATAGAAAAAATTATTTTTATCCTGACATGCCAAAAAATTATCAGATTAGCCAATTTGATCTTCCTCTATGTATGGGTGGAGGTGTGTCTCTTTATAACCATTGCTATCCAAAGGATTTTCAGAAAGATATCATTAATCTTGATAAGGTAGTTGGTTTGACAAGAATTCATTTGGAGGAAGATGTTGCAAAAAGTACTCATGCCGAAAGTGGTACTACTATTGATTTCAATCGTGCCGGAACTCCACTAATGGAAATTGTTAGTGAGCCTGAAATTGATTCCCCAGAAGAAGCGTTTGCTTATTTAAATTCACTTAGGCAAATATTAATTTATGGTGACCTTTCGGATGCTGATATGGAAAAAGGTCAGATGCGATGTGATGTTAATGTTTCTATTAGGCCTCCAGATCAAGAAGAGCTCGGCGTTAAAATTGAATTAAAAAACATGAATTCAGTCAGCGCAGTAAGACGTGCGTTACATTATGAAATTGATAGGCAAATAAAAGTTTCTGATAACGGAGGTGAATTAATTCAGTCTACTCGAAGGTGGGATGATGACCTTGGGAAAACTCAGCTCATGAGAACTAAAGAAGATGCTCATGACTATAGATACTTTCCAGATCCAGACCTCTTACCTGTGCACACTTCGGAGATTCTTGAAAAAGCCAAAAAGCTGGTGCCTGAATTACCGCATCAGAAAACAAAAAGATTCATAGATGAATTTTCCTTAGGTGAGTATGACGCGAGTGTCTTATCAAGTGATAAACACTTGGCTGAATACTTCGAGGAGTCTGCCAAACATTCAGATTTCAAAAAGAAGATTGCTAATTGGGTCATTAATAATGTTCTAGCAGTCTTGAATGAGCATGATCTGAAAATCAGCCAATGTCCTGTGAGCCCTTCAAAGTTAGCATTTTTAGTCAATGAAATAGAATCTGGGAAGATTTCCAACAATCAGGCGAAGGAAGTTTTCTCTGTTATATTTGAAAATTCTCAAAAAGACCCCGAAAATGTAATCAAGGATCTTGGTTTTGAACCTGCGGATTCGAGTGAAATTGAGTCTATGGTTGATGAGGTCATATGTAAAAACCCGGAAAAGGTTGCAGAGATTAAAGCCGGTAATGATAAGCTCATCAATTGGCTTACTGGTCAGGTAATGAAATTAAGCAAGGGTAAAGCAAATCCTAAAATTATAGGAGATTTGCTACGCAATAAAATTTTATAGTCAAACTATTATGTTCTTAGTTTTTCTTAAAACCTTATTTTGTGTAATTGACTTATTTATGAGACGCACACAAAATTAATTTACTTTTAAAGTAATTTTCCAAAGTTTAAGGAAGTAAACCGCTAAATAGAAATCTTTTATGCTGCTACAAAATTTAATCTCCCAATCATTGGCCTTTTCAATGTCTTTATTATTCTTTTTATCAAGCGCGACTTTTGCTGCAGAGAAGAGGAAACTCGACCCAGAAAAAGATAAGATTTATGAGCATATAATAAAACCAATACTCTCCTCCAATTGCACAACATGTCACGGCTCTTCAAAAGCCAAAGGGAAGATTCGTTTACATAATCCAGAAGAAATAAAGAAAAGCGAAAGCGTTGTGGCTGGCGATATTGATGAAAGCATGATGATTGAGAGGATTATGCTTCCAATAGATGATGAAGAAGTAATGCCCCCAGATGGTAAGAAGCGTCTTTCTGAGGAACATAAGAAAATGTTAAGTTGGTGGATTGCCGAAGGAGCGAACTATGACAAGAAAATTTCCGAAGTCAATGTTCCTGAGGATATTGGTATTATGATTGCCGCAATTGACTATTCTCCTCCCAGAGAAATTAAGAAGGCTTTTAACTTACCTGAACCACCTCAGCCTGCGAATGGTGCCGACATAACTGCGATTGGAAAAGCTGGGATTCTGGTTATGCAGTTGGCTCAAGATACGAAATACTTATCTGCCAATGTAATAAATGTTGCTAAGAGCTTTAATGATGCACAAGTCAAATTACTGGTTCCTGTTAAGGATCACCTTACATGGCTTGATCTCTCACGGAGTGGGATTACTGATCAGGCTGCTGCTGATTTAGGGCAGTTATCGAAGCTTACCAAATTACACCTAGAGAATACTGTAATTTCAGATAAGACTCTACAGGAAATTGGTAAGCTTGAGAATTTGGAATATCTCAATCTTTATGGGACCAAAGTAACTGATGAAGGTTTACAGAATCTTGAAAACCTTAAGAAACTAAAAAAACTATATGTGTGGCAAACAGGTGTAACTCAAGCAGGCGTAGATAAACTCAAGAGTGCTGTTCCTGGAATTTATGTCAACTTGGGTTGGCAAGTTCCGAAACAGGAAGATAAACCCGAGGAGCCAAAAAAGTAGATCCTCAGTTTTAATTACTCTTACCTATAAATTTTATTATAAGTCCTTTTGATTTCCAATATTGATAGATTTGAAATTCTATTTTAGATAAATTCTTATCTCCCCAAAGTATTGATTGATTAATTCGAGGTTTTTTATTTTTCTTCATTTGGATGTTATGATAATTTTTTAATGACTCATCCAAGAAAATTCGCATACCTTTAAAGTTCCTAGAAGACATTTCTATTAGGTAATGACTTAGCAATAAAGAGCTAGCATACTTAGCGTAGGCTCTGTCCTTATTCATGATCGTATCTTTATCCCAATCCTTTGAAGACATCATTGTTATTAATCTTAAGTTTGGGGCTTGTAACTCGTCTTTATTCTCAAGATTACATAAGTATTGAATTTGATCTTTGATATGCTGGGTTGCCATTGAAAAGTTATAGCGTCCAGGAGAGAAGTGTGTGGCTGAGAAATATTCTGCTATTCCTTCTCTCATCCATACTGGTAGTGCATAAAATTGGTCTCCCATAGATTGATGAACTAATTCATGAACTAAAACACGAAATTGGTGTTTTTGATTTAAACTAAATTTTTTTCTCTCATCTCCTAATAAGTATTCTTGATTAATTTTAACCTCTCTTGACCTTCCATCAAAATATCCAACTGTTCCTTTTGCAGCGCCGGACTTAAGGTATTCTGATTTATTAGAATAGAGCCTTATTATCTGAGACGATTTATTATCATCTTTCATATTCTTCTGAAGTGTTATTGGAAATAGGTCCATCGCTACATTCACTGATTCAGCCACAGTTGCGATTCTCGCTATAATATCTTCGCGTATTATTTGGTCAGAAAAAATAGTATATGACTGAGTTGTGTACTTATAATAACTTTCTAATTTTGTTTTCTTATATTTTACCTGTGGGGCATCAAATTTCTTTGGCCAAGCTACTGAATCGCTATTGATTATAAATAGCGAAAACATTACGGAAAACGTAAATTGTAAATTCAAAATTTTAATTCTTTTTAACTATTGGTTATTTTTATGAGAAAATTTGGTTTATCTCTAGATTTAGATTAGAGCAATGCTAAAGTTAAGGTTCCTTAACTATCTATGCCCAGATCACTAATATCCCGACTCTTTTTTTTCATTATATCTATTACTTTATTCATTGGATGCTCCTCAAGCGATAAGGAGAAAAACAATACTGCGTTTATGGATGGTAATGGTAATAAAGGTGGCGTTTTTAGTGGGAATTCAAAAAGAAATCCCATGCTCAGGAATCCTGAATTTTCAATTCCTGTTGATCCTAACTTAGCAAGATCTCTAACCTATTCCAGAATAAGAACACAAGCACCATTCGTTGCTATGACTTTTGATGATGGCCCCCATCCAGTACATACTCCGAGGCTATTAGATATTCTTAAAGTTAGAAATATTAAGGCCACTTTTTTTGTCGTTGGAACAAATACACGTCGTTACCCTCATATCATAAGAAGAATGGTTGCCGAAGGGCATGAGGTTGGTAATCATACGGTTAATCACAAATATCTTAGTCGCATAAGCATTGAGGAAGCTAGGGCGGAAGTTCTTGGTTGCGAGAGAGCTATAGTTGCTGCATGTGGAATTAAGCCAAGAATCCTTCGTCCTCCTGGTGGTCATATTAATAATCGAGTTAAAGTATGGCTTAATCGTGAATTTGGTTATAGCACAATCATGTGGGCAGTAGATCCTGAGGATTGGAAAAGACCTGGTTCTGGAGTAGTGGCTCATAGAATTGTATCAGAGACTGATGCAGGTGAAATTATATTGGCACACGACATACATGGTCCTACAATTGCTGCGATGCCTAGGGCTCTGGATGGTTTGCTTTCAAAAGGTTATCGCTTTGTCACAGTTAGCCAGCTTATCTCTATTGAAAGGCGACAAGTAGTAAAGGCCGAAGAACCCAGCGAATTTTACGGTTTTAAGAATAGTTAAAATATTTTTTAATAATCATTTCTTTAAAAGTAGAAAAACGGAATCTTATCTTTAGTAAGAGCCACGTCGTTTGCATATACCTAAGAGACTGCTAAACTTTTATCATGCGGGTAGATGACTTGTTTTCCTCACATAATGGATTACGAGATTTATTAATAAATTTTAGGCAAGCTGGGCGATATCTTAATGTCCCAGAGCATGACTTAGGGGGACTAATTTCCTCTGCTCATTCTCTTTCGCGTCCAATTACAATTTTAATATTTGGAGACGATGCTAGTGGGAAGTCATCTTTCATTAATAATTTTTTTGAAGGAAATTTTTCAGCCTTTGATAAAGGTGTGGTTGGCCCGAAGATTTGGAAATTTGGCGAAACTTCTAAAATATTTCAAGATGATGATTTCGCAGAGTGCTATTTACCAGAGCCCATCTTAAAGAGAATCAATTTTATTGAATATTCTGTTAAACAATTTGAAGAGTATTCGGACAAGATTAAGAGGGCTTATTTAGTTGCAGATATTGTATTTTTAATTGTTCCTGCGATTGATCCTTGGAGTATAGAAATTTATGATTTTATAAGTGACTTAGAAGTAATTGCAAGGAGACCATTTGCAGGAGTTTTAACTCATTCAGATCTTCGTACTGATGAAGAAAACCTGGCTTTTACCAAATACATCAGCGCTTCATCGAAAAATGCATTAGGTTATGAGGTTCCGATTTTTTTGGTTCCTATATCAAAATATTACCAGAATTCAAATGCTAGTAATGAGGGTTTGTCAGTACTTGTCCAATGGATCAATGATACCATAAAGAAAAAAATTTCTTTATGTAAAAAACTAAGCAGAGCAGAAAACAACCTTGCTAGCGCAACGGAGAGGATTGCTAAGTTTGTTGAAGATTCTTCCCGCATTGATAATTCAATGGCAGAAGATATTGAGATGATTGAAAAGCTTATAGAGTTGTCATCTGATGAAATAGTTCATGAGCTCTCCGAGTGTTTATATGATGACTTACAAGAATTTGAAAAAACAAATAATATGCTTAGGGAGTTTTTTGAAAAATTAATGAACATCCCAATAGCGACATTCATAATTAATAGAAAGTTAAGGGAAACGTTTGAACTGTTATCTGATAGTATCAATGAAAGCTCGGAAAAAATTATCTCAACTTTCACTAAGATTGAACAGGAGATTAATTCTTGTAGTGAGTTAAGAGATTCTGAATTACATGAACTGATAAATGAATGTTGCCTTACAGAAAAAAAACAAAGTAATACATTTAAAACTTGGTACGATAGAAAAAAATCAACACTAATTGATCATTTTAAAGATAGTTATATTGAACATTTTTCTTCTATTTTATTGGCATCAAATGGTCGAATAATTCCAAGGTTCTTTCTTT
>JAOFDG010000019.1 GCA_028033615.1 Verrucomicrobiales bacterium | reverse complement strand
AATGACGATAGAAATCGAAAATGCAGACTGCTTTTTGAATGGTATTAAGATTAATCTGATAGGTTCATTAACGCAAAAAAATGATGCTAATTCTTCTATTATAAAAAACAGTATCAGTGGTAAAAACTCTGAAATAAATTTAAAAAAAAGAAGAGATTTACTTAACTCAATCGTTTCAGAGGTCGAAAAAATAAACTTTGATTATAAAGATCCACCAAAGATAAGGATAAAATTTATTTCTGACCTTAACGAGATAGAAAAAACATCGGCTACAGTTTCACTTGAAGCAAAAAACATTAGTCGATACGGGTCTAATTATCAGATAAGCTCCATCGGATTAGAAGCAGAATACGAACGTGGTGATTTTTCTTTTAAAAGAATAAAAATCGAAGATCGATTTGGTGAGTTGAAAGGAACGGCTCAATGGAATAATAAAAATTTATCATTGCCTTTCCAGTTTGAATCCTCAATTGATTTTGCTGAGTTTATTAAATCATTTATCAATAACAAAAATCTCGAAGACTTACTATTGATAGACCCCCCTCAAATTAGCGCATCAGGGGTTATTAAGATTAATAACGATACCAAAACAGAAAATAGCTCCATCAAGGTTTCTGGTTCTGTTAAATGTGACCGTTTAATTTTTAGAGATATTTTGTTCGAAAAAGGCATCACTAGCTTTTCATTTAGTGACTCCAATTTTTACCTTCGAAACCTTCTGTTTGAGCACGAAAGCGGAACAATTTCGGGGAATTATCTAAAGGATAAATCAAATGAGTTCAGATTTGACAGCGAGATTAAAATGGATCCTCAAGTCTTTATTCCTTTTATGAATAAAGCTCCTGAATTTTTAACCAAATTGGACCTTCCAAAAAATCCAGCTCTTGATATCAAAATCAAAGGTAGTGGCAAAATAGGCAACTCAAAAGAACTTCAATCAGATGGCACTTTTACTGTTGGCTCATGCAGATATAATGAAACCCCACTAACCGCAGTAACAGGAAGAATAAAACTTCTTAATGAAAATCTTACGATATCTAATTTTAGGATAGATCGAAAGGAAGGAAATTTAAACGGCGAGGAAGCCATCATTCAATTAAAAGATGGATTAGTTCAATTGAATCAAATAAATGGAACAGTATTCCCAGAAAAAATTGCTAGTTATTTCTCAAAAGAAACCGAAAAGAGATTAAACGAGTACCAATTTAAAGATCCTCCATACATCTCTTTAAATGGATTAATAGATACTAAGAACAATCAAAAAACTGATCTGAATTTTACGTTTATATCTAATAGCGAGGTAAAGGCAGAAATTCTAAAAACGATAGTCACTCTCAAAGAGCCTAAAGGAAACATTAACATCAATGGAAAAGATCTTAAATTATCTATAAATGCCAAATTCGCGAACGGGAACATTAAACACATCGGAGCAACTACTATCGAAGGTAAGCCAAAATATTATAATGGGAGGATCAAAGGCGAGAAAATATATTTTGGAAAATTAATAGACACTTTCAATCTAGACAGTAAAACAAATGGAATTATAGATTGTGACGTAGGTTTTAAAATCCCCATCCAAAATCCTGAAAAATGGAATGGCGAGGGGACTATTTCATTAACTCAAGGCAACATTATTTCGATACCGGTACTTGGTCCCATTTCACCTATCATTAGCTCAGTACTGCATGAGCCTAAAGCTGGTTACAGTGTCGCCCAGTCAGCTAAGGCGACTTTTAAAACTGAAGATGGAATAATGAATATAATCGATTTTCAAGCTTTAACGCCTGCCTTCCTATTAAGATCTAATGGCCGTATTAATTTAGTGGATAAAAAATTAAATCTAGAAGCTGAGATGAATGCTCGTGGACACCTTAGCCTAGTAGGCTGGCCATTATCAAGACTCTTAAGATACAAAGGAACAGGAAGCATATCCAAACCAAATTGGGAGCCAGTTAATTTTACTTTACCTCGTAAAATTATTGCGAATGGAGAAAGAGTACTAAAAGATTCTAATGCTACTGAAATTATTCCAGAAGCCATAGGGATAATTCCAAACACAATTCAAAGTAGCATTAAAGCCTTAGAAGTATTGACATCTCCTAAAAAAAAGAGACCGAAAAGAACAACGAAAAAACCGTAATAGATTAATCGGAGTCTAATACAGCTTTAACCATTGATGACATTTTCTCTAAATCATATGGTTTTGAAAGAATTCCAGAAAAGAGATCTCTTCCATCAATGAGCTCCAATGAATCATCGGTATTGTAACCACTACTTGAAATTATCTTGGCTTTCATATCAATATTTAGTACTTCCTGCGAAGCCTCTACACCATCCAAACCACCAGGCATAGTCATATCCATTAAAATAACTTCGAATGCATTCCCTACGTTATAAGATCTTCTAAACTTTTCTACCCCCTCTTGACCAGAGCATGCAACCTCCACTTCATAACCCAAATTTTGAAGCATTGAAGTTGAGACCTTTAGTATTCGCTCATCATCATCAACCACTAGGACTCGACCTTTACCTTGCTTAATGACCTCTTCATTTACTTCCTTTGATCTTACAGAACTACTCTCTATGGCCGGTAAATAAACAGTGAAGACAGAGCCTTTTCCTTCTACTGAATTCACCTTAATGGTTCCACCATGGTCCCGAACAATAGAGAGACATGTAGCCAATCCCAATCCACTACCAGTCTTTTTCGTTGTATAAAATCTTTTAAAAATTTCACTTATATTATTTTTAGAAATACCCCGCCCATGATCAATAAATACTAGCTTTAAATACTTCCCAGCGTTCAACCCTTGTATATCACCATTTTGAAGCTCAGTATTATCAAGATTAGCTTTGATAACACCCTCATCATCCATCGCATGCCGAGCATTAATTATAAGATTATTAATCACCTGAAGAATTTGAATGCTATTAACGCACGACAGCCAAACCCCTATCTGAACATCAACGTCGCAACGTGTTTTAGATCCTGCAGTGCAGAGCCTGGCTGCATCTTTTAATAATTGAGAAATATCAACTTCTTCTTTTTTACATTTATCACTGCCTCGTGAATACGTTAACATATGAGCAGCTAGATCAGCAGCTTCTTTCGAAGCCTTCATTGCATCATTTAACTTCGAAAGAATTTCTGGGTCATGAATAGAATCACTAATCAGTGAAAGATTGGCGACTACAGTTGTTAACATATTTTTAAAGTCATGAGCGATACCACCAGCTTGCATCGCGAGAATTTCCATTTTTTGGGAATGAGATGTAAATTTTATATTATCGCAATGTTTTCTCTTAACTCTCTCATTAACCAAGGAAACACCCGATGATTTATTCACATTACGATAAACTGTTAGTAAAAATTTTGTCGCGACCCCATCTTCATCGTAAATACAACTCACCCGCCAACTGCATTCTAATTCAGAACCATTCAAACATTTAAGGTTATTAGTAAACTCATAAACCCCTCCACTTTGAATGATGGCGTATAATCTTTCTACCAACACTCTAAGTTTTTTAGAGCCAAATATATTTGATAGCGGTAATCCTAAAATATTTTTTGAGTCGAATCCTGACCAATCCAATAACGCATTATTTGCATAACTAATTAATGGTCCAGAACCCGATTGAGGATTTAATTGTAGTAGCAAAACTCCTACATCTATGCGGTCGAGCACAGATCGAAAGCAGTCATCATCTAATAATTGCACAGAAACGCTTTGAGATTTATTATCTAATAGAATCGACATGCTCAAAAGGGTTTATTAGTACCTCAAATAATATTAAACTAAGGTTAATTATAAATAAATAATTAATATATACGAGTACGATATAAAAGGAAGAATAAAAAAAGCGGTTGCGAGATCCAATCTTTCCGCTACTTTCAACGCCCCATGGCCAGAACAGCGGGCAAAAGCAAAACACACAAAGCAATATCCAAACGAGTCCGAGTGACTGGTACTGGAAAGATGTTGCGTCAAAAACAAGGAAAACGTCACTTACTTTTAAATAAAAGTAGAAAAAGGAAGCGTAACCTAGGAAAAGCAACCCTTATTTCTGGAGCGGATCTACCGCGATTCAGAGAAAACCTACCATTTAGCCATTAAGACACCCTAGTACCCCTAAACAGCTATTATTCAGATAATTAGCGCTAGCCAACCGTTCTGATCCCCGGTAAGTGGGATATAAACTCTCAGGTGAGAACCGAGGCTAAGAATTAAAACCAAACAACCTGACGAAAAATGCCTAGATCTACTAATTCACCAGCCAGCCGAAAAAGAAGGAAAAGGATGCTTGCTAAAGCTAAAGGCTTTAGAGGTTTCCGCTCTACAAAGTACCGATTCGCTAAGGACGCAGTCCGCAAAGCGATGACTTATTCATATAGAGATCGAAAAAATCACAAGCGTACCTTTAGAGCTTTATGGATTCAACGAATTAACGCTGCCTGCAGAGCAAGAGGCATAACCTACAGCCGCTTCATGGAAGGACTAAAGTCTATAGATGTTGACCTGAACAGAAAGATTATGTCGGATGTAGCCATCCATGACGAGGCGGCTTTTGACAACTTGGTAAATCAAGCTAAAGAAGCGATTGAAAAAAAGCAGGCAGCCTCATAAATTCGGATCTTAAATAGATCAATCATTTAATAATAGCTGTACTCAACTAAGAAGGCAGTCAACTAATGGCATGCTTGAGCAACTGCAAATCATTTCAAAAGAGGCAACTTCCGAGATTTCGAAAGCTAACAGCCTTGATGAATTAAATAATCTAAGAGTTTCATATCTTGGGAAGAAAGGACGTTTAACACTCGAAGCTTCTAAAATGAAGGATCTTTCCAAAGAGGAAAGACCTATGGCAGGAAAGAACTTGAATGAAACGCGAGCTTCCATCACGAGAAACCTTGATGAAAAAATTAACGCCCTTCAGCTATTAGAAGATAACAAACAAGATCAATCTCTTGATACCACTTTACCAAGCGACCCAATAATTTCAAATGGTCGCCACCCAGTCTCTCAAATGCTTGATGAATCAATAAAAGCATTAAGGAGAATGGGATTCTCTTTGGCCTCTGGGCCAGAAATAGAAACTGAGTGGCATTGTTTTGATGCCCTCAACACACCGAAAGATCATCCCGCTAGAAATGAAACGGACACTTTCTACTTCGAAGATGGTAGACTTTTAAGAACTCATACCTCTACAGTGCAAATAAGAACGATGGGAAAATGTAATCCACCCGTTCGAATCATTGCGCCAGGAGCTGCATACAGAAGAGATGAAATTGATGCTACTCATTTGAGTCAATTCAACCAACTCGAAGGATTATATGTGGATAGGGATGTTTCATTAGCTGATCTTAAAGGAACTCTTGAGTATTTATTGCAATCTATTTTTGGTATGAATACACCTATAAGGTTTAGACCTCATTTTTTTCCTTTCACTGAACCAAGCTTTGAGATTGATATCTTGCTTGAGGTTGAGGGGAAAAAATCAAAATGGATTGAGATAGCAGGATGCGGAATGGTTGATCCAGATGTATTTAATGAAATCTGCAAAGCTAGAGGAGATGACTATTACTCTCCCGACAAAGTTTCTGGCTTCGCTTTTGGTCTTGGCTTGGAGAGGCTGGCAATGATTAAGTGGGGCATATCTGATATCAGGCTATTAATTGAAAACGACGTAAGGTTCCTAAAACAATTTTCATGAAAGTTTCAATTGATTGGCTCGGAGACCACATTGACTTGTCAGATTATAATGACGATGAAATTAGTGACCTTCTTACATTTTCTGGGATCGAAGTTGAAGGCATTATAAAATATCCAGATAAGGTTATTGTTGCGAAAATCACGGAAATTGAAAAACACCCTGATGCTGATAAGTTACAAGTTTGCCAAGTAGCCGATGGCGGAAAAACTCTTAGACAAATTGTCTGTGGAGCTACGAATTTTTCAATAGGTGATAAAGTACCACTGGCTCTTCCAGGGGCTTCTGTAATGGATAACTTCGTGATAAAAGAAGCGAAATTAAGAGGTGTTGAGTCTAGGGGAATGCTTTGCAGCCAAGCTGAACTAGGCGGGCTAGACGGTGATGGCTTATGGATCCTTCCCTCAGAATATGAAATTGGCACATCCCTCAATAAGATTTATCCAACCGTATTCGATCTCGAAATCACACCAAATAGACCTGACTGCTTGAGCCACGTTGGCGTCGCAAGAGAACTAGCAGCAGTATGTAAAAAAAGCCTAAAAAATCATAACAATCAGGAAAACACTTCGAATCCACTCATTAAAACAAATGAGGAAAATATCAAGATAGAGGATAATCAATTATGTTCGCTTTATACTTTAAGAAGAATCGAAAATGTAAAGATCGAGCCGAGTCCTCAGTGGTTACAATCAAAACTAGAGTCTATTGGTTTGCGCCCAATTAATAATGTAGTAGACATCACAAACTATGTAATGATGGAAATGGGGCAGCCTTTGCATGCTTTTGATTCAGAAAAAATCACTGGAGACATTAAAGTTCGTAAAGCGAACAAAGAGGAAACATTTAAGGCTCTGGACGGCAACGAATATAAGCTTCAACCTGAAGATTTAGTTATATCCGACGAAAATGAAGCCTTAGCTCTAGCTGGCATAATGGGTGGAGCAAATTCGGGAGTTACCGATAAAACTAAAGAAGTGTTCATCGAATCAGCTCATTTCAATCAATCTGCAATTAGAAAAAGTAGTAAAAAGTTAGGGCTATCAAGTGATTCTAGCTACCGTTTTGAAAGAGGAGTCGACCCAGCTCAAGTTGTCAAGGCCTCTGAAATGGCCGCACAACTAATCAAAGATTTGGCTGGTGGCAAAATATTTGACGAAGTTATAACATGCGGAACTTATGATTTTCCGCCTCGAAGTATTCAGATGCATTTAGAAAAATGCAAAAAAATATTAGGCTTTAATCTTGAGAAGGATAAAATGACGGAGATTCTTGGTAATTTAGGAATCATAGCCTTATCACATGAGGATGGCATAACTGACTGGAGCATTCCTTCATTTAGAAATGATTTAACTCGACCAGAGGATCTATATGAGGAAGTAGCAAGAATCTTAGGCATCGAAAAAATTCCATCTATTCAAAGAGGATGGTTTTCAAAGCCCTCGGACGCAGACAAATTACATGACTTTGTGGGCCATTTTTCTGATAAATTATCATCAATTGGCTTCCATGAAACACGCTCATTAAAGCTGATTTCTGAATCTCAGATTAGTGATTGTATTTGTAGTTCAAACAAAAAAGCAGTAGGACTTAAAAATCCACTAAGTGATGACCTCACCCACTTACGCCCTGGATTAATCGCCTCATTACTTAGAATAGCTGAACGCAATATCCATCAAGGGACTGAAACTCTTAGATTATATGAAACTGGAACAGTTTTCACCAGAGGAAAAGAAATTGAAGAAAGGCAAAATATTGGCCTGCTTATATCTGGCCCTCAAAACCGCTCATGGTTGAACAAAAAACCTCAAGCAGCGGATTTCTTTGATTTATCAGGGGTATTAGAAAGGTTAATTGGAGAGAGTATCTTATTATCTCCATCCGAATCTAAAGGTGAGAACACTGTCATTAGCTGTGAAATTATTTTAAAAGATACAATAATTGGTAAAGCAGCTCAACTTTCTCCAGCTAGATCCAGAAGAATGGATGCAAATTTTCCTATATATACCGCAGAGCTCGATCTCGCAATAATCATGGAAAAAATTTCCACAATGGACAGATTTACTGAACTTCCGAAATTTCCCTCAATTCGAAGAGATATTTCAATGGAACTCCCACTTGATATTACCAACAACAAAATTATTTCTACTCTTAATAACATTAATTCGGATATTTTGAAGTCCTTTGAATTGTTTGATTATTTCCATGACGAAAGTGGCGAAAAATTGAATAATGAAAAAAAATCTTTAGCCTATTCATTGACCTATAGAAGTGATGAACGCACACTAAAATCAGAAGAAGTTGATAAAGCTCATAATGAAGTTTTAAAAGAACTGAAAAAAAATCTCGACGTTAACTTTAGATAATATAAAAATTACCCAATCCCTACTGTGTTCGCACTGCAAACATGGGCCCGGCCCGTTAGTATATATAAGGGAGGCTTAGCCGGTTGTTTGATGTCAGGCCTTCACTGGAAGGCAGATTTCAGCAAGGCGGCCACCCACCTGGAATGAACCGGGAAACGTGAGCCCTCACCAGCTGCTGACGGCACAAGCGGGGAAACCAATAAAAAGCACTTTAGTCAAACTGAAGTGCTTTTTCTTTTTTTAAATCAATGAAACCAAACCTCTATAGATTTAGAACTGATAGCCAACAGCATTTAAATTCAATTGAAACCCCTCAGCTTCATTAATTGAAGAATCATTTAAATATCCTCCTAGAGTTACACTTTTTTTCCTTCTTTCTGAGCTCTGCTTTATCGCATTCAAGCTCCTAATAAAAATTTCATTTTCATCTTCTAGTTCTAAAATATAGCGTTTAAGTTGACTAACTTTTTGATTGCTTATTTTATTCAAACTAAGTAATCGGGTGTTTTCTCCTACCATCAGTCTATTCGATTGCCTCGAACTAAGATATCTAGCCTTAAGATCATTTAGTTTTTCATATTCTGATAATATGATTGCATTTAATTTTTTCAAATCTAATTGAAGATCTTTGTTTACGTTTAACAATCCACCATAACGAACATTCAAATCAGCAACGAACTTTTCTTGGTGTGCTAAATTTTTAGATAACGCAATATTCGAAATCTTCCCAATCTTCATTGCAGATTTATAATTATCTATTTTACGGAGAGCTAGAGAGTTACCTTCAATCATTTCATCTAGCTTCAAAGATAACTGAGTATTATCCTCGGTTAAGGAAGACACTTCGATTAGAAGACTCTTTACATTAGAACTAGTCTTTCCAAGCAATATGAGGAATGCACCAAACACTATTGAGCTCAACAAAATTTTCATAGCAGTTTAAAAAAAAATTAATATTTGAGAATACGATTCTATAAAATCGCCTCAATTTGTATTTGTTCAATATCTTTGTGTCTTAATTATTAAGTAAAATTAATTACATTAATTCCACAAACGACTTGATGACATTTAAGATTTTGATCCTATAATTCATCAATAATTCACTGAATGAACCAAGAATTAGACAGTTCAAAGAAATCGTTAAATATCGTACCAGCAACGGCTGATGATCTACCACAGCTCGTTGAGTTGTTGATGGATTTATTTGATATGGAGGGTGATTTTGAACCAAACTATAGTAAGCAAGAAGATGGACTTAAGCTTATCATTGAGCACCCAAATAGGGGAAGGATACTTGTCATTAAAAATTCAACGAAAATTATTGGAATGGTGAATATGCTTTTCACCATCAGTACAGCTGAAGGCGGATTAGCTCTTATTCTTGAAGATTTCATTATTCATCCAATGAATAGGGGGATGGGATATGGAAAACTACTTTTAAATGCAGTTAAAGATTTCGCTGAGAATAAAGATTTTAAGAGAATCACCTTACTAACGGATAAAATTAGCGAAGAATCTCAAAGGTTTTTTAAGGACCAAGGATTCAATTTTTCCAAAATGATTCCAATGCGAATGCACTTGGATAATTAATAATAGTTAAAAGCTCTGAAAGAAATCGCATTCAATCTTTACTTTACCTATATATAATAGGTTTTGTTGCTCAGAAATATACGTTCATTCGAAGGAATGAGCTCGGAGATATTCCAGTGAAACGGAAAACTAGGCTGAACAGAGTAGAAGGCCAATTCTAGAGTGTCTCTTGCGGGAACGATATTAGGATATTGAATCCAGTTTGACCATTCTAACCAGCTGCTTTGAAAAGTGCCGACGAGATGGGTCCAGAACCAAATAATACAAGTACATAACACAGGGATACGGAGGCTACTGTGAGATGAGGAATCGGGCGCTTCTATTGGTGGAAACCTCTTCCTTTGGCTAGGTGGAAGATTTGTCGATGACGAGAAGTCCATCGAATATGGTGGTAGAGGATCCTAGATCTAGGGATTATAAAATGGCATTACGTTTGCACGTTGCTTCGGCTTTGCCATGATCCCACTTTTAAGAGTGGTTGTAAGCTAGATGGAGCTTTTACCAATTTTTCTTGTGACTAGCCGGCGTATTCACAAAGATTCAACCAATTCTTCAGACTGTCGTTGATGTGCTTCCGCTGATGCATGATAAGATAGAGCTTTCGGCTCAGATCTCTGTTAGGGGCATGGAGCTTTACTAGTTCGCCTCGTCCGAAATCTTCCTTCAAGGACAATCGTGATAAGCAACCAATACCGATATTTTGCTTTACTGACTGCTTAATTGCCTCGGTCCCTCGAAGTTCCAGAGGGATATTCATTTTTGGGAGAAGGCCATACATTGCACGCTCAAAGGTCTGGCGGGTTCCAGATCCTTGCTCTCTCAAAATCCAATCAGCCTTGAGAAGGTCCTTGTCGACGATCGTTTTCTTTGACGCAAGTGGGTGTTTTGGGCTGCAAAACAGATTCAATTCGTCATCACGCCAGGGAATGATATTGAGCTGCGAGTGATGGGCCTCTCCTTCGATCATACCCATATCTAACTCATAGTTGAGTACTTTTTCGACGACCTGTTCTGTGTTGTAAATTTCGAGTGAGATCGGCGCTCCTTCGTATTTCTTCAGGTATTTGGATATCAGCTCTACTGCAAGATGATTTGCTACAGTCAGGGTGGCGCCGATGTTTAGCTGGCTGACCGCCTCCGAATGAAGAAGGCTTTGTTCCAGTTCGTATGCTTGTGCCATCAGGCTTTCCGCTCTGACCCTTAACTGATTGCCTTTTTCGTTCAGGTGAAGCCGTTTGCCAGTACGATCAAAGAGAAGAATACCGAACTGAGTTTCTAAGTCCTTTAAGGCGCCACTAGCCGCACTTTGCGACATCTGCAAATACTGAGCAGCTCGAGTCAAATTGCCCGCCTTGGCAATGGCTAGAAAAACCTCAAGCTGGCGTAGAGTAAAGTCCATTGGTCGTGATCACCTGGGTATGCCAAGTAGGGTTCTGGTTTCTTTTTAGCATAATGTTTCTTATTCAAGTTACTGAGTTTTGAGAACGTGAATGAGGGCCTTACTGCACTAGTCCCAGAAATCAGTGGCACTGCTCTTAATCTCTTTTACGACGCCGGCACGAATAACGAAATCGCCGAATTCCTCATTATCGGTTCTTTCCTTTGACCAACGTTCGATCAGGCTATCGGTCTCTTTCAAAATTTCTTTGGTTGTGGCATTTTCTAGATGTTGTTTGGGGACGCGAGTTCCCGCACGATTACCTCCGAGATACATATTGTAGCGTCCAGGGGCTTTACCTACGAGTCCAAGCTCAGCTAACATTGCCCGACCACAACCATTTGGGCATCCGGCTATACGAGTGATGATATATTCGCTCTCTATCTTGTGGTTCTTGAGCATGGTCTCGATCTCGTCGACGAAGGTAGGTAGGTATCTTTCGGCTTCTGCCATGGCAAGAGGGCAGGTAGGAAGAGAGACACAAGCCATAGCTCGCTGGCGTTGCTCGGTTGTGTCAGCTATCAAGCCGTGAGCTTTTGCGATGTCTTCGATTGCTGCTTTATCTTCTTCTGTAGCACCTGCAACAATGAGGTTCTGATTTGCGGTAAGACGGAAATCACCCTTGTGGATGCGAGCAATTTCAGCTGCTCCTTTTTTCTTTTTACCTAGAAGACGACCATTTTCGATAAACAAGGTAAGGTGGTGAAGGCCTTCCTCTCCTTTTATCCAGCCAATGCGGTCACCTCTCTCTGTCAGCTCGTAGGGACGCATGGCTTCGAAGTCGTATTCCATCCGGCGCTCGACTTCTACTTTGAATGTTTCCAAGCCAACACGTGCGATTGTGTAGCGAGTCTTTGCGTTAGTTCTATCAACTCGGTTGCCCCAATCTCTCTGCAAGGAGACGATTGCTTCTGCGCAATCAAGTAACTTTTCTATTGGTATGTATCCGAGATCGTGGGCTGTAGTCGGGAAGGTAGTTTTCATTCCATGGGTAAAAGAAAGCCCTCCTCCAACCACTGCATTGAATCCAATCAGCTTCTTTCCGGTTTTGTCCGCGATTGCCACGAAGTTCATGTCATTAGCGTGCATGTCTACATCATTGTGTGGCGGAATAATAACGGTTGTTTTGAACTTTCTTGGCAGGTAGGTCTTACCAAGAATGGGCTCATTATCTTCTACGCTATCTTCGGTTGAGAACTGCTTTTCTTTGTCCAGCCAGATCTCCGCATAGGCACGGGTCTTAGGTAGGAGATGTTCTGAAAGTTTCTTTGCCCATTCATAAGCCTCTTTTTGCAACTGAGACTCCACGGGATTGGAGGTGCAGAGCACATTCCGGTTCACGTCTCCTGCCGTTGCGAGCGAATCAAGACCTAGCTGATTTAACCATTGGTGCATAGGCTTGACGTTTTCCTTTAAAACGCCGTGGAACTGAAAGGTTTGGCGGTTAGTGATGCGGATACTTCCATAGTCGGTGCTTTCGGTGGCGAATTTATCGATGCCGAGCCATTGTTTGGGACTGATGATACCTCCTGGAAGGCGACAGCGGAGCATGACATTTTTCCGAGGTTCGAGTTTCCTAGCTACAAGATCAGGCCGGATGTCACGGTCGTCCTGGGCATACATGCCATGAAATCTAATTAGTTGAAAGTTATCGCCACGGAAGCCACCACTTATTTCGTCTGAGAGGTCACCCGTAATGGTTCCACGCAGGTAGTTGCTTTCATCCTTTAGACGCTCGTTGTCGGCAAGTTTGCCTGGAACGACCAGCTCGGGAGCATCTTTGTTCTGCTTTTGTGCTTTGTCAGTTGCGCTCATGTTTTTTCCTCTTATCTAGTTGGTTCAGTTGCTAATAGACATCGCGTTGATATCTATCTGCCTCTCGGAGCTCGTTCAGGTATTCGATAGCATCGTCTTCGTCTTTGCCACCTTGTTTGGCAATCACTTCGAGGATTGCCTTTTCGACATCTTTTGCCATAAGGGAGGCGTCACCACAAACGTAGATGTGTGCGCCTTGTTCTAACCATCTCCAGAACTCATCAGCTTCCTCGTGGATCTTGTCCTGCACGTAGACTTTTTTCTCTCCATCTCGAGACCAGGCTAGGGAGAATTTGTTTAACAATTCATGGTCGCGGTATTCAATCCATTCGGCCTGATACAAGAAGTCGTCACGGTAGTTGCGGTTACCGAAAAATAACCAGTTTTTGCCTTCTGCATCATCGGCATTACGCTGCTGCATAAAGGCACGGAACGGAGCAATCCCTGTTCCAGGGCCGATCATGATAATTGGCGTATCTCCTCCACTAGGTAAGCGAAAGCTCGGATTTGGTTCGACAAAGACCTGAACTTCGTCGCCTTCTTCAAGGCGATTACCTAACAAGCCAGATGCGCTTCCGTTGTAGATTTTGCCATTGGCTTCGATATCGACGACGCCTACGCAGAGATGCACCTCTTCTCCTACTTCTTCCTGGGAGGATGCGATGGAATACAAGCGGGGAGCCAAGCCCTTTAGGCCGTCATAAAGACGCTGGGCCTCTAGCTTTTGCGGGTATCTGTTCAGTAGTCCGATAAGGGGAGTCCAAGCCTGGAAGTCCTTCAGTTTTCTTTTGTCCTCGACGAGGGCTGCTAGCTCTTTGTTGCCGACTGTGTCTGCATAGTCCTTCAAGAACTTCGGAGGCAATTGATTTAAGTCACACTGCTCAGTGAGCGCCTCGTGAATCGTGATCAAACCGGTGCGCCCATTGATATTCTCTGCGCCGGACAAACCACAACATTCTAGTACTTCTTCGACGACCTCACCTGGATTATTCGTCACTACACCAAGGGCATCCCCTACTTGGTATTGGAGACCTGATTCGTCTAGATCAATTTCGATATGGGAGATGGTTCTCTCGGCATTATCTGTGACCAGAGGATGGCTGTTTAGAAGGGTTGCAGTGAAGGGGTTGTCTTTGTTGTAAAGGCTTTCTCTGTGGATAGAGATTTCGGTTGCAGGTTCTGTGGTCGCTGCCGTGGTATTGCCACCAGCTACTTCTTTGAGCTTAACCACGACTGCCTCAATCCACGCGTCTGAAGGAGCTTCAAAGTCCACGTCGCAATCCACCCGGTCGAGTAGGCGCTCTCCGCCAAGTTCTCCGAGTTTGGTGTCAAAATCGATTCCTGCCTGGCAGAATAGTGGGTAAGACGTGTCACCAAGTCCAATGACTGCAAAACTGACCCCCTCCAGTTTCGGGGCTTTTTTTCCAAATAGATAGCTATGCAAGAGAACTCCTTCCTCTGGAGGCTCGCCATCGCCCTGTGTGGAAGTGGCTATGACGACAATGTCTTCTTTAGGGAGCTGACGCGCCTTGTAGTTGCTCGCGTTGGTTAGAGTGACATTAAGGGATTCGCTCTGAAGTCGTTCGTTCAGTTTCTTGGCGATGCCAGCTGCATTGCCTGTGGCGGAGACTGAAATCACAGTAATCTTACGCTTCGGGGCCACAGCAAGACCAGATATATTCTCAGCGATGCTTGCACCAGCCCCTTGGCTTTCCGCCCATAGGTAACCGGCCAAACATGCTTTCTGCTGCCCGGTTAACGAAGACAACTGTTCAATCAGTTGAGCTGGAATCGGCAATGATGAATTAGAATCTGTCATTTTTTGCAGTCAAAATTTTGGAAGTCCAGAACATCTGAACGCAGCTTTTGTTGCTGCAAGATACTTGGATCATTCAAATCATAAAGAAAAGGTAGTTCGTAAATTAGTAAAACAGATAATTCAAATATTATATATCGGAAAAAACGAACACTTTGAGAAAGGAGCAGTTCGAGGCAACTGAGCCCGGTTACTTTAGCAATTTCGCTGTGGAAAAGGCCTTTTTCGAAATGATAGAGAAATAACGTTTGGTTGTCTGCTGGCATATTTTCTAAGGCTTTCATCACAATGCCCAGGTTAATCGCCGTGGCATTTGATGGTGATTAATTACTCATTTCGTTGTGGTCGTTTGAAAGGGGCTCAAAGTCTGGCCCTCGACCTTATTTACGTGGGCGGTCAAGGGCTCGACGTCTAGCTAACATCCCTATAAATGTGGTTTCTGTTCCGTGTTTTGGGTCAAAGCGGGGGGCTGTTTTTTAAAGTGACGTGAACATTTCTTGGACTAAACCTTGAGCATCGCTCTGATTTCGAGAATATTTTCGGATAATACTCCACATAAGTCATCCATATTGAAAGATGCAATCTTCCATTGCTCCTTGCTCCCCACGCGAGCACCGCGACGCTACCTAAGGGAATGGAATTAGAGTGTGGAAGAGGCATCGGAGCATTCTTCTTTACGAGATATGAAAACCGAGTCCATTGCTTGTCGCATTAAGTATGCAGATTGAATCGGTGAAGGGTGCGGCTCTACTTTGTCTGTGGAGATCTTCAAGGCTTTGAGGTTCTCTTGGCTAAGCAGGCCTTCGGGGAGTACTATCTGAGAGTGAAGGACAATTTCGTAGAGAGAGCGGCAAGCAAAGTGATTTCCTTTGTTGAATTTAGGGGTGCCTAGGTACATGGCCTGTTCAGTCAGCTCCTTTGCACTCCCGTTGTTTTGCAATGAGCTTGATTTCACCGCTGGTGGGAGTAGAACGGGCTCGATTACGGGATGACTGCGTTCGAACACGACCAGAAGCCTCACAACACACTCCGGAGCAGTTTCACCTTGAGGAAACCGACCGCACTTCTCCCTGATCACTTAAAGAGGCATTTTACATTCATCCGGCCTGAAGGAAAAAATGGTGCGCGATACTGGATTTGAACCAGTGACCCCCACAATGTCAATGTGGTGCTCTACCCCTGAGCTAACCGCGCTCTATTACGAATAAAATATACTGAGGCTTTCAGATACTCAAACGTTTTTGATAGCTTGATTCGTAAAATAAAAATTTAAATCAAAGCTATCCAACAAAAAAGCTCTGGTATAAATACCAGAGCTTTTGTGATTCCCTCTGCTGAAACTCAGAAAAATTACATTCTCCTGCGAGCGCTAGCGTGAGGTTACTAAAGTACGCTCAAAGTAGTTAATACTACTTGCGCCTCTTAGCAGCCTTCTTAGCGGGCTTCTTAGCAGCCTTCTTAGCGGGCTTCTTAGCAGCCTTCTTAGCGGGCTTCTTAGCAGCCTTCTTAGCGGGCTTTCTTGCTGGTTTTTTTGGTGCAGCTTTTTTGCGTGCAGCTTTCTTTTTTGCCATGGCAGTTTTTATTTTTTGTTAAGGGCTTGTTAACGAGCCAGTATAAAGATGATGTTTTATGAATATGATGCAAATGTTTTTTATTAAGATATTTTCATAGTATGTATTCCTAATTTAAACATTATTATATTTTTTATTGTTGTGTTAGATAAGTGCTTTGATTTTTTCTTATTTAAATTTTTAAAAACTGTTTGTGTTATACAGTTTACGTTGATTTAGAATTTGGAACTTTTATAAAAATCTTAAATATATACTGTAATTACAGTATAATAATACTTTTCAAGATTTATTACTATTTTGATAGATTATAATTTTTTATGAAAGCGTATTCAATTTTCGCATTTCAATGCCTCTAAATCATTGCCCCTAAGTTCAAAAACTCTTAAGATTGTTTGTTCAATAAGGTTATTTGGGCATGATGCTCCGGCAGTAATTCCAATAGTTATTGATACAGATTTATCAAAAAAATTACCTGAGTAGCTCATTTTTTCTTTTTTTTCTTCCAAATCAAAATGCACAATTTGCTCGAATGATTCTAAACAATCTGCATCTCTTATGAAAAACGAAGGTAGCTCTTCTTGCCCTATTTCTACTAAGTGAGCGGTATTAGAACTGTTATAACCTCCTACTACTAAGAGCATATCCATTTTTTGTTTTAGCATTTCAAAAAGAGCATCTTGCCGTTCTTGTGTAGCACCACAAATGGTATCAAAAAATTGGAAACACTCGTCTGCTTTTTCCCCATATTTAATCTTAACCGCTTCATACAACATTCTTTGTATCTTTTCTGTCTCTCCTTTCAGCATCGTTGTTTGGTTAGCAACACCTATTTTGGA
The DNA here is from genome assembly GCA_028033615.1 of Verrucomicrobiales bacterium. Taxonomy (GTDB): domain Bacteria; phylum Verrucomicrobiota; class Verrucomicrobiia; order Verrucomicrobiales; family DEV007; genus EC70. Next base: position 15,115 of record JAOFDG010000019.1, on the reverse strand, counting down.
AAGATGTATAAGTGGATCAAAACCAGGAGAAAAAGCCCCTTCAAATTTTTCTATGAACTCTTCCTTGTCACCGCCATTCTTAATAAAATCACAAACGTACTCGCAGTCTTCAATAGTGAGTATTACAATGTAATGGCCCCCAAAATCATCATATGCCCTACTCGCTGTAGCCCGCGTTTCTTCATGGTCAGCTTTTCCATGTATTAACGAGGTGAAACCTTGCTTTGAATAATTTCTTACTCTTTTCCAAACTCTCATAACATCGCCACAAGTCGTATCAACTATTTGACAACCCCTTTTATCGATTTGGTCCATTAATGAAATTTCCGCACCAAATGCTGGTACAATCACAATATCATCAGCCCCTAATTCATTTAGGCATGCTTGAGAAGGATGGCTATCAATTTCTTTGATTCCCATTTCCTGTAGTTGTCTATTAACTTCCGGATTATGAATGATCTCCCCAATCAGAAATATTTTTCTTTCAGGAAAAACTCTTCTGGTGGCATAAGCTAAATCTATTGCACGTTCCACTCCATAACAAAACCCAAATTGTTTAGCCAGAACGATAGTTGTATTACCAATTGAGTAAACGTTATCAGACTCTCTAAATTTTTCGACTATCCGACTCCTGTAATGAGCTTCGACCTCATTCTGAACATCAGACATTACCTCCGGTGTCCTTACATTGACACGCCGAGACCTTTTTCTTGTTGTTGATTTGGAGCGGTCAGCAGCTTGCATTACAATGATTACTTTTCAAACAAATTGTCATTCTTATCTAAATCATCAAAGAAGCTGTCTGAAACTAGATAAGATCGAGCCGGATCAGGATCCTTATAGTCTTGAGGTCTTCTAAGATTTTTACCTATACCTGTATCCTCTGGTAAAGAATTAGCAATAAAAATTGGGGTTCCAGCTCGTACCAACTCAAAGAATTTGGGCGCAACATTATTATGTATTCTTAAACATCCATGTGTTCTCGGTACAGGATGAACATATCCAGCATGAAAGCCATATCCAGATTTAAACTCTACCCAATAAGGCATTGGGTAACCAATATACTTATAACCTTTTGGAGTTTCATCTCTTCGACCTGGTGTAATTTCAGCCCCATTCATATGAAAGCCATATGTGTTAGACCTCTTTCTAGGCAATCTGTTAAAAGCACGAAATTCCCCTAAAGGTGTAGGGCTATTATTTTCACCAATACATGTAGCTGTAACCAGCAAAGGTTTTTCTCCTTCCATGACATAAATTGATGAATTGTTAAGTGAAACTTTTACTGTAACATTAGTAGGATCAGAAGGTCTATATGCAGGAGAATCAAATTCGCCAACTTCAAAGGAGTTACAGCCTACAGAAAAGAAGACTCCAAGAACCATTGCAATAAATTTTACTAATTCAATTTTGCTCATTCAAAATAGATCTAAGTTCACCATAACGTAGGTAGACTAAAGATTTAGTAAATAGAATTGATAATATATATTAAACATTTCCTAATAGTTGGAAAATACTAAAGAATAACTGTTTGTTTATGTTTTAAACAGCACTTTATAAAATCAATTGCTTTTCTTTTTAAAGTTATCAGAAGTTTGATCAATTAGTAGTCTGTATTTATCATTAACTTTCTCAAATTTAGATCGATCTTTTACAAATTCCATTTTGGGGCCAGTTGGAAATGACTCAAGGATACTTTCCATTAATTTAATCAAAACCTCCAAATCGCTAAAGCTTACGAATTCCTCTTCTATAGTGTTATCCTTGCCGCAATTATGATAGTTGCCTAAAGGCAAAGAAATACCACTAACAGGAATACCGTGCACGGATAACGCTGAAGCTTCACATGCACCCCTATCCAATAATTCACGTTGCACTTCTAAGTTATTCTCTCTTGCTGCATGTAAAATCGATTCAGTTGCAATGTGATCAAAAATTGTCAACCTGTCTCCTACTCTACATATTGGCCCCTTACCCAAACCTGAACTTCCTGTTGGAATACTCGTCTCTATAGAAACAAAACATGAATTCTGAGAGAATGGCCAGCTTTTCGCTAACTCATTAGCTCCTACAAAACCCACTTCTTCCGCTCTCGTGAAAACAGCTCCAAACGAATGAGAGCTATTTCTTGATGATAATAATTTTATCAATGCCACTATTGCCACGCAACCAATCAGATCATCACAAGCTCTTGATCTAATAAAATCCCCTTCTATTTTTAAAGCAGCTAAATCCCACATTGCAAAAGATCCAAATTCCTTAATTGGGAAATTGCCATTAAGATAATTTTCAGGAACACCACCCAAAAAACTGAAGTCACCCCTTATTCTATAATCTTCAATTCCTTTTAATTCTTGAGGCTTAACATAACCAGGGTGATCCATGTGAGCACCAAATATCCAACAGGGACTTTTATTTTCAGGACCTAGATTAACAATTAAATTACCAAAAGCATCATCTTTAATTCTGACATTACCGCACCCAGACAACAGTTTTATTATTGATTCTCGGACAAAGTACTCATGAAATGGTGCCGTAGGTGATTTTAGAATAGAATCTAAAATATTAATAAGATTTTCCCTATTCACGATATTGAAGTATTTTTTGTTTTACTTTGAGCATGAAAAAAAATCTTAAGCAAGTCCGCCACCGCATTGAGTGGTTTCTTATTAAATGCATTAAGTGCGTAGCTCCAATAATTCCCAGGACATTAATAGTTGAATTATCAAAACTAATCGGGAGACTAGCTTTTATCTTTGATAATAGAGGAAGGCTTACTGGTATGGCAAATGCTAAATGTGCAATAGGTTCAAATGAAATCACTCGTTGTAAAAAACAGCAAATAATAATGAGGAGTTATGAATTCTTTTCTAGGAGCAGCATTGACTTATTTTGGGGAAGAAATATAAACAAAAATAATTATTCAGATTTTATACAATTTGAATTTGAAGATGAGGATGCTCACGAAAGAGCCGCTAAAAAAGGAGCAATCTGGATCACTCCTCATTATGGAAATTTTGAATGGTTGAGTCTTGCAATGGGTTTTCGCGGAACCCCTCTAACTGTTATCGCTCAAGATTTTAGAAATCCATTACTAACTAATATTTTTAAAACCGCAAGAGAACATAGTGGCAATGAAATTATTTCATCTAAAAAGGCAGTTATTAAATTACTTAAAACATTAAAGAGAGGTGGTAATGCAGCGCTACTGACGGACTTAAATGTAAAACCGAGCAGAGACGCAATTCCAATTGAATGCTTCTCAAAAATCACATCAATTACTCGACTCCACGTGTTCTTACATCAAAAAACTGGCTTACCAATAATACCAGCAATATCTTTACCCTGCTCAGATGGTTCTTATTTGATGAAAATATTAAAACCAATTGAACTTTCATCGACTTCTACAGAAAAACAAATAGCACAAAAGTGCTGGGATGTTTTTAAACCATTCATGAGTCAATTCCCTGAACCATGGCTATGGATGTATAGACATTGGAGGTATTTGCCACAAAAAGAAGATAATAAAAATTATCCTTTTTATGCAAAAAGTTCAGAAAAATTTGAACTTTGGTTACGAGAAAACTCCTAGGCACCTACGGGTGCTAAATCTCCTGGGTTTATATCATCATCTGCAGATTGCTTCTCAGTATTATTAGAACTAGACTTTTTTGGAGAATCAAAATCTGGTGGAGTCGGACTAGGTGGAGGATTACCCATTTCACCATCATCCATCAAATCCTTAATATGAGAGGCATCCAAAGTCTCATATTCGAGTAGTGCATGGGCAATTAAATCAAGTTGTTCTCTATGACTTAAAAGCATTTCTCTTGCTTTATTATATGCCGTATCAATTAAACGCTTAACTTCATTGTCTATTTTTTGAGCGGTGTCTTCTGAATATGATCGGGTCGTCGACATGTCTCTAGCCAAGAATGTATGCTCTTGGTGGTCTCCATACTCTACCATGCCAAGTTCTTCACTCATACCCCACTGACAAACCATCTTCCTAGCTACATCGGTAGCCATTTTTATGTCTCCACCTGCGCCGTTAGTAACATCACCAAATACAATTTCTTCAGCCACTCTGCCGCCCATAGCGACTACCAAATGATCAAGCATTTCAAATTTACGCTGAGTATATTTATCTTCCTCAGGCAAAAACATTGTAACACCTAGGGCGGGACCTCTTGGGATAATTGTCACTTTGTGCAATGGGTCGGTATGCTCTAATAATTCATTAAGAATGGCATGACCAGCCTCATGATAAGCTGTATTCTCTTTCTCTTTTTCACTGAGCGCTAAACTTCTGCGCTCTTTACCCCAACGCACTTTGTCACGCGCTTCTTCAAGTTCGCTAATTGTAATGGCTTTGAGATTTTTACTTGCAGCCATTAACGCAGCTTCATTAATAACATTCGCTAACTCTGCTCCCGAATAACCTGGAGTACCCCTAGCAATGATTTCAAGATCAACCCCATCGGCCATCTTCACTTTCTTTGCATGCACTTCTAAAATAGCATGCCTACCTCTAACATCTGGCAATCCAACTGTTACCTCGCGGTCAAATCTTCCAGGTCTTAGCAGTGCTGGATCAAGTACATCAGGCCTATTAGTTGCAGCAATTATAATTACCCCCTCTTGAGTTTCAAAACCATCCATCTCTACAAGTAGAGCGTTTAGCGTTTGCTCACGCTCATCGTGACCTCCTCCTAAACCGTGACCTCTATGTCTGCCCACTGCATCAATCTCATCAATGAAAATTAAACAAGGAGCATGCTTTTTTCCTTGCTCAAACATATCTCTGACTCGAGAAGCCCCAACCCCAACAAACATTTCAACAAAATCCGATCCACTAATACTAAAGAATGGAACATCAGCTTCTCCGGCTATAGCTCTAGCTAATAGAGTTTTACCAGTGCCAGGGGCTCCAACCATCAAAACACCTTTTGGTATTTGACCCCCTAGACGTTGAAATTTTTTCGGATCTTTTAAAAATTCAACCAGCTCCGAAACTTCTTCTTTGGCCTCGGTGACTCCCGCAACATCTTTGAAGGTCACTTTTTTGGTATCCATACTGAGCATCTTTGCCTTGCTCTTTCCAAAACTCATTGCACCTCGTCCAGCCATCTTCATTTGTTGCCTGAAGAAGAAAAACAAGATGAGAAGGATAAGAAGAATTGGCAATAAAGTTATCAGTACAGCACTCATAGTATTGCTCTCAAACTTCGGAGTATAAGTTAGATTGTGCGCACCGAGTAATTCAGATATTTCTTCCTTCTGAAATTCTATATTAACTGGTATCTCCAACTTATTATTTTGAGTTTCGTCACTGTTAGTTTTCAAATAAGCTATTAAAACTTCTTCTGAACTCTCCTGCTTTCTGGTCAATTCAAGAGGTTTTTCACCGTCAATCTGCCCCTCAACAACAAGCTTTTGAAATTCAGGCCAAGTTTTCAAATCTCCCTGCTTGGTACTTTTCATGTTGATAGCAACAAAAATCAGAAGCATTGCTATCCCGAGAAAAATAAGCCCTTTAAAATTTACGGGTGATTCATTCCCTTTTGGGTCATTCGAATTGTTATCTTGAGGATTTCTTGGATCGTTTTCAGACATTCTGATGAAAAATTTTAAAGTGAAATTTTATACTAATTAACAGCCTTAGCAAATTATGAAAGATATTTTAATTATGGCTTAGCAACTAATTAAGTTAACTTATATCATGATTGTGACGTTGAAATGAAAATTTGTTTAAAAATCATGAACATTTGTTCAGTTAAACGAGATTTGATAAAAGTCAGATTCATAATGATTATGAAATATCATGAAATTCAAATCAATTAGATACGCCTAAATGATTGAGATTAATAAATTAGAATTAACTAGTGTTAGTCATCATTATGGCAATTCTTCAGATGGAATCAGTCAATTAAATCTCGAAGTAGAAGCTAATGAATTAATCTGTGTTATAGGACCCAGTGGTTGTGGAAAAAGCACCCTACTAAAAATATTAGCAGGACAATTAAGGCCTATATCTGGTGAAGTTTTATACAATGAAGAGTCACTATATGAAAACCTCAATAAAATACGCAGCCATATTTCGTATTCACCAGAGGAAGAATCTTTCGATCCATTATTAAGCATTGAAGAAAATTTTAACTTTTCTGCCTCAATTCGCTGCCCCAATTTAAGTAAAGAAGAACGCCAGCAAAAGACGCAGCAACTTATTAAAGATCTCTTGTTAAAAAGCAAGTGTACCAAAATTCCTGGTGACCATTTTCAAAAATTACTATCAGGAGGTGAAAGGAAACGTTTAAATGTTGGTTTAGAATTAACAAATGAGTCATCTGTACTATTAATTGATGAACCTACTACAGGGCTGTCATCATATGATTCAGAAAACATAATAAATTCCATCAGGGAAAGAGTTGAAGGGAAAATATGTTTTGTAAGCATTCACCAGCCAAGTAGAAAGTTATTCAGATCTTTTGATAAAGCATTACTATTAGATAACAATGGCAATTTAGCTTTTTGGGGAAGCCCTGATGAGATGGTAGTCTTCTTCAATAAGTCACTTCAATCTTTGATAGACCAATCAAAACCAATTAACCAAAATGACCTTCTTCGAATCCAAGAAATTGGGACACCCGAATTCATAATTGAACTAATCCAATTAAACTTGCACAATAATTTCAATGCTCAAATTACCGAGCCACCAGTAAATGGCGAAAGAACCACTAAAAAGGAATCTTTAATTACTGAAAAAAAGCGGAATCTTAAGCAATTTTATACTCACATAAGTCGCACGCTTTTAAGTAAATTAAGGAACAAATCAACAATCTTCTCAACGCTCGTTATTTCTCCATTACTAGCGTTACTTGTTGCCGGAGTTTTGAGGTACTCAGAGTCAGAAGAGTATATATTTTCCGAAGCCCCTCACATTCCAGCCTATATATTTATTTCATTAGTTGTTGCCATGTTCCTTGGACTAACTAATAGCGCTAATGAAATTATTAGGGATAAGGGTATGCTATCTCGAGAACGAGGACATGGAATCATTGTAAGTCAGTATATTTTATCAAAATTTTTAATCTTATTATTATTTTCGGTAACTCAATCATGGATATACCTGTGGATTGGTAACTCCATATTACTTATTCACCATATGACTGAGCACTACATGCTATGGATGGTCATAACAAATCTCGTTGGTTCATCGATTGGCCTGCTCATTTCCGTATCAATAAAATCAAATAAAGGGGCTCTATCGCTAATTCCAATTATCATCATACCTCAGATACTATTAGCTGGGGCTCTAATTGAATATAAAAAGATAAACCCATCATTGTATTTTAATGATAGGGCCTCAGATAAACACATAAAACATCAAGTGCCCGAATTCTGTAATATTATTCCTTTAAGATGGTCATATGAATCTCTAATCATTGCACAAAATGAATGCAACCTACTATCAACAACATTAAGGGAAATTGATTCGATCAAAACAGGGCTACTTAAAAAGAAAACGCTAACTCAAAAAGACGAAAATATACTGAGTCAATGCAAAGATGCTTACACTTTACTCTTCGGACTAAAAGCAAAAAACCATAATGAGGTTACTTCCCAAATTAAACAGATAACGAACTCTCTCTCGAGGAACAGCTTTAATGCAACTGATTATCTAAACGACGGAGAATTAAGCGCCACTCAAACATTTTTAAATAGCAAGGTAAGAGATTTAGTAACTCTTGCTGAAATAGAAATTGAAGATTACAGGAATCACTTAGAAGAAAAAAAACCAAATATATTTTTAGGAAAGACCAAATATATTTTTGGAGGCAGTTTTAATACAATCTACATAAACTTTCTCGTTATGTGTCTTTTCGTTTTAATTCTCTTAACCCTGACAGGTCTTATATTGAGAAAAAAATTAAACAGCTCATCTGGTCACTCTATGTAACATTCATTACAAGGCAAAATCCTTCACGGTATTGAGAAATCTCAGAGGGTCCTAATTTAGATTTGGTTAAAATTCCTAAAACATGTTTTCCATATGCTGAATTTGCAACAAATACAGCAAGATCTGAACCTTCCCAATCTCGAACTTGAGTTTTAGAATGAACTGCATCACTGAGAGTATTAGGCTCAGATTTATCTAAACGAAGAAAAGGCTGAGCGAGATCAATTCCAGCGCTAACAATAATTGGATCAGCTCCTGATTCAATTAACTCATTACCTGCAACATCAGATATGAAAATGCCAGTTAATGTTTCCTGTGAATACGCCCATTGCACATAAGATTTTAACCTCTGAACTAAAGAGTCTCCTAAAATCAAATCGGATAGTTGACTTGGGTTACCGTTCTCCAAATCATCTTTTTCCTTTGGTTCTCTAGATGATAATATTCCGCCCTCCTCCGCACGCCGCTTAATTTCTGCAAGTTTTGAACCTATTTTTTTAATGTCAATTTCGTCTTCCGTTGGTCTATCTTTATTATCAACACTTACTTGCTCATCTGACTGGAGTCGCTCAAAAGCTCTAATATCAACATCCTGCAAATCAGAGTCAAAGTTTTCTTCCGCCAACTCTCGGCCCAATTGAGATAACTCTTCTAAATCAATCCAATAATCCTTCGATGCCATTATCTTGATAGTTAATATTAGAAATTCCCAATTTAAATTCTAGTTCTGCAGCAACTTGATCAAAAACCATAGCTGCTGGCACAGGGTTCTTAGACAAAAGCCCTACAGGAACACCTAGACTACTTGCTCTTAAGAAAACATTATCCCTCGGGACTGATGTTTGAAACATTATACTAGCGGGTAAAACTGATCTCAATTGTGATTCAGCTTCTACGCACTCCCTAAGTTGAGGATTGACCATCGTCATCAAAATACCAGCAACATTAACCTTGGAGCCCTCTTTACGAATACCTAGAATTTTTTTAAGAACCTGAGGAACTGACCTAACACCTAACGGTTCAGATTGTTGAGGCAATATTACAGTTTCACACTCCCTGATTATATTTGATGTTATAGCACCTATCCCAGCAGACGTATCTACAAAAACAAAATCAACACCAGTACTCCTCACTCCGTCAAATAGCTGGTTTATTCTTTTTAAGCAAATGTTCGTATTGATTTGATACTCATCAAAATAATCTCCATTGGATCCAGCTGTTATGAGTTGATAGTTTGGTAATTTTGTTTTGATTAAAAGTTCATCAAAAGGTTTTTCATCCAAGATAGCATCATAAAACCCATACCTCTTTTTAGTATCACGAGACAATGAATGCCCAACTGAACCTTGTGGATCAGTATCAATTAGGATGACGCTGTATCCCCTGACCGCTAACGAATAAGACAAGTTTATTGCTACGGTAGTCTTCCCGACTCCTCCTTTTTGGCTAGCAATTGCAATTATATTCACGTCAATAATAAGTGTAGTTTATTGTTGTAAAAATTTAACGTCTTTTTTGAAAAAATTAGAAGTGAATAAATGAGCAATTTATCATTCGAAGATTCATAAAAAAACATAAGCACAAATACCCGTTAATCTTAAATTCATGAGTTATTTAGAAACACTGTTGGACAATTTAATAATTCCTGCAATTTTACAGATCCAAAATTTGGTTCACCTATTTTAGTTCTTTAACAAAAACTCCAAAATATATGCACTTAAAGTCAGTAAGCTACCTACTCGTCTCGTTAATATTAATCTGCTATAATACCATGGCAGACAGCATTAAGCTTAAGAACGGAACTGTATTAGAAGGTAAAATATTGGAAGAGACTCCTGACTCAATCAAGATTGAGTACAATCTAACAAAAAGCATCAAAGATATAAAAACAATCAAGAGGTCAGATGCTGTAGAAATTTCAAAAGAAGCTGAAGATGAAAAAGCTTTAAAAAAACTAACGAACATTTTACCTACCGCTGACCTTATAACTGCTAAGGGGTACGACGAAATTTTAGCCGGATCGTTAGCTAATTTCATGAGAGATTTTCCATCTAGCTCCCTCAAAAATAAAGTTCAAAATATTATTGATGAATTACAAAAGGAAAAAAAATTAGTCGAATCAGGAAGTATAAAGTTAAAAGGTAAATGGATCAGCTCAGATGAGGCAGCTAAGGATAGTTACAATCATTCAGCTAAAGTTGTCCTTGCCAAAATGCAGGAGATGCTTAAAAAAGGAAGATTTGCAGAGGCTTTAGATAACTTTGAAATACTCCAAAAAGAATATTCATATTCAATCTCTTATGATGAATCAATCCCAGTCACTTTAGAGTTACTACCAAATTATGATGTGATTTTAGCTAGAGAAGAAAAGGCATTCGAAATTCGAAACAAGGAAAGAGAAGAGCAATACAAATCAATGGAAGCCGACGATAAATTGCGCACTGAACAAGCCTTTCAAAACGCCATGAAAAAATTTCAAGAAAAGCTTACAGAGGCTAAAGAAATTAAAAAAGTATGGCTACCAATTAATAAGTGGGACCTCAACAGTATCAAAAATGCTCGACAAACAATCGTAAAAGAAACTAAAAGCCTGGAATCCATCAACCTTTCAGTTAATAAAATCACATCAAAAGCACTATCAGATGCTTATCAAAGTTACTCATCAGGTGACTTGGAAAATGCTAAAAGCCAATTAGGAATTGCAAAAACTAATGGAGCAAGAGGTAAGTCTATTGATGAGTTTTCCGGCAAACTTGATAGTGCAATCAAAGAAAAATTGGAAACTGAAAGAGCCGCAGCTATTGCTGCTGCTGCAATTACCAAAAAGGAGGAGGAAGAGAGTAAGCAAGAAGCGAAGGTAAAAGAGGCTATAACAAACCAACCCCCAACTCCCCCCATTAAAAATGCAAACTCAGAAAGCCCACAAGCCGAAACTGCCGAAGAAAGTGGTGGAATTAGCTTTCAGACAATAATAATCATAATTGCTCTTCTCTTGGTTGTATCTACAGTATGTGCTAAAATATTTTTTAAACCTCAGCAAGAAGGTCCCGATTTCTCAGAAAACAATCCTGGGGATTAAAAGCTAAGCATAAGAAAATTTATAAATGTCAATTAAAAGGACAGCAGAACACAATCGTCAGACAGCAGAGACAAAAGTTGAAGTAAAAATCAATATAGACGGTTGTGGCAAATCTAAGATTGATACAGGCGTACCTTTTTTAGACCACATGCTAACATTGTTTTCTAAGCACAGCCTCTGTGATTTAGATATAACAGCAAACGGTGATATCGAAGTAGATTATCACCACACAGTTGAAGACGTAGGTATAGTACTTGGCACTTGTATCAAAGAAGCCCTAAGTAATAAAAAAGGAATTTACAGATATGGTTGGGCCTTATTGCCCATGGATGAAACTCTGACAAGAGTTGCAGTAGATTTTGGAGGGCGCCCTTACCTTTCTTTCAAAGCACCTGAAAAAATTGAAAGTATTAGAGAATTTTCTTTTGGGTTAGTCGAAGAATTTCTAAGAGGCTTTTCTAATAATGCGGGAGCAAACATTCATGTAGAGGTAATATCCGGTCGTGATGCCCACCACATGGCAGAATCAATATTTAAAGGGTTGGCTAAATCATGTGATATAGCATTTAAAATAGACCCAAGAGTTGAAGGTGTTCCGAGTACTAAGGAGACTCTTTAATAAGAATTAAAAAGTGGTTAATATTATTCTGAAAGATCAATGATAGGAGTTATTGATTATGGAGCGGGAAATCTACGGAGTGTTTGTAATAGTTTAAAAAAACTTTCTGTAAATTCAACACTCATACGTTCGCCGGAAGACATTAAAGACATTAGCTCTATTATTTTTCCTGGGGTAGGATCATTTGGCGACTCATCAGAACAATTAAAAAAACAAAGACTCTTTGATCCTATTAAAAGTTGGTTAAAGGACGATCGTCCATTCTTAGGAATTTGCATAGGATTCCAGATGCTATTTGAAAAAAGTGATGAGAGTCCAAACTCAGATGGATTCGGAGCAATACCTGGAAAAGTTGTAAGGTTTCCCGAAGAAAATTCTTTAAAAGTACCTCATATGGGGTGGAATGAAATAAAGGTTAGAAATAGTAGCGACCCTATATGGAAAGGTATTAAAACCTCCACACATTTCTATTTTGTACACTCTTATTACCCAGAGCCCTTAGAATCAAATTCAGTGTCCTCAATCACTAGTTACGGTCTCGAATTCGCCTCAAGTGTGCGATGCGGAAACATCTTCGGCACCCAATTTCATCCGGAGAAAAGCCAGAACGCAGGATTAAAGTTAATAAGTAATTTCCTAAAATTAACTTAATTAAAATTACTGACTAACCCTCATCGGCATTAAAACATATAGGAATGATCCTGTTGTCCTAATAACACCGGGGCTCATTTCATCAATCAACTCTAAATAGATCTCATCAGCATCGAGATTTCTTAGTGGAGCCATCAAAAACTCAGGATTAAAAGCTATTGAAAACTCAGGGCCCTTATATGAAACCGCTATTGTTTCATTAGCTTCACCGACGTCTTGTGAATTAGCTGTAACATCTATCTGATCCTTTTTAAAGACACACTTTACTGAATTAGACTTCTCATTAGCTAACAATGAAACCCTGTTCACAGTGCTGAGAAAACCATCTCGATCTAATGGTATTCTTTCCTTTGTCTCTTCTGGAATAACTTGGTTATAATTAGGATAATTACCTTCAATGAGTTTACTTACTAAAATATTATCATTGAGTTCAAATGAAATCTGGGAATCGCTTATAAAAATTTTAACTTCTCCCTCGTCAGATAAGAGCCTTTGTAATTCACTAACCGCTTTAGTCGGAACAATAACTTCAGTTTCCAAACTTTTTGGAAACTCTACATCATGCTGCACCATGGCTAGCCTACGCCCATCAGTTGCAACAAGCGTTAAAGCGCCTCCTTTAAAAGAGCAAAGGATACCATTTAATACGTATCTAGTCTCATCAGTTGAAATCGCATAGGAAGTCATCTTGAGTGCTTCCTTTAAAACTTTTTGATCAATCTTATACTCACTAGCATCCTCGAAGGTTGCTAAAGGAGGGAACTCTTCTTTTGAAAGACCCAGTATCTTAAAAAAACTGGGGCCACTTTTTATTGAAGCCACGTCCTTAGCCGTAACATCAACACTAACTTCATCCGAGGGTAGCTCTCTAACAATACCTGCTAGCCTTCTGGCAGGGAGAGTAGTTGAACCTGATTTAGATACGCTGGCTTTCACTGAACCAGACACACCTACGTCTAAATCAGTAGTTGTAAGCTTAAGAGAGTCTCCATCTGCCTCTAAAAGCACATTCGAAAGAATTGGAAGAGTTGTTCTATTACTCACTACATGCTGAACCTGCTGGAGACCTTCGAGGAAATCTTCCTTAGAAATTTTGAACTTCATTTTAGCTTCTAATAATTCCGATATTTTTTATGAAATAACAAATTAACCAATAATTAATTTATTAACTACTCTTAAATATTTAGCGAAGAATCCGTTAGTGTCTAATACAAACTACCCTCTTCATAAAACTATCAAGGTAGTTCGATTAAAATAACAGCATTTGGTCAAACATTTGATAAGCGAGTCCCTAAAAGGCTCACTTTGTAGCGAAGATCTTGAGAATTCCCCATTCTTTCCTCAACTTTTTTAACAGCGTGAATGACTGTACCGTGATCTCTACCAAAAGCCCTACCTATCTCCACAAGGGAATGATCTGTCATTGTTCTAGATAAATACATTGCCACCTGCCTGGCAAATGCGACGTCTGAGCGGCGCCCTCTAGAGCTCATATCTGCAACCCTAACATCAAAATGAGATGAAACTTCTTTCTGTATTGAGTGTATGGTCACTCTACGGCGCCCCTCTTCTCTCAGGATGTCCTTAAGAAGACCTTCGATAACTTCGTCAGTTAATGACTTTCCACTCAAAGAAGAATAACTCGCTAGCCTCATCATGGCGCCTTCAAGTCGACGTACACTTTTTCGAATACGGTCTGCAAGAAACTCTACAATTCTATCTTCCAAAGTCACTTGCCACATTGCCATTTTCTTTCGCAAAATAGCCAATCTAGTCTCCAAATCAGGAAGTTCTAAGCCAGCAGTTAGGCCCCATTCACACCGAGAAATTATTCTTTCCTCAAGGTCTGACGTTTCAGCAGCAGGACGATCACTTGTAAGAACAATTTGGCGGCGCCCGTCACATATCATATTGAAGGTATGAAAAAACTCTTCCTGAGATTTTTCTTTACCCGCAAGAAAGTGAATATCATCTACAAGAAGAAGATCCGCTTTCCTGTATTTACTTCGGAACTTAGTCAGTGAACTATTCTGTATTGCATCAATAAACTCATTCGTGAACTGCTCACAGGTCATATACACAACTCTTGCTTTAGGTTCTCTTTTTAAATGCTCATAGCCAATGGCATGGAGCAAATGCGTCTTACCGAGACCAGGCCCACCCCAAATAAACAACGGATTGTATCCCTCAGAATTACCCTTAGCCACAGCATGAGCAGCGGCACAGGCGTACTCATTATTTGAACCGACTACAAAAGTATCAAACCTATGATTCTTGTTTAGCCCAACTCTTCTCACCGATTTTTCAATCTTTTCGTCACTAACACTGATAATAGCTTTTTGATTTTGAGTTTTTGCTTTGGACCTGGCTGCAGGCTTATACATAGAAACCTCGTTTATTTCTAGAGATGATTTTTTTACGTCTTCTGCTTCATTTAAGTCTTCGACAGAGTCAGACCTCCAACTAATTTTTCGAGGCTGCCCAATAACCTGCATAACCGAATGATTCAAAATGGCCATGTAATTCGATTCAATCCATAATCCATAAATATGGTTTGGTATTTGAACACTTAATGAGTCCTCATCAGCATCAACTAGCCGAGTTGAGGAAAACCATCTTTTAAATGTGTCAGAACTAACTTGTTCTTTAACATTAGAACAAATTTCTTTCCAGATGACGTTAAGCTCTTCTCCCATTTCCAAATAACTAGCGAAGTCTGTTATTCAATGAATTTTGCGCTATGGTTACTTTATCTGGGAAAAAAATTTGATTCTTACTGGTCATTATTGTTTCTGCTGAGCTTTTA
>JAOFDG010000018.1 GCA_028033615.1 Verrucomicrobiales bacterium | reverse complement strand
TCCAGCAAAATAATTAGAGATTCCGTTCGACTCCCACCTTTGGTCAAACATTGAGCGAATATGATTTTTGTCCCTACGAATGATATCCTTCCAATGTTTGGCATCTTCAGGTTTACCAATGAGAAGAGATATTCTTTCAAGTTTTTCTGCTACTTCAAACAGATTCATAGCGAAACTGGGTAGCCTTTTTTTGAATAGTTTTTCAAAGTGATCCAAATAACATCTTCTTAGGAATTCAACATCACCGGTGTGTTCATAAATTTGCCAAGCCCCCAATACGTGTTCGCAAGTTTCAACTCCGTAGGCGCCGCTATGCCATGAGGTTCCCTTGTTGTCGGAAATTATTCTGAGACCATCCTTTAATTCTCTATACCTGTTATTTTTTGTAAGATGTTTCCATGTTAGAACATTGCCATAGGCGAAGTGTTTTTTGTTATTGGTCCATGCTCCGACTTTAATTTGAAAGGCTGCATCATATCGGTGTATTCCTAGAAAATTATTAACCGCTGTTTGAGTGTGAGGTTCCATTTCCCAACCCTTACCAACCTCTATGTAGTACATGAGGTATAGAGACCATAAATAATAGTAAATATCGACGAACCTTTCGTCTGAGCATCTAAACCAAGGTATCTCCTCATTAAGAAGTTTATTCATTTGGTTGGTTTTTTCTGCCAAGAATTTTTGATCTTTAATAATAGCATCTCTAGCCATTGATATGGCTTTATTACGATTGTCGTGCATGGCCCAGGATACGGTTATCCCTTTGGTATCACATGGTATTGAAAATTTGTAATCATGGACTTTGTTCTCGTCTAGAGCCGTCACGAGGGTGGTTTTAATATTTTTTGAGCAACTTAAAACTGTTGTCATTCCAGAGTAAACACAGGGTCCAATCCGTATCTTGCCATTAGGATCTGGTTTGGATCTAACCTTGCCACCTTCCTTTATAACTATGCTGTTTTGTTTTGAATCAAATTGAATTGATGATGAAGAAGAAACACTATTACGGTGAAAAAAAGAGTGGCCTTCGAATTCAATCGTTATTGGTTTTGATGCTGTGATGATGGATGCGGCAGCATCATTAGAAGCGATAAATTTTTCTTCTTTGATAGTTATTCCATCAATGTCATATATGCAGATGATTTTATCAGGTCTCCATAACATGCTTACGGGTTTTGGGTATGTGTGCCTCTTTTTATTTATGATTACACTCCCATATAAAACCTTCGTGTCTTTATAAAACTCCCAACCTTGATAGTCGTTACCTGTGCCCGTGTTTTCAGTGCCCTTTATTTCACTGTTTAGAAGTCCAACGCCGCGGCTTCGTAAGTCATGGTGGAAGGGGTGGGTTAATCCAATCGTCTCGTGCTCTATCAATCTCCAACTAGCATGAAATCCACCAACGTAATATGTGAGATTGCCTGTCATGAACCCATGTTTTCTACCTTGGATTTCGTGCTCTATTTTTTTGCAATAATCTGTAAACGATGGCTTTTCTGTAGCCTCCAAATTTATAATGAAAACTAATATAAATAATAATGTAAACAGATGTATCGAATTGATGAGCTTATTCTTTTTTACAAAATATAATGAATTCATTAATCTCTTATCATCAGTCCTGATTTATTCATGTAGTTAGAGTATAAAAGAATGACTCGCAAAGATTTTTTATTTCTAAAAGAAAAGTTATCATACCAATTTCAAATGCACTTTAAATTATTCGTTGTTTATCTATCGGTTTTATTTTATGGAGAATTAGCTCAAGCGGAAAATAAATCTAAAAAGATTAAACCTAATATTTTATTCATTGCCGTTGATGATCTAAATGATTGGGTTGGATGTTTAGGAGGTCATCCTCAGGCCAAGACTCCAAACATTGATGCCTTTGCTAAGCAGGGAGTGTTATTCGAAGAGGCATATTGTGCGGCGCCTTTATGCAGTCCATCTAGAACTGCGATTATGACGGGATTACGTCCCTCGACGACTGGAATATATGGAAATCTTAATTGGTTCAGGGATCTTCCCAAGTATAAGGATTGGGTTACTCTTCCTCAATACTTTCGAAATCATGGATATTACGCGGTGAGTGGAGGGAAGTTGTTTCACCAGCCCAAGGGTAAATTCTCTGATCCGATTTCATGGGATCATCAATATTCGCTAGGGCAGGGGACTCCGAGACCCAAGATGTCTCGTAGATACACTCATGGTCTCAAGGAAAAGTTTTCTAATCCAATATTGGCGAGATTAATAGACTGGGAAGCGCTCGAACAACCAAAGGAACAGTCTGCTGACTGGAAGGCTGTGGATGGAGCGGCAGACTTTTTAATACGCAATCATGACAAGCCTTTTTTTTTAGCTTGTGGAATTTATCTACCCCATTTGCCGTGGCATGTGCCAAGAAAATATTTTGATTTGCACCCGATTGAAAAAATCAAATTACCGAAACATCAAACCAATGACATTGATGACATTCCACCAGGTGGACGGCGTATGATTGGGGATGCTGCTAAAATAATTCGTGAAAGTGGGAAATGGCGAGAAGCAGTTCAGGGATGTTTAGCTGCAGGGTCCTTTGCTGACGACTGTGTTGGACATGTTCTAAGTACATTAAATAAAAGCGCATATAGGGATAACACTATTGTGGTATTATGGGGAGATCATGGTTATGATATATGTGAGAAAACTTTTGCCAAGTCTGCGCTTTGGCAGCAAACCACTCGCACCCCCTTAATTGTGCATGTTCCTGAAAAGCTAGGAGGTAATAAAGTAAACCCTAACTGCAAAAAACCTGTCAGTTTGTTAGATCTCTATCCTACGCTTATTGAATTGTGCGGTTTGCCAAAAAATTCTAAAATTGAAGGTAGGAGCATTGCTCCTTTAATCTTTGATCCTCAGATGGAATGGCCATATCCGGCTCTAATCACCCATTCTCCGCATTGGCATGGCACCAATCATGCAGTTCGTTCCGAGCAATATCATTATATAAAATATAGTAAGGGAGGAGAAGAATTGTACGACATGTACAATGATCCCGATCAGTTGAATAATCTTGCTAATGAGAAAAATTTATTTTCTATCAAAGAAGAGCTGAAGAAATGGATGCCTAGGATAAATATTTCACATTTTCGTCCCAAAAAATAATTCTGAATATTGTGGTTTCGAGCGTATTTTAAATAGTCACAATATTAAATATGGTTTCTCGCTACAGATTTCCTAATGCAAAAATAAGCCGAGTTGTTTTTTATGTGTACGCTTTTTTAAAGATTGCGCTTGTCTCCCTATTTTCGAAAAATGAATCAAAGCAAGGGCATCCTTTGTTACTAAGTCCTCATTCTGACCCTATTGCCTATCATGAAGCGCATGTATTTGTAGTTAACACTCAATCTGACACGCTAGACATCATTGACGCGAAGCTTAATAAGATAGTTTCTCGAATTGCGACCGGAATTGATCCTGTCTCGGTTGCCATTCGGCCAGATGGTAAAGAAATATGGGTGTCTAATCACCTCTCGGATTCAATTAGTGTGATTGATAATAATTCTAAGAGTTCCACTTACCACTCAATTGTTGCAACAATTCAGGATATGGATCTTGAAAAAAAGGCGACAAGATTCGATGAACCCGTCGGCATTGCGTTTGCTAGTAACAAAAAAGCCTACGTAGCGCTATCATCTAATAATGAGATTGCGGTGATTGATGTTAAAACAAGAAGAGTCGCAAAAAGAATCAAGATTACCGCACAAGAGCCTAGAGCCATAAAGGTCAAAAACGATAAGCTTTATGTAATACCATTTGAGTCAAATAATAGAACACAGCTCTCAGGTGGAGTTGGTAAACCTCATGATGGAGATCTGGTGACTTTTGATGCACGAAAGCTAGCCAGTGCTTTTGATTCTGTAGGTTTCACAGTTGATGTTATTAAGCATCCAGAAGTTCCAGATAAGGACCTCTTCATTTTTGACACCATTAATGAAAAGCCATTAAGAACATTTAAATCATTAGGAACTAATCTTTTTGGACTTGATGTAACTAATAGTGGCGAGGTCTTTATCGCCCAGACTGATGCTCAAAATCATGTTAATGGAAGAGCGGGGACTAAAAAGCACGGGTTAGAACAACTAATGAATCGACCTTATCTGAACCAATTAACTAA
The DNA here is from genome assembly GCA_028033615.1 of Verrucomicrobiales bacterium. Taxonomy (GTDB): domain Bacteria; phylum Verrucomicrobiota; class Verrucomicrobiia; order Verrucomicrobiales; family DEV007; genus EC70. The sequence goes on along the minus strand of JAOFDG010000018.1, from coordinate 28,716 downwards.
GGTTTCCTCTGAGGGTAAAGCTCGGTTCATTAATCTAAATCCATTGCCACCTGAGCAACCCAATAGAAAAAAAGCTATTGCTTCACCTTTTGCCATAAAAGCTAGCTCGGACGGTAGAATAATTTATTGCACGGCTGCAGGGTCTGATCATTTTTTTGCCATCGATTCAGAGAGTGGCGAGATTCTCGCAAAAGTTAAAGTGGGATCAGTGCCTAGGGGTATTGCTTTTCAAAGATTAGAAAATGGCAAAGAAAAATTTGCATGGATTTATAATGCTGTTTCAAATTCTGTTACTAAAGTGGATCTGACTGAATTTGATCAATGGAGATCAGTTTCGACTATTCAACTTGATGACCCTACTCTTAAATTATATAAGGAGGGAAGAATTGCCTTTAACACTTCAAGAGCTTCTTCAAATGGCACTTTCTCCTGTGCTAGTTGTCATGCTGATGGCAATACTGACCAGCTTCTATGGGTTCTAGAGACTCCACACTTAGTGGGAGCTGATCAAATTGAGCCACGTTTATCACAAACGTTGCGAGGCCTTAGAGGGACTGCGCCTTATCATTGGGATGGTGTTCCTGGCGACCCTTACGGTGGTAAAAACGCAGCTACCAGAGAAATGCTAGAGCCAAATTCTGATGTCAATAGACCTGAGACTTCAGTGAGGAATGTTATTGATGGTTCAATGGCAACAACCATGCTGGATTCGAATAGTGATATTCGAAACGATGAAGATAAAAAAGGCTATCTTACAAAAAAGGAAAGAGATGCAATGGCGGAATTTCTCCTCAACCTCTCGCATATGCCAACTAAAGGTCGCTCTTATGATGATAATTTGTCAAATCAGGCTCTTATGGGATTTGAAAGATTTCATATAACAGGTGCGCGTGACCGAAAGAATCTTAATACCAATGTGTGTGGCAGCTGTCATACTTTTCCCTATTTGGCGACTGACCAGGATTCAATGCAAGTACCAAGTTTTAGAGGAGCTCTTGATCGTTTTATAACCCAAGCGCAGGGAAGAAATAGCGTGATTGATCTTGGGGGGGTGAAGGAGATTGCAGAGCGAGGTTTTCCAGAGGAAGAGGTTTGGAAAAGAATGTTTAATATGGGTGAGCCCAAGCGGCTGTGGCCCGTTATTGATATGTTTAAAGAATCAAGTTCGGGTTTTCCTGGAGCATTCGGAAGGCAGGCTACACTTAGTGATAAATCAGTAAACGATCCAGTCACCTTAAGTCTTATAAAAGGATTGGAAGAGAGTGCGAAGAAAGGAAGTATTCTTTTAAAAGTATCAGGATTAATAGTTAATGATTCAAAACGTGAAAAAATAAAATTAAGCTACGTTAAAGTCAGCCCCTCTAAGACAGATTTTGAGGATGGTTTAAGTATTTCTTTTGGCTATAAAAATTTCGATGATAGTGGCCAAATTTATTCTCTTAAGTCCTTAATTCGTAAGGCTAAATCAGGAGCCTTTGTTGGAACATTTACGGGAGTTCTTGGAGATGACTTTAATTCTCCTCCTCCGGTCATATGGACAGCAGGTTCGCTTCACGAGCAAAGAGGAGCTCAACTTTTTCCACGTATTAACGAGGAAATTAAAACAATGAGAATTAGTGCGCGATACGTTAAGGAGAATTCATACGTTTTTGTGAACGGGAAAAGATATCCTGCAAAGTTCAAGATGGTGGGAAAAGATTTAGCTGATCTTGAACTTTATAAAATGCCACCCAAGGGAATGAATATGGTACAAATTCAAAACCCGAAAAGTTATATCAGTAATGAACTCATATTTTTTGTCGAATCTAGGGAAGAGGCTATTCTGAGATATAAAAAAGAACCACCTTATCTTTTAACCACAATTTTAAATTCTTGTCTTATTAATGATAATATTAAAGAGGCTAAAATATTAATTGAGGCTGGTGCTGACCTTAATATGCCACATGAACATTTTGATAAGGAGAGGCCTCCGATTATTATTGCCTCTCAGTATGGGCATGAAGAGATTGTAAAAATATTATTGGAGAATGGAGCCAACCCAAATATCCAAACGAAAAGTGGGGATACGGCGCTGCATAGTGCGGCGAGGATGGGGCGATTCGATATTACTAAAATGCTCATTGAATCTGGGGCCGATACACAACTAAGCAACCAGAGGAAAAAGAAACCTATCAACTTTGTTAATCATTTTTTTCAAAAAGGAAATTTCGAAAAGTATCATGCTCCTCATAATGTGAATTTGACCTTGGATCATGCACGCTATGTAAAAGAAACGCCAAAAGTCACGAAGTTGCTAAATTCAGCGGCTAAGGGAAAAAGAGCCAATGTGTTGCTTTTAATGTCTGATGATTTAGGGATCAAAGACATCGGGTCTTATGGAGGATTTGTTAAAACCCCCAATATTGATCGACTTGCTTCCGATGGAGTAAAATTCACTGAATTTCATGCAGGCGCTGTGGTTTGTTCGCCTTCTAGAGCAACCTTCCTTACAGGAAGGCAGCATTTAAGAACCGGCGTATATACGGTGATTCAAGACAGTGTTCATTCAATGCATCTTCTTGAAAGGGAAGTAACGATTGCGGAGTTGTTAAAGGAAAAGAGTTATCAAACAGTGCACTTAGGAAAATGGCATCTTGGAACGCCGTTTAGAGGTATCGATAAGCCGTCCCTAAATGATCATGGTTTTGATTATTGGTTTGCTACTGAAAATAATGCTAATCCAAGTCATAAAAATCCAGTTAACTTTGTTAGGAATGGTAAAGAGGCTGGAAAAATTAAGGGTTATGCTTGCCAAATAATTGCCGATGAAGCGATTAATTGGTTTGATAAGGAGTACAAAAAAGACCGCCCTTTTTTCATAAATCTCTGGTTCCAGGAGCCCCATGCACCAATAGCAGCCCCTGATGAGATTGTGTCAAAATACGGAAAGGTAAATGACCCCGCCGCAATTTATTCTGGCACTGTAGAAAATACCGATAAAGCCATTGGAAGAATTCTTAAGAAGTTAGAGTCTTTGGGTGAGTTAGAGAATACAATAATTGTCTATACTTCAGATCATGGTAGTTATCGAACTGAGAGGAATGGTGATTTGCGTGGTGATAAGGGGTCTAATTTTCAAGGTGGTCTCAGAACGCCAGGAATCATCTATTGGCCAAAAGGGATTAAAGGTGGCCGTTCGCTTTCTAATCCTGCTGGCTCTGTCGACCTATTACCCACATTGTGTGGGCTACTCCATATAGCGCCTCCAAAAAATGTTCATTTGGATGGTTCTAACCTTACCCCATTGCTAACCTCCAAAGGTAAATTTCATCGTAAGCAGTCTCTGTTTTGGCACTCACCGACCGGGCAGCCCAACGTCGCTCTAAGAAAGGGTGATTATACGTTACTTGGCTATAGGGAATTAGTATTTAAACGTGATCAAAAGAGGATTAATGAGTTGGTTAATGAGGCGAAGGTCTTCATAGAAAAGGATTTAGGTCGGACGGTAATTCGTAAGGAGTTGTTTTCAATGTTATATAATTCTAAGTTTAAAAACAAAGAGGCAGAAAAAATCCGGGCTGAATTTGTTAGGCTAAATCAATTCCAGGAATCATGGATTCCAGAAATAAAAAAAGGATCAGGTGGGTTTCGAAAATTTGAACTTTACGATTTGAAAAATGATCCCAATCAGACAAAAGATATTAGCAATCAAAAGCCTGAACTATTTAATGAATTAAAAAATGAATTAATAGCTCTCAATAAGAGTGTTCTCTCCGACGCTCCTTATTGGGGGGTTAAGGAAATTAAAGGACCTCAAATTCCTGGTAATGTTGATTCTGTGGGACTTGGAAGGCTCCTTAAAAAAATAGACACAAATAAATTACCTAAGGCCTACAATCCATCGACGCACCAGAAATATGTAGATAAGCGTATTAAGGGAATGAGTCTCAAGCAGCGACAGAAGCTCGGTAGTTTGTGGAAAGAGAAGCAAAGAATTGATCCTGATATGAAAAATCGAGGTAACTCTTTTATAAGAATTTTAGAATATTCCTCTGCACTAGATTAAATTAATTATCTTTGGGTTGATGGATTTGCTAGTAGAGAAATAAATTTAAAGCTCGAGGTTCAAAATGTTAGATTCATTATCTAATATATCTTTGCACCTAAGAATGATTTCAATGTCGTTGGAATTAATTGATTTTGGGATGGATATTTCAGTTTTTCTTAAGTGAGGAATAGTTGTTTTGGTGTGACTAATAATGCGCTTCTCTTTAATGGTGACATGTAATGCTTTTATGTCATATGAGAATTGCGGCAGTGAGGTTGGATTATTTACCCATTCAATACTAATTTTTTGACCGTTTATTCTTTTGGCTTTTGCGGAGATTATTTTAATTGGAGTCTGTTGAGGTTTTTCGAAATTTCTATCTATTTCAAATATGGAAGGATTTTTAGTTGTAGGTTTCGTTTCCTTGCCACCGGAAACCATATAGTAAAATTCTCCGGTTGAATCTTTAGCAACTCCTCCATCCCAATTCATCTTATAATTAAAGGAGCGTTTTCCTTTTACTAAGTCCCAACTATTAACAGAATATTTAGCCTGAGAAAATGCATGCCACTCTCCAGTCGGTTTACGTTTCCATCCATTGCGGATATGCGTTGTGCGAGAATTTTTTCCTGTCTCTAGCCAATCCTCTATAAATGAATCGTTTCCTCCCAGTAGGTATGCGTTTTTTGCTGCAACCTGCATGGTAACCATATGTGTCCATTGATTGGTTTTTCCAGATTTCACCCAATATCCATAAAAGGTGCGATCCTTTTCGATCCAGCATCTTGCAATTAGTGTGTACCAAACATCCGTATCCCAACCCAATTCAAAGTTCCAAGATTTTAATCCTGTGCCTTCACCTCCAAAATTTTCGACTAGAGTTCCCGGACCTTGGTAAAGAGCTTTAATAGGAGCGGTATGTTGTTTGTGATCCCAAATAGAAAAAATGTAATTATGCCCTCTCGGATGAGCTTGTATTCCTGCATAACCTGCTGCCTTTCCTGCCCAACCTAAAGCTTCATAATAGGTGTACATGGCTTCCCCTTTTTTTGGAACTCTTACCTCATTAATGAGTATATCTCCTGGAAAATTTGCGTCATTATAAACCATATGGGATGACGGAGCTGCATTTTCTCCAGCATTCATTCTGAATAGTATCAAATAAATTATAACTGGCGTGAGGATTAGTGATCTCATATTGATTGATCCTATAATGGATATTAGGTATTCACAATTTCGAATTGAGTAATGTGCGTTGAATTCATCAAATACTGAAAACAGATGAAATTATTTTAAGAATAAATCTGTAAACTAATCAAGATACGCTATGATCCTTTCGGGGGTGGCGCTATAGTTTGACCTGTTACGAAATCTGCTACAACTACGGATTGCTTGATGTCATTATTGCCATTACTGATATTGTTTGCCCAACGAATAATTCTTCTGATAACTGGTCTAGTATCCCATTTTATATGGCTTACTGAAGGAGTGCACCATTCAAAGTTGGGATCATTGTCAGTACAAATTAATGAAACATCTTTAGGCACTCTAAGGCCAATTGAAGATAAGTGTTGGAGTGCAGCTGTGTACATGAATGCTTCATCTGCAATAATTGCTGTGGGTGGAGTGATTTTAAAAAGTGAATTTAGAATCTTATTATATCCTTCTTTAGTTTCTTCCCATTCAGGTAAGTTAAATTCGCTAGTCTTGATTCCGGATTTCTCTAGTTCTGCCAACATTGCAGATACCACTGGAGTAGGATCTGGTGAGCGTAGGTGTTTACGACAAAGTAGTGAGATTCGTTGATGGCCGAGCTCTACAAGGTGCTTGGTGGCTTTTATGATTGCGGTAGATTTTTTTGGCGATATTGCAGCTATTGGCACATCAAGATAATGACCAAAAAGCGCAAATGTACGTATGTTTTGTGACGAAAACCATTGTAATACTTCTCTGGAGGCTGCATTTACAATCCATGCGTCAGCTTTATTTTTTTTTATAAAGCGGGAGATTTTTTTAATATCCATCCCTAAACCCATGAGACACTTATCAGTGAAGAAAGGTTGGTGCCCATTGTCTTCAAGTAAGTTTTTTAGCTCAATAATGTAGTTTACATTTTCATCACTTTTTTCAATAGGTAAGATGGCGATCCTTAAGCATTTATTTTCTGTCCCAGTAATTGACTTGTTATTTAATGTTCTGCTTTTTCTTGTTCCATTATTTATCAAGATCCGTTTTTTCTCTAATATTTGCAGGGCTGATTCCATCGTCTTATGATTGACCCCTAGCTTCTTCGATAATTTAATCGCGCCGGGAAATTCAGCCGCAAAGTGACCTGATTTTATTTCAGTAAGAAGATGTTTTGCGACTTGTTCAGCGGCGGATAAGAGTCTTAGTTGGTGCACACTTTAATTAACCCCTAAAAGGGTTCAGTAGTCTAACTTATAGTTGAGTATACTTGTTCCCTTATGGGGTATAGTTCAAAGAATGGTAAGTTTTATAAAACCTTGTAACTTTAATTAATATTAAAAGAAGATATGAATATTAATACTATCCTGATTTTTTTTCTTTTAGTGTTTTTTAATAATGAGTATTCCTTATTAAGAGCAAATCAGGAGATTCAATTGAATGTTAATTATAGTCGATTAATAGGAGAATATTCAATCTCATTGGAGGGTGATTTAACTGGTTCTGATTCATGGGTTCTCCAGTCTTCCAACGATTTAAATAATTGGGAAGATCTGGATTCTTTTAAAGAAAATAATATTGTCAGGGTGCCTATGCGATTCCCTTTGAAGGCACGATATTTCAGAGCAAGAAAGGGAGAAATGGTTGTTCCATATCTAGATGACTTTATTAAACATAAACAAATATGGTCTGATGCTAACTTAAATGATTATGTGATGGAGATAAATTGGGGGGTTTCCTGGTTCTTCTGGCATGGGTTAGTTACAGTTCAAAATAATAAAGTGATTAGTGCAGAAGCTATTGACTCTAACTGGTTTGAACCACCACAGCAAAGAACAGTTGATGAGTGGTTTAATCATTTACGGTATTACATTGATAATCGAGCCGACCAGATTGACGTTATTTATGACAAAGAACTTGGTTATACGAAGTCAGTTTATATAGACTTCGAAAGAATGTTGGCAGATGAGGAGCAGAATTGGAGAATAATTCGGGTAACACCTAAATAATTGGTTATGAAAAATAAATCAATTGCTTCATCTTCATTGAAGTTTTTTTCTGTTCTGCTTCTTGTGATTATAGCGCTAGTTTTTTATAAATATAACTTATCTCTTAGAAACAACTTAGTAATAATTAATCAAGGATCCAATATCTGGACTAATGTGAAAATTAGCGCAGGAGGTGAGAATTTTTATTTTGATGAAATCACTAATGGTGAGTCCAAGAGATTGCGATTTTATAGCAAAAGTGAAGACGGAGGAAGTTTTGAAGGTGTCCTCAACAAAGTTAATTACAAGAAAAGTGGTATTTCTTATTTCACTCCTAATATGAGCACGAAAGATAAAATTATATTAAGTGATGACGGTAGAATTAATGTCATGCCTTTCCCTGAAGGTTAATAGGTTCTGAAATTATTACATAAATTTCACGTTTATGTTATTGATAGTAATTGTGGTTTTGTTATCAACATGGTTTAAAGATTAAACTAAAGATTAAACTAAAGATTAAACCAACTGATGAAAAATTTAATTGTTCTAACAGCTATACTGAGTGGATTAACAAACATTGGCCTTGCTGATGACCATGTGAAAACAGAAAACAAAAAAGAACCTTCAATCTATGTGGTACGACATATTGAAGTTGAAGTGGAAAAAGCAAAGGAATTTGAGGATGCAGTTGCAGAGAAAACTCAAAAGTATAACCGTTCTGAAGGTTCAGATTTATGGTTTACTTATAAGGTGTTAACAGGGCCTAGGACGGGTCAATATGCGAGACTCTTTGGAGTGTCTTCGTGGGCAGATCTTGATAAGAAAAATACAAGTAATACTGTCAATATTCCTCGTGACAATGAGGAAAGCGCATACTGGCTTGAGAATATTACCCCTCTACAAAAAAACGCTAATGCACCAGCAGAAGTTTGGCTCACTATTCCAGGAACTAAGTACAATAACCTAGGCGAAGGTGAACAAGCAAGATACGGTGCTCTTTATAAATGGAAGATGAAGCCTGGTATGTATCAAAAAAAGACGATACATGAAACAAAGATGTCTGAAGCGCTTGCGGCTAGTGGGTTAAAGTTTCAAGGGCAAGTGATGCGTTTTGATTCAGGGGGGGATTATATGGCTTTTGGGCGTTGGATTGGCTTTAACACTTGGGAAGAGTTTGGTAAGTTTCGTGAGTGGGGAAGTTTAGGAAAAATTTATGAAGCTAAGCATGGTGAGGGGACTTGGGTAAAGTACCTTGAAGGCTGGAATGCGATACATCAAGATGGAGGAGAAACAGAAACCGAGTACCTTGAATACTTAGAAGATTTAAGTTCAATTGAGCTTAAAAAATAATCTCCCAAAAAACAGATTATAAATTATTTCAAAAGGGCGAGGAAATATCCCTCGCCCTTTTTTTGTTTCAATTGGTATAACGAACGTTTTACTTGGAATTAATTTGTTAGTTTCCCTTCAATTCACCTTAAATGAAAATATTTTTGAATTCATTAAAATAAATTTAAGGCGAATGTTTTCTCCTTTGAATTGTTTTAAGCTGTTTCGTTCATTCCATTCTGGATTAAGTCTAATGTTGTCATATCCTCGATAAGTTTTACTTGATGCTATTGTATTTCCATCTTGATCAAGCATTTCTATTTTAATGTATCCATTTAATGAACTGGTATTTACTTCGAGAGACTCTCCATCAAAAACAAAGGGTTTTGTGATTATGGTTCCTTCTTCATTTTTTGCCTTAAGAAAAAAGAATCCATCTAGTCTTAGTTTAGCTAATGCTAACCGGGCATCCCATTTTCTTGCTCCCCACCGTTCATTCGTCGCCAAGTAATAGATCCAGTGCTCGTTATTTTTTGTGATTATATTTGATGGAGGTCTAGCGCAGTCTTTATCAAATGCGCCATCTCCTCCTCGAGGAATTAGTGGTTTTCTTGGGTATGCCGCTAGCGAGAAGTCATAATTCACGGCATCCCTAGATGGAGACATGTAGAATTCCCATACCCCATTTTCATGTCTTGTATGGAAATCTTGTTCGCCCTCTGGAACGGGACGATTTGTAGCCGCTAAAATATCAGTTAAGGCAAACCAAATGCCTTCATAGTACCACATCGGAAAAGTATGAATTTGGTAAACTGGTATATTTGTTCCATCTATTACACTTTTATCTGGATCTTCAAGAGTAAAAGTTTTCAGGGTTTTCCATGCTTTAGGGTGGTTCATTAAATCATTTTCTTTTGTGTGCTCCATTATTCTTACACCTCGTAATTCGCCTACCCCTCCACCAGCAGCAAAATCTTGTCTGCAGTGTAGAAGATATTTTTTGGTAATTGGATTCCAATGAATTTGATTATTTGTGTCCGCGGCACGGCCTGTAACGGGATATCCTTCATTGTAAAAGCTCCAATTTATTCCATCAGATGAATACCCAAGTCTTGTCCGTCCATCTTGTCCTCCCATATTAGGATAGAAAGCAATTTTGTATTTCTCCTTGTGGCCAAATGGTAGGCTCGGATCGATTGTGACCGTGATCCCATCCACGCCAAGATCCAATAGATCTCTTTTTTTATTTTGCCTGAGAATAGGTAAACGCTCTTTCCAATTGATTAAATTACTTTTGCCGTTTTTGGAAATAATAGGTTTTGTCCACTTTATACCATCAATTGACTCGGCGTATGCAATGCCACTTCCGGGGCGCTTGCTTGACATGTACCAAAGACGAAATTTCTTTCTGTCTTCATCCCAATGGGGTGAAAAAAACCAGCAAAAACAGGACTCTCCGAATTCATAGCCGGCACCTCCATCCGGTCCATCGTGGACCTTTCCAGTTTGAAAATCTGTTGGAAGTGTAGGTTCCATTACGACTCCATGTTTCGTTGCTTGGCCAACTTCAAGAGTCAAGTTTTGGGTCTCTTCAATTATATAGTTATCAAACAGTAATTGTTTTTGCTTTCCAATTTTGAGCGCATTCTCACCTTTTAGAGGCAACGATAAAGTGATCAGGATTACAAGAAAGCAGCAGGGTAATTTTGACATTTCTAAGATTAATAATTATTTGCTTATAGATACGATAAAATAATAAAAAAAGGCACTGAAAATTCAGTGCCTTTAATTTGTTAAAATAAGGTTATATACCGGCGGTTTTTATTTTTTCTTGGCAGGAGCTTTTTTTGATTCTGTTTTTTTCTTAGCAGCGGCTTTTTTTCTAGCAGCTTCTTGTGCTGCCTTTTTCTTGGCAGGAGCTTTTTTTGATTCTGTTTTTTTCTTAGCGGCGGCCTTTTTTCTAGCAGCTTCTTGTGCTGCCTTTTTCTTTGCAGTAGCTTGGTTAGTCTTTTTTTTGCTAGTTGTATTATTAGTTTTTTTCTGTGTCTCTGCGATCTTTTTGGCTTCAGCTTTTCTTCTCTCTAGGTACGCAAGTTTTTCCTTGGCTTCCTTTTCCGTTATCTTACCGGCCTTTAGAGCTGCTTGGATTTCTTGTTCAACACTCCTTTCATGATGATCGGCATTCGATGGAGTAATGGCGATAGCCAGAAGGAGAGTGAGAAATAATGAAGTTATTTTTTTCATGGTTAATGATTATTGAGTTTTCAAGAATGAAATAGATTGATATTCACTAATGTCATAGTTCATAAAGATATTACATCTCAATATGAAGTTTTTTCGGTTACATATCTTGTTTTTGTTATTCATCCATCATAATGCCAGTTCGACTGGAAAACCCAATGTCATTTTTATAGCTATCGATGATATGAATGATTGGATTTCGTTACTCGATGAGAAGTCTCCAATTAAGACACCCAACATCAGAAGACTTGCAAATAAGGGCATGCTTTTTACAAGCGCTTATTGCCCGTCACCTGCTTGTAATCCTTCAAGAGTATCAGTTTTAACAGGACTCCGCCCCTCCACTACAGGGGTATATGGAAATAATAGTGATTGGCGCAAAGCTCTACCTGATAGGAAAACTATTTTTCAGAAGTTCAAAGATGCTGGGTATCAAGTAAATGGGGCAGGAAAAATATTTCATCATAAGATGAATGGAGCCTTCCATGATGAATTATCGTTTCATGATTTTTTTCATATGAGGAAGCAGAAGCACCCAAAGAAAAAACTTAATAAAGCTCCAGAATATGGATCGATTCGAACTGATTGGGGGGTATTCCCCAATAATGAAGAGGACTCGATTGATTTCCAAACTATTAATTATTGTATTGATAAGATTAAAGAAAAAAAGGACGGCAATGATAAACCGTTATTTTTGGCTTGTGGGATATACAGACCGCACTCTCCATTTTATGCCCCTGAAAAATATCACTCCATGGTTGGAGAGGTGGGGCTTCCTTTAAAAAAAAGTGATGATCTCCAAGATTTGCCCTCTGGCGCTCATGAATTGCATAAAAGAACTAAATGGTTTTGGGATGGTATGAGTAAATTGGAATCAAAGATTCCAGGATCTTATGATAGATTCATAAAGTCGTATGCAGCATGCTGTGCATTTGCAGATGCTCAGGTTGGAAGGCTGCTTGATGAGATAGAGCGTAGTTTGCCTGAGGATGAAACGATTATTGTTTTATGGTCGGATCATGGGTTTCACCTTGGAGAAAAAAACCACATTGAAAAATTTATGTTATGGGAAAAAACTACTCATGTACCATTTATAATGGTAGTGCCAGGAGTGACTAAGCCTGGGTCTGAATGTTCAGTGCCAATTGATCTTACTGTACTTTACCCAACCTTACTTGAGGTTTGCTCTTTACCCATTAAGGAGAAATGTGACAACAAGAGTATTACTGAATTATTAATGGGTAAAAATAATTGGGAAAGCCCAGCGGTAATGACATATATGAAAGCTAATCATGCAGTAAGAAGTGAAAGGTGGCGCTACATAAGATACTCTGATGGTTCTGAAGAGCTTTATGACCATGATAGAGACCCTAACGAGTGGATTAATGTAGCTAATGAGACCAATAATTTAGCGGTGATAGAAGAGCATCGCAAGTGGTTGCCTCTGAATGAAAAAAAACAAGTCCCCAACCTTACAAGGTAGGTATATAGCTTATTTTGTTTCTTGATTATAATATACATTAGATGAGATGCTTTAATTTATGAGGAATTATATATTTACAGCTTTGCTTCTTTTATTTCTTTCTAATTGTGGAAAGAAAAAAAATGAGGAAGTTGCTCAAAATCTAACTAATCAAGTAGAGGACAATACTGCTCCGTCTAATTCTAATTCATCTTATAAATTAAATATTGAGCCATCTTTAGAGCCAGAAGTAGGGCTGACTGACGCAGTTGCCGGAGAAGATAATGAAATATCTAAAGATGATCTATTACCTGAAGTCAAAGAGTTGCTCAATAAGGCTTTAGCAGGAGATGCAGATGCACAACTTTTCCTTGGTCAGCGATATCAAGAAGGCAATGGAGTAGACGAAAATAAAGAAGAGGCCATTAAGTGGCTTAAGCTATCTGCAGAGCAAGGAAATGTTTATGCACCATACATTCTTAAAAAGATGGAGGAATCGGCTGCTGATTAAAAAATTACAGATTTATACAAAGGTTCTTGGGTTGGCACGCAAATAGCTACTAATACTGGTAGCAATCTGAGTTCGTAATTGTAGAAATTTTGTGGGAGTTTCATCTACTTTTACGCCAGATTGCTTTTTTATTCTTTCTGAATTTTGCGTGTTAAGACTAAAGTCTGTTCATGACAAAATTTTTTTACAGTGTTTCCCTTATTATCTTAACTTTTAATGCTTCATTATTTTCTGACGAACATTCAGAAGTGAAAAAAGAGCTCGGTTTTATCGACTTATTTAATGGAAAAGATCTTTCAAATTGGGTTGATGTTAATACTTCGCCTGAGACCTGGAAAGTAAAGGACGAAATTTTAATTTGTAGCGGGCAACCAATTGGTGTGATGAGGTCTAAGAAACAGTATGAAAATTTCATACTAGTAATAGAGTGGAAGCATATGGAAGCCGGCGGAAACTCTGGGATTTTTCTATGGAGTGACGCAATACCAAAAGGCAGGCTTCCAAAGGGGATGGAGGTGCAAATGCTTGAGCTCGAGTGGCCGTACATTAACAAAAAAAGAAATGGTGAACCTAATCACCTAGGTTATGTCAGCGGGGAGCTATTTGGTGCGGGCGGGATGAAAGCCATTCCTGAAAACCCTCGTGGAAATAGAAGTATGTCATATGAAATGCGTTGCAAAGGAAAAGGGGAGTGGAATCGATACGTAGTTGTAGCAGTAGACGGCACAGTAAAGCTTTCAATTAACGGAAAGTTTGTTAATGGTATTAGGGAGGCTGACCTCAGAAAGGGATATTTATGTTTAGAATCAGAGGGTGCCGAGATCCATTTTCGAAAAATTCAAATTATGGAACTTCCTGGTGGTCGTGCTAAAGAATTAGGAATGTCACTACAAGGTGAGTAGATTAATGATTTAGGAAATTTTAGAATGAATAACAAAATGATTTAATCTCAATAATCTCTATGAAAAGACTTGTGCCAATAATTTTACCTTTTCTTTTATTAACCCTTACTCAATTTGCTAGAGAAGCGAAAAAGGATCATAGGAGTTCATTTGACTGGTCTAGTGTTAATACACAATCAGATCAGGCAGAATACATTTTGAAGGAAATTAAGAAATGGCATAGTGAAGATCCAGTGGATAAGGGAAAAAAATTAAGAGTGGTATATTTTTATCCTAAAGACAGAAAGCCTCTCGCTAATCATATCGAAAGATGGGATAAGATCATGGAAGATATTCAAGAATTCTTTTCCACGGAGATGAGAAAACTTGGTTACGAGAAAAGTAAGCTTTCGTTAGAGAAAGAAAATGGAAAAATCAAGCTCCATGAAGTTAGAGGAATTGCTAATGACGATGGAACTTACTCATATAAATCAGGTAACAGAATCTATAACGAAGTTTCCAAGGAGTTAGCCAAGAAAGGAATCATTGCTAAAGATGAAACGCTTCTAATAGTCTGCGGTCTATCAAAAACAGATGGCAAAAAAGTACAAATATATTCTCCTTATTATGGAATGGGAGCCAATCATAATAAGGGTATATGCTTTGTTGCGGATTCAGATTGGTTAAATATAGATGGATTGAAAGTGGATAAAACGAACACTAAAATTCAGGTAAAAGAGCATAGAGGGTACGAGCCATTTACTTTGGCTAGGTTCAATACAACTTATATTGGTGGGACAATACATGAGCTTGGGCATGGTCTTTCACTGCCTCATAATTTAGCAACTAAATTGGAATCCAGTAACGGAACAGCTTTGATGGGTGCAGGAAATTATACCTATCGACAGGAGTGGAGAGAAGAGGGAAAGGGATCTTTTCTTACTAATGCTCATGCTATTCGGTTGCTGACACATCCTGTTTTTAGCGGAACATCAAAAGCAGCAACTTTAAATCCGAAACTTTCAATTGGGGATATGAACATTAAGTATTTTGATGATAATCTTCATTTGAGAGGTCAAATAAGTTCCAGTATTCCAGCTGTTGCAATGATCGCTTACAATGATGGAGAAAATAAGGGGCAAAAAAAATATCAGGTAAATAACGATTATGACGCCACCACATGGACTTCTGTCCTTAGTCCTGACAATGAATTTTGGATTAAGATAGGTGACCTTAAAGAGGGCAAACATCAGATTCGTTTAGTGAGTGTGCACGCTAATGGAGCAACCACTACCCATCGTATTCACTATTCAATAATAGATGGCAAGCCAAAGCTCGATCGGGCTAATAAAGAAATTAAGGGTTTCTTGTCATCCTAAATAATATTCTATATATGAAAGATAAAACCAAATTACTGATCACTCTTGAAGAATTACTTAAGAAAGATTTTTCATTAGATGAAAAAATAAAAGAAGCGCTTAAATTAATCTTTGAGGCTTTTGAAGCCAAAAATTGTACTTTTCATAGAGCTGATTCAGGTGATTCTTTTCTCCATCTCGTAGATCAGATTGGCCTTCCAGAAAAGATTGCTCAAATAGCCTCTAAAATTCCTATCGGAAAAGGCATGGCTGGAATATGCGCTGAGAGAAAAGAAGCTGTAACAATGTGTAATTTACAAAATGACGAAAGTGGAGTTGCTCGTCCCGCAGCTAAAGACACAAAAGTTGAGGGTGCTGTTGTCGTTCCGCTTATAAATAAAGAGGGTAAAGTCATTGCTACTCTTGGGATTGGGAAAAGTGGAGAATATGATTATTCTGATGACGAAATAGTTTCACTTGAAAAATGTGCCCAACTTTTGATGGAAAAGCTTTCTCAATAAAAATTAATCTCTATTAGCTTTAAAAATTGAGTATCCTATATACTCTAAACCATTAAAATCATGAAAAAATTATTACTTACTTTAATTACTTGTTGTGCCTTCGTTGTAAATGCTCAGGCATCTCTTGGAGAGATGATGAAAGAAAATGGAATCGATTGGATTTTAGGATCATGGAAAGCTGAGCAGGATGGGAATGCGGTGACTTTGTCCTATAAATGGTCAGTCGAAGGACACGTTATTTCAAGTCATCTTAAAATGGGAAGCAATGAAACATATGCTTTAATAGGTATTAACCCAAAGAGTGGTAAGGTTGAACATCTAGGCTTCAATAATAAAGGCGACAAAACAACTGGAGAGTGGATGCCTTTTGGCGACTTACCAATGCTGAAAGTTAAATCCATTAATGAATCAGCAGAAGAGAGAAGCATGGCGGTTGCCTTTAAGAAAGTTGATGATGAAACAATAGAGTTGCAGATCTACTCTGTTGATGACTCTGGTAACGTGGCATCGTCCTCTGATTATACGTTTGAGATGAAGAAAAACTAAGTAATACAAATCTCTTAAATCTTTGCAAATTGCCGTACTTTAATAAAGTGCGGCAATTTTTTTGTGTCCTCATTTAAGAAAATACTTATTATTAAAATAGAGCCTTTGGTTGCTTATTAATTTATGGAGAGTAATAAATTCGAAATCTTTAGAGTATGATAATTTTTTTTAAATATACTTTATCTGTAAAAATTTTAGGTGTTCTTATTTTTTTAAATTTACATTCAGGGCTCACTGAGGTTAAGGCAAAAGACCATAATGTTCTATTGATAGCTATCGACGATTTGAATGATTGGGTAGGGTGTATGAATACAAATACTGCAGCCCGTACACCTAATATAGATAGGCTATCCAAAAGAGGTGTTCTTTTTACAAATGCTCATTGTCAGGCTCCAATATGTAATCCTTCTAGAACTAGTTTAATGCTCGGTCTTCGCCCATCATCTACTGGGATTTATGTTAATAATCCATGGTTCAGGTCCCTGGAAACGACGAGGTCCCGAATGACGATGACTCAATATTTTAGGAAATTTGGTTATAGGACTATGTCGGCTGGAAAGATTTTTCATGGATCCAAGGTTGATAAGCTATCATTTGAAAATTATGGGCCCCGTCCTGGCCAGATTTCAGAGAAGGACAAAAGAATACAAAAGGACTCGCCGAGTAAAACTAGGTTATGGGATTTCGGACCTCAAAATTATGATGAGAAAGATCATACTGATTATCAGGTTTCTTCATGGTGTTTGGAACAATTGAAAGATGAGGATGAAAAGCCTTTTTTTATGGCTGTGGGGTTTTATCGGCCGCATGTACCAATGTTTGCTCCAGAAGCGTACTTCAAATCAAGGCCATTGGATAAAGTTGTTCTTCCATCTGTAAAAGCAGATGATAGAAAAGACTTACCTTTAGCTGCTCTTGATCTCATTCATAATACTTTGCCGCCGAGTCATGATTGGTTTGTTAAATCCGGAAAATGGAAAGAGGCAGTTCAGGCTTACCACGCTTGTGTAACTTACACTGATCGCCAGGTTGGTAGGATTCTGGATGCACTGGATAGTAGTATTTACAGTAAAAATACTATTGTTATCCTTTTCTCGGATCATGGTTTTCATCTTGGTGAAAAGCAGATGTGGGCAAAGCGTTCTTTATGGGAGAGGTCGACAAGAGTTCCTTTGATAGTTTCACTTCCGGATGGGCTCCAGGGTAAGCGATGTTCAAAACCCGTAGAGTTGCTCAGTATTTACCCAACACTTGTAGAAGCCTGCGGGTTACCGGCTATCGATGATCTAGACGGTGTGAGCATTAAGCCTCTTCTTGATGACCCTTCTCGAGAGTGGAGGTTCCCCGCTTTGACAACATTTAAAAAGGGAAATCATTCTGTGCGTAGTGAGAGATATCGCTATATTCAATATTTTGATGGGTCCGAGGAATTTTATGATCATATGAATGATCCTGAAGAATGGGTGAATTTATCTTCTGATGATCGTTATGAATCATTGATAAAGAAGCATGCGAATATGCTAAAAGAAACCTTAAGAAAGAATGAAAATAAAACCTCTAAAAAATCTTAAAATATATATTTACTACATAACGGCATCATTTACCGCAGTAACATTATTACATTCTGCTGAGCGGCCTAATATTTTGTTCGCTTTTGCTGATGATTGGGGCAGACATGCATCTGTTTATGCAGAAGTAGATGGTGAGGGTACTGTTAATGATGCTGTTAATACACCGAACTTTGATGCCATATCAAAAACTGGGGTATTGTTTAATAACGCTTTTGTTAATGCTCCATCTTGTACGCCATGCAGAAGCTCTATTCTATCGGGGCAACATTTTTGGAGAACAAAAAGAGGGGCCATTTTGCAAGGTGCAGTCTGGGACTCTAAAATTCCTACATGGCCTCTTCTTTTGGAAGAGAACGGGTACCATATAGGTTTTACCTGGAAGGTATGGTCGCCAGGAACTCCTGCGGATGCGCCATATGGAGGGAGAAAAAATTCCTATCAAAAGAACGGATCTAGTTTCAATGGGTTTTCCCAAACTGTTACCAAATTAATGACCAATGGCAAAAGTTTGCTCGAGTCCAAGTCAGTGATGAAGGAGCAAGTACTTTCTAACTTTCGGGATATGTTGAAGAATAATTCAAAAGGAAAGCCGTTTGCTTATTGGTTTGGCCCTACAAATGTTCATAGGAAGTGGATAAAAGGCTCAGGGAAAAAGCTCTGGAATATTGACCCTGATTTATTGAAAGGAAAGCTTCCACCTTTTCTACCTGATGTGCATGAGGTCCGCCAAGACTTTTCAGATTATTTGGGTGAGGCTTGTGCTTTTGATATGGCCTTAGGAGTACTTATTTCAGAACTTAAAAGAATAGGGGAATTCGAGAATACATTGATCGTTATCTCTGGAGATCACGGTCCTGCAGGTTTTCCTCATGGAAAATGTAATTTATATGATTTTGGAACAAGGGTGGCACTTTCAGTTAGTGGGCCAGGTGTTAAAGGAGGTCGAGTAGTGGATGATTTTGTAAGCCTACCTGATTTGGCTGCGACGTTTCTTGAGGCAGGAAAAGTAAAGAAACCTGGAGTAATGACAAGTAAATCAATCTGGCCAACTCTAAAGTCTGATAATGAGAAGTTAGTCGATGTATCAAGAAATTATGTGCTTACAGGTCGTGAAAGGCATGTTGCTAGAGCTCGTGCAGGTCAGCTTCCATACCCGCAAAGGGCGATTAGAAGTGAAGAGTTTCTTTATATAATTAATTATAAACCTGATAGGTATCCATTGGGTGACCATTATGGGTTAGATGGAAAAAACGAACCCGACTTAAATAAACTTACAAATAACACTTTTATAACCATACCAGACGAAGATGCTGGACCAACTAAGGCTTGGATTGTGACCAATAGAAAAAATCCTAAGGTCAAATTTTTCTTTGATCATGCATATGGTAAGAGACCAAAAGAAGAGTTGTACGATCTATCAAAGGACCCACACCAAATGAATAATGTTTCAAATAAAGAAGAATATAAAGAAACGGTAATTGAACTTCGTAACAAGCTAACGGGCCTTTTAGAAAAAACTAAAGATCCAAGATTAATAGAGGATGGCGCTTTTTTTGAGAAACCTCCGATGGCAGGACCTTTAAGATAATAGATGATACTATACGTTAGAAATAATTTATACCGCTTTAATCCAATCGACAGTAATTTTAAAAGGACCTTCTTTCTTATCAGCAATGATTAAACCAAATCTCTGAATTGATTTTGGATTAAATTTCATTTTAGGTAAATTCCAACCTCTAAAACTAGCTTTCAAATTTTCAAAAGGAATGAAAATTTCAGACCATTCTCCAGAAGTTGTTTCAAACTCATGTTGGAAAGATACTGAACGGCTACGGTACTTAGAATCGCTCTCAAAACGCATTTTATAACTTCTTCCGTCGCCTTTAATCCTGATTTTTATACCCTTATGATTACTTAAATCCATCTGAGTTCTCTGAGAACGTATCGAGGAAAAACCACCATTGTTTTTAAGAGAAAGGTTTCCGTTGAATATTAAATAATTCTTGTCAGAGATTTTAAATTTTCCTTTCGATAATCCCCCCATCACACCATCATCAACTATTTGCCAATTAGAAATTTTGTCATTCGATGAATCAAATTTTGTTAACACCTCTTCTTCTGAAGAAAATGAAGTTGAGATGCCAATGAGCGTTGTAGCCAAAAAAGTTTTGTATAGATTAGTCATTTGAATTCGTACGGTTAAAACTGTAAATTACAGTATTTCGATATTAAAACGTTACTAATTTAAAATTGGATTCACTTTTTGTAAGCAAATGCTCAGTTTTTGATTTTTGCCTCATGTTTGGGTTTCCACTTATCCCATAAACTTAATACTTTTTCACCTGTTTTAACATACCAGGCATATCCATTTCTTCGTTCGAATTCTATTTCAGAAACATCATATTTTATTTTTCCATCCCTTCCGCTAAAGATGGGTCTATTGGAGCCTATTTCATAAAATCGAGCCCACATCGTTTCAGCAGAATCCGACTCAATTAATAATCGATCACCATTTACTTTTTGAAAACTGAACCCATCAATTTTTGATTTCTTATACCATTTTACCGCTGCAATTATTGATTTGATAACTTCATTACTTGGCATGTCTAAACTCATTAGGAGGAAAATAATACCAGCGCTTTCCCCTCCGCTTATTGATGGGTGTTCGTAGGATCGGGCACCTACTGGGTTAAAATTATTTTTATCATGTTGAGCACACCAAGCTGTGAGTTTATTGTTCACTGTAATCTGGCATGCTAGAATACAGTTTACTCCAAGGTCAAACCTCTCGATGCATTCTCTCCGAGTTTTTTTATTAACAAATGAATAAATTGGGCTGTCTGCGACTTCCTGTATGAATTGCATTATTCCAACCATCGTTCCATCATTAAAAGTGATGTGCTGTTCATAGCCGGATGAGTGGGGCCTTTGCGGCCAACCTCCATTTTCATATTGGCTTTCAAGAATGCATTCCAAACCCTTTAAAAATGATTTTTTGTAAATTTTTTTTTGGGTTGCATTAAAAGCTTTTGCCAAAATACGTAGTTCATTTAATGTGGCGGAGTTATCGAATGTCCCCTCGATTGAGTCTTTCTTGCCAGAATGTTTTTTTACCGCGGTGTTTATATTCTTAGGCCATATCCCGATAGTACTTTGATGCGAGAGTATATTTTTAATCGCCTCTATACCTTCTAAAGAATTGAACCATTTATCAGGCCTTTCCAATTGGTTAGTTAGGTCTTTTGCCGTTAAATTTTTTGAAGATAATATAAATATAATAAAGATAAAAAGTACCTTCATATCTGGGTGGAGATTTTATTTCTTACTAATTGACAATATGTAGAGCTGCCTTGATTTGCCGTCTTCTGAAAGGCTAGGAATCAATAATTGATTGCTTTCCCTGTTCCAGCATGGTGAAGGATCTTGTCTAAGATCTCCAGAAGTCCATTTGCCAATATTAAAACCCTCACTTCTAACATGGGATCCATCTTTTAAATTGTAGATCGTATAATAATTTTTCTTTTTATTCTTATCTTTAAAACCATTTACAAACCATTGCCCGTTTGGTGATAAGGCTATGTCTCCTTCGGGGTCGGGAAAAATTTTTGGTGTTCCGATTTTACCTATTACCTGTTGTGAGTTGGTATCATAAATAACTTGATCCTTATTAATTCTCCCGATCATTTTATTTTCATAACTCCATTCTGGATGCCCTCCAATATGTCTTGATAATGGTGTCAATTCAGAGCCGTCTGAATTCATTATGAAAGGTTGGTTTATCTTAACTTTTTTACTTCCGCTCCATCCAGCTCTGGCGAAAAAAAATATTTTATTATCTTCTCGGTTCCACAGAGTGTGATTAATAAAGAGGGATGGTAACTCTTTAGAATTATATTTCTTATCAAAAAATTGAGCAATCTTTTTAAAAGAGACTAGTAATTTTTTATTTCCACTAGAGATGTCTACTTTGAAAATTCCATCATCATCTGGATAACTCATACCAATCGTCCAATCATTAGCCCCTTTGTAACCAGTTACCGGTCTTAGTCTAGACATGCGTGCATAATTAATAGCTAAAAAGTGACCACCATTTTGCGCCACACCACTGTTCCCAATGGGAGTGTCGTGGTATCGAAATTCTTTTACCCTTTCTCCTTTAGTTCCTTGAGATATATCGAAAAGAACACAGAAAACTTTGCCAGTATTTTCATCTCTGTCATTGAAGAAAAATTGTGAATTAGGTGAATCAGGGTTCCAGTAAAACATTGTTCCTTGCTGGGGATTCCATGCAGTAGTTTCATCAATCTTTTTCACTGAGTAATTATTTTTAGCATCAATTAATACTATGTCAGCAGGATCATTAGGGCCTGGCATTTTGTCTTGGAATGCTGTTCTCAAAGCTAGAATATATCGTCCGTTACCGTTCCATGGAATGTTTTGAACGTGTCCGATGTATCCAAAGAAATGATTCATTGGACCTGAGGTGATTCTTTTCTTTGAGAGCTGAATGTCTACCAAAGGTTTAGACCATAAGTCAGTCCCTATAAATAAAAAGAATGTAATAGTTAAGTTGAGTTTGAAGTGCCAGTGCATGGATTTAATTATAGGGGGAAAGATTCAATTTCTTTTTTTGATGGGATGGCTCCTTGAGCGCCAGGCTTAGTCACAGAAATTGATGCGGCTGTACCAGCAAATTGAATGGCCTCTTTTATTTGTATTCCTTCTGAAAGGGCAGAAGCAAAAGCCCCCGCAAATGTATCTCCCGCACCAACTGTGTCTACCGCATTCACTTTTGGTGGTGAGTATTCTAATGTTTTATTGGACTCATGTTTTAGTAATATAGGCCCAGGCCCCTGTGTTATAATTATTGAGTTAACTCCAAGCCTACCTAAAACCTCAATACTTTTAAGAGGGCACTTATGGCCACTTAGCTGCTCTGACTCTATTTCATTAAGTATCAGTACATCACAAGGAAAATCATTGATATTGAAGGTTGGCTTTATTGGTGATGGATTCATTACCACCTTAGTGTTACAGTTTTTTGCTAGGCTACAGGCATATTTGACGGACTCTTCTTGAATTTCCTGCTGTAATAAAAGTATATCAGTTTTCGCAATTAATTCTGAATAGTTATCAATATGATCAGGTGCGATCTCTTGGTTTGCACCGGGATTGACGATGATCGAATTCTCACCTGATTCTTCAACTGTTATGAAGGCTGATCCTGTTTTGTACTTTTTACTATGGAGTAAAAACTTTGTAGAGACCCCGTTACCTTTTAAATGCTTTTTGTATTGATCACCTTCAGAGTCTTGGCCTATGCATCCTATGAGTTGAACATCTGTACCGCTGAGGTGTGCGGCCAAAGCTTGGTTAGCTCCCTTGCCTCCAAAACTAACTAATGAGGATTTTGCGAATACAGTTTCTCCGTGATTCGGTATCCTCTGAACGTAAATGGTGTTATCAATGATTAAAGAACCGATAACAACGACTGACATCAGCTATGTACAGTTCTTTATCAGTTAAGAAGATCAGATTCTTCAATTCCGTATTTTTCAAAAATTTCACCCATACCTTCTCCGGCACTTTCTAAATTTCTACCAAGCTCCTCCATTTCTCCTCCCCATGAGCGCATTTTTTCACCGAAATCTTGTCCGAAGTCAGGATCTGCCTGTGATTGTTCTAAAAACCATGCTCCGATGGCTTGTTCTCCATCAGCCATGATGTCCGCAGGAATAGGGCTAGCTTCAATGTGGCTAACCATTTGATTTAATCCAGTATTCAAAGCGTCAAATTCAGTCCTTAAATCCTCTGGTAGATCTCCAGAATCAAGAACTGAAGTTTTGGCAGCGAGTTCCCTCAGCGCATCGAAAGCAAGTCCTGGTGATTCGCGGCCTAATTCCTCCAATTCTTCAAGTTCAGCCACTAGTTTTGGGATGCCACTTTCTTTCATTTTACCAACGAAGGCTAAAACTTCCGCAGGTGTTGCTACAGATTTTTCCTCTTCGGTTTCTTCTGGCTCATCAGGTATTGAAATTTCTGGTTGTTTAATTTCTGTTGTGGTAGAGCTATCTTTTTTTTCTGTAGGAAGTTTCGCCGTAGATTGAGATTCTTCAGTCTCCTTGTTTTCGGCTACTTTTACTTCATCATTATTCGAGGGAGATTGAGTTTCTTCCTGGTTTTGCGCTTCCGCTGATGGTTCGGTTGGTGATTTACTGCAAGAACTAAAAATAAATAGGCAACAAGTCAGAATTGAGACGTTATATAATAGAAATTTCATGTGCGAAGTTTTTTGTCGATTTAATAAGATAACCGTTGATACTACTAAATGCTATCATAATGCCTAAATTAGGCAAAACCTACTTGCTAATACTTTTTCCCATTTAATGCCTCGCCCCAATGACCTCGAAGATCAGGCGCTACTTCAGAGAATAGCTGAAGGGGATTCCAAAGCTTTGCGCGAGTTACATATAAAAACAGCCCGTCCGCTGCATTCGATGGCGATGAAAATATTATCGAACTCCTCTGAAGCTGAAGAGGTTATACAAGATATTTTTGTTTTGGTGTGGAAAAACGCTCATAAATTTAACTTTGAGAAGGCTAAGGTTTTTACATGGATGGCGGTGATGATGAAAAATCGCTGTATCGATAGAATTCGCGCCAAGAAGAGGAGAATTCCGCTATACGAGGTGGATGATTACACTGAAGCTTCAATAACAGAACCTGATTCAAAGAACGCCGTAGACCTGTTAAAACAAAAAGAAAAAGCAGGTATTGTTCTTGATGCAGTAAAACAGCTTCCAGACCCACAAAGAGAAGTCATAGAATTAGTGTTTTATAAGGAGATGACTCATGTCCAAGTTGCAGAGCACCTCAATATTTCTATTGGTACTGCAAAATCAAGAATCAGGTATGCTTATCAAAGACTCAGAGATGCATTATCTGGAAATTCCAATATAGAGCGCGATTAAAGCACTAATTTTAGAATCCATATCAGTAAAATATACGTTTTATTTAAAACCCAAAAAATCAATGGAGAATAGAGAATTAAACCAAAGCGAAGATTCACCAGGAGCGCTACATAAATTTGTTGCTATTGGAACTCAAACCAAAGAGTTATTAAAAGATGCTCAACTTTTAGGAAATGAAGCTGAAGTAGTTTATTCTGCTAACAACATTAATGATTGGGATGTTGATGATGACAACCACAAGTGCGATCTAGTTGTTATCGAATGCAAGACTGTTTTTCCTGAAACTGTTCAATTGATCAAGGAGAAAACAAGATCGGTTGGAGCTTCCATGGCAATTGTCATTTATCACTATACTCAGGAATCAGCCCGTGGAATGATGGCTAGGGCTAGCTTAATAACACCTCTCAGAGCCCCTATTGAATCAAATGATTTGAAATATGTTTGTGAAGCAGATTTGGCAATGGCATCTATTCGGAATTCTCCAATTGATGTTATTGAATATGACGATGACGAAGATAATGGTTCTGTTTCGGAGGACAAATCAATGGTTCCTGAAAGGAAATACTCTGACGAAGTTCTCACTAGAGTAGCGAAGATTTCAACGAGTGTCGATTGTGAGTGCCCACACCACATGGCGTCTCTTCTCAAGACCCTTAATGCGTTTGAAGAATACTGTAAAATGTGTGAGAGTAGAAACGAAGAGGATGTAATTCTTCACTCCCTTCTCCATAGAAAAACTGCACAGGCTAGATCAATAATGGAAAATGCAATGACTGTACTTGCAGATGTAGAGAATTTTGATCTGTCATAGTTTAAAGTTTCGCATCAGATAATATCAACTTTCGTTGTTTAGCCAGACGGTAGCTTGATACTCTCCAACCTCTCTTATCTTTCTGAACCACTCAACAAGGGTGTAATGATCAATTTCGTTCATTTGTTTTAAATCTGGAATTACAAGATTTTTAATTTGGTTTTTTTGTTTAATTAAATTTTCATGAGCCTCATCCACACTTAGTCCAATGAATGGGGAGGGGGAGTTTTGTTCCATTCCAGCCATTGATTTTTTTTGAATCGCCAAACCAACAAGATCATTTATTAAAAAGTTCTTTTGGGAAACCATATTGGTTCCTAATTCCGCAGTAATTATTCTTAGTTCTGAAGTTTCGATAGGTTGGGTTTCATTAAATTCATTAACTAAGAAATTTGAAATCTCATTATATCTGTATGTCATGGGGCTTTGTATGAAAAAGGTACTATAAAGGGCTGATCCAATTTCTGAATTTCCCAATAGGAGTAGAGTTTCATTAATAGCTAAAGAGCTATCCATTAAGAAATCATTAAAATCATTTTGATTATGAGTGTTCAGTAGTGTTGCTATAGCCTCATTGGTTTGATCTAGATTAATTTTAATAGAAGCTAGGAGATATGAGCCAACTAGGTTTTCTGGTTGCTCTTGAATTAACTTTTCAGCAAATTCTAATTTCTGTAGAGGCGGTATATTTTCGTGTGACCCAAGAAGTAGAAGCAAATGGGGGTTATTAGGTTCAATATTCAATGCACGATAGTAATAAGAGGGGTCTTGTAAGATAATGCCGGTAGCAATTAACGAATTAATTGATCCTTCTTTAATTATATGATTTTCGAGTTTATCGCGACTAGGCTTAACAAATCCAAAATCTTCTAAAAGTTGATCTCCTGTGGGTAATTTTAGATTATTCTTTTCCGATTTTATTAGTATGCCTATTTTTGATGATTCGGATGATGCAATTTCTCTAACATCATTAATTTCAGGTGAAGAAGTAGCACGACTGCTATTCTCTTTAAGGGATGAGATGACGATAGCTAAAACAATCAATCCTATAGAGGATGATACAATAATTGGTTTGATCCGCGCCATGCCTTTCAATGAGATCAGAGGCGCTTCCACAAGTTATCAAATTCTTTTATAAATGACTGAACTAAGGTTGAATCATTTGTAATAAGAATGTTTTCATTATTTTCTGAGCTTGCGGATCTTGTCCAATTATAGCTTCCAGTTAGTAGTCTTTCGTTATCAGATAATGCAAATTTATGATGCATGTGAGCGGAAGTTGAGTCGAACTTACAAGAAATACCTTTTGATTTTAATAGATCAAGGTCAGATCCTTGGTCTTCTGATTTCGTATCATCTGAAATAATTCTTATCTTAACCCCGCGTGAAAATGTATCTATAATTTTTGAGGTTATTCTATTGTCAGTTATTGTGAAAACGCAGATTTCAATACTTTTCAGTGATTCATCTATAAACCTACATATTTCATTTAGGCAATCCTTGCCCGGACTGAAGTAAGCGCCAGACTTTATTTCAAACTCCTTTGAATAAATTAATTTAACAACATCCTCCAACCATTCAAAAGCTTCACAGCCTTTGGAGTTATTAACTTTTTCTGTAGCTAATTGAAAAGCTTTTACTCTTGCTAGTGCTTGTTTCGTTCTGTTGCCATTGATACTAGCTAATAGGACTTTTAAATCCCGTCTTTCAGACCTAGCCATATTGGAATCCTCGATTGAGAGCTCCAACGCTTTATAGATCTTCTCCATTAAAAGATTTATGAACTATTAGACGTGACTATGAGATTTTCCACTCTCCACGTCCAGGTCGGATCTCTTTCATCTTATTGGCCTCTTTGTCATCGATGAAAACCTCTTTAACAGGATCCCATTTTAACTTAGTTTTTCGGTCAATCGCAATATTTGCTAGATGACAAACTGTTGAAACGCGGTGCCCAATATCTACTGGGAAGTAAGGATCCTTTCTGGACTTTACGCAGTCTAGGAAGTTACGGTGCTCGCCTTTAGTTTCTGTGAAGAGCTTAATCTCATTATCTTCAATTTTTGAATTTAATATTTCTTTGGAGCTAGCCTCAAGCGGTGCTCTCCAACCAGTATTACCAACCCATCCATCGGTTCCAATAAATTTAATACTTGGGTTTCCTGGTTTACATGTCATTTCCACACCGTTGGCATACTTATAGGTTACATCATAATCTTTTACAGTGTCATAAAGTCCACCCTCCCAGCGGTTGCCTGATCCCTCGATTTCGATGGGTCCACTTCTTTCGGTATCGTTTCCCCACTGAGCAGTGTCAAATAAATGAGTTCCCCAGTCACAAATAATTCCTCCAGAATAATCAGAGACCCAACGGAAGTGAAATAAAATACGGTCCTTAGTGTATGGCGCTTCTGGAGCGGGTCCTAACCACATGTCATAATCCAAGCTGTTTGGAACTGGTTGTGGCGTCGGGTCTCCTGGGCCATTGGGTTGTTTAGGTAAGATGACCTCAATTTTTTTAAGTTTTCCAATTCTACCATTTCTAACGAGTTCAGCCATGCGATGATAGACAGGTACAGCGCGATCTTCAGTGCTAGTCTGAAAAACTTTTTTGTGTTTTCTAACTTCCTTGATGAGTAATTTACCTTCATCAATAGTTAGAGTTGGTTTTTCACATTGAACGTCTTTCCCTGCTCTTATTGCCATCAGGCTCATAAGTGTATGCCAATGATCTGGAGTAGAAAT
This sequence comes from Verrucomicrobiales bacterium, assembly GCA_028033615.1. GTDB lineage: Bacteria > Verrucomicrobiota > Verrucomicrobiia > Verrucomicrobiales > DEV007 > EC70. The sequence goes on along the minus strand of JAOFDG010000018.1, from coordinate 569 downwards.
CATGACAGCATCAATGTCGTCTCTTGCTAACACATCTCTAAAATCCTTGGATGTTGAGCAATCTTTATTACCATAGTTTTGATCTATAATATTTTTTGCATGGTTCATCCTATTAGTGTCAACATCGCAGGTCATGAGCACCTTAGCGTCATCATTATTCAGATATGATGGCAAATTCCAACCTGTTCCATGCCCACCAGTCCCAATAAAGCCGACTGTAATTTTATTGCTTGGAGCATTCTTTCCCAGAACTGAGGAAGGTATTATGGATGGCCCCAAGCTTGCTCCTATTGTTCCTTGAGTTAGAAATTTTCTACGATTAATTGAATTCATAATATTATCTATTTAGATTATTAATTTCCGCTTAGTCTTGTTGACATTCGCTTAAATGCCGATTCTTTGATTTCAGAAGACTTCTTCATTTGCTCTTGAAGCTTTTGTATTTTGTCATCATTACCTTCAGCTTCACTTATTTGATTTTGGTATATTTCCAGCAATTGATCATTGTAAACAAATTCCCCCCACTCCTGATATTCTTTGAAAGCTATTGGGATTACTCTAGCGTCACC
>JAOFDG010000017.1 GCA_028033615.1 Verrucomicrobiales bacterium | reverse complement strand
GCGGAACTATCAAAGAACTTGAGCTCGCAAAACCAGTCAAATGTAGAAAATGTAATGGTTCAGGTTCTAATAAAAGCACAGGAACTTCCTCATGCTCAACATGCGACGGACACGGTCAGGTAATATCTTCACGAGGATTTTTTCAAGTTCAACAAACCTGTCCTGACTGCGACGGTACAGGGGAAATGATTGAGGATCCTTGCACAACATGTCGAGGGGAAGGAAGAATTGAAGAACTCACAAGGATAAAATTAAAGGTACCACCGGGTATTTCTCACGGCTCTAGAATAAGATCTTCTGGAAATGGGGAAGCCGGTCTAAGAGGGGGCACACCAGGAGATCTATATGTAGTAATTCATATTGCTAAACATGATATTTTCGAAAGAGAAGATAATGATTTATATTGTGAAGTTCCTATTCCTTTTTCCACAGCAGCTCTAGGAGGTGAACTTGAAGTCCCTACTCTAGAGGGTAAAGCCTCTATAAAAATTCCTCCTGGAACTCAAAGTTCGACGGTTTTTAGGTTGCGTGAAAGGGGCGTACAATTTCTAAATTCTAATGAACGTGGAGACCTTCATGTTCAGCTTCAAGTAGAGGTACCAATCAAATTAAATAAAGAACAAAAAGAAATAATTAGTCAGCTCTCCAAGTCTATAGGAAAGAAAAATTCTCCAATTAGGGAAAGTTTCTTCGAGAAAGCAAAGCGTTTTTTTAATTAGTATGATCAATTCAGAAAGCCATGAGTAGCTTTAGTAATTTGATTTTTTTGATCCTACCTAATTTCTGTTTAGACCATTATGCCTAGATTTTATATAGAACCCAAATTATGGGATCCTAATCATTTAGTGCTGAATGGAGATGAGTTTCATCATTGTGTAAATGTACTAAGATTAGAATGCGGCGATCAAATAGTTATATTTAATGGTAAAGGAGAAGAAATAACTGCAATAATTAAATCGATCTCTAAAGAAGAAATTCAGTTGAAAGGTCAAACCCACATTCAATCTGAAAAACTGAAGACAAGAATTTGTATTGGACAGGCTGTGCCAAAAGGTAAGAACATGGATCTAATTATTGAAAAATCGACCGAATTAGGTGCAGCTGAAATTTATCCAATAATTTCAGAAAGAACGATTATTAGGCTAAATGAAAAAGATCGTTTAAAGAAAACAGAAAAATGGCAAAGGGTCGCCATCGAAGCATGCAAACAATCTGGACAAAATTGGTTACCTCTCGTAAACCCACCTCAAAATTTGAAGAAACTTTTTGAATCAGTTTTTAATGAATTCGACTTGATAGTTATTGCTTCTCTCCAAGAAGGCTCTCAAAACTTCAAAAAAATCTTGTCAGAATTTCAAGAAAATGGTCCAAATTCAGTACTCATACTAATAGGTCCTGAGGGAGATTACACTCCTTCAGAAATCAACTTTGCTATTAATGCAGGAAGCAAACCTATGAGTTTAGGTCCTATAACCTTAAGGTCTGAGACAGCCGCTATCTATTCATTAAGTGTAGCAGCACATGAACTTCTTTAGGGCATTTACCTTTTGGCATAAATCGACCCAAGAAATTATAGTACTTAAAAATTAATTACTTTTTAACTACCCAAACGTTATTAAACCGAACTGGATTACCATGATTTTGGAAAAAAACTGGACCAGGCTGTGGGCCCTCCTTCATGGGAGATGCTGTTGTGGCATGATCACATACAGTCTCATCATGAATTAATACCCCATTATGATGAACTGTCATTTTTGCATTAGCGACTTTTTTGCCATCTTCAAATTTAGCAGCAGTAAAATCTATGTCGTATGTTTGCCAAGTTAGAGGAGGAAAACACATATTGAATGCAGGCGCTTTTGTTGAGTAAATTCCACCGCATTCATTATGTTGACCTTCTAAACCGAAAGAATCGAGAACTTGAACTTCGTATCGTCCATGAGCATAGAAACCACTATTGCCACGCCCCTGACCGCGAGCTTTTGGTTTATAAGGGGTCCTAAATTCAAAATGAATTTTAAAATCACCAAAGGTTTGTTTGCTTGTACATCCCTCCATTAACAAACCATCCTCACTAACACGACCACCTTTCCAAAGATCAGCCCCATGCTTCTTACCATCAAAAAGAACGACAGATCCCTCAGGTGGCTTCATTCCTAAAGTTGGACTTTTTCTCACTACACGTTTCAAGCTACCTACTACCTCTCCGTCAGAAGTTACATTCATAACCTCGCTTTTTAGGGAAACCTTCAAACCATTAGCCATTTCAAATGATGTCTTTCCATCTATCGTTTGTCCTTTACCGCGAACTCTATTTTCTTTGTCGCCATCCCATCCTGCTCCTGGCAATCCGCCAGGATAGCCTACAACATCAAATTTTCCATCTCCCAAGGCGATAACTTGGGCGCCGGCCTTACCACCCTCAACTTCTCCAGCGTACTCTCCTTGGACCGAATAATCTACATCCACTTTAGATGGGTCTATATAAGTAGCATTCTTTGAAGGAGCTGATAACAAAGATGCATTAAATAAGAGGCTTAGGGAAAAAAATACGAAAGTCTTTCTTTTCATTGTATGTGAGTTTAGTTTTTTATAATAATTACTATATTGAATAGACCTTAAACCCTAGTTGCAATGCAAATATTACATCTTTCATTAAAAATTCTCGCTTTAGGCTGTTTACTAACCACTTTGTCTGGTGCAGCACCAAAAGCCAAATTCAACGTAGCCTACCCAAATTTGAAGATAAAGAAGCCTGTATGGGTGAGCGCTCTTCCTGGCACTGATCAAGAACTAATAGTTTCTCAAAGTGGCACGATTTATTCATTGCCAAAAAATAGAGACTCAAAATCGGCAGACGTTTGGTTTGACCTCACTTCTAAGGTGCAAATTGAAAAAGACTTTGAAGAAGGGCTTCTAGGATTAATCTTTCATCCCAATCATAAATCGAATGGGAAGTTTTATGTATACTACTCAAAACAAAGTCCTAAGCGCTCAATACTTTCAGAATTTGTCACAAAAAACGGCAAACCTGATCCAACAAGTGAACGGGTCGTTCTTGAGATAAATCAACCTTTCTGGAATCACGATTCTGGACAACCCACTTTCGGACCAGATGGTTATCTATATCTCTCAACAGGAGATGGCGGAAAGGGTAATGATCCTTTACTTACCTCTCAAAATCTTTTCTCTCTACTGGGCAAAGTTATCAGAATAGATGTAGACAATAGATCTGGAGATCTACCATATGGTATTCCTAAGGATAATCCTTTTGTTAACACTCCAGGAGCCAGACCAGAAATATGGTCTTACGGAATGCGTAATCCCTGGGGGTTGCATTTCGACAAAAAAGGTCGTCTATGGTGTGCGGATGTCGGTCAGGCTCTGTGGGAAGAAGTGAATTTAATAGAAAAAGGTGGAAACTATGGATGGAGCTACCGTGAAGGAGCCCACGAATTTCCATTAAATCGTAATCCAGAATTAGTAACTGAAAAAGGTAAAGACCCAATTAAACTTATTGATCCTATACACGAATACGGACACGCATATGGAATCAGTATAACTGGAGGCGTTGTTTACGAGGGTTCCTTAATTCCTGAGCTCAAAGGGCATTATATTTATGGAGACTGGGGCTCTGGATTTGTATGGGGGCTTAAAGTCAATGATAAGGGCAAAAAAACAGCCAACGTTGTGATTAAAGAAAGAAACTCGGCTAAGGGAACATTTAAACCCACGGCATTTGTAGAGCGCTCAGATGGTGAAATTTGGGCATTGTCTTGGGATGGCAAAATCTATGAACTTACGAAATAGTTAGGCTTCAGATAACCATTTTTTAAAGGCTTCCAAAGCCTGGTAACGATGGCTAATAGAATTTTTAGTTTCTGAAGGTAATTCAGCAAATGTATTTTCATACCCTTCGGGAATAAATATAGAATCATAACCAAAACCATTTTCGCCTCTCTCTTCGTCACAAATCGTACCCTGAACAGAGCCCTCGAAAGTTGCTAATTTATCTGAGCCCTTAACTAGTGTCATAACACATTTGAAAGAAGCCGACCAATCAGACATATCCGAATCAATCTCATTTAATTTTCGCAAAAGTTTTTTACGATTTTCGTCATCTGAGGCATTCTCACCAGCATATCGAGCAGAAAAAACTCCCGGCTCACCACTCAATGCAGAGACTTCAAGACCAGAATCATCTGATAGAACCAAAGAATTTTCTCCCAAAAACTCACCCACTGCAAAAGCCTTTAATGAAGCATTTTCCTCAAAATTTAGGCCAGTTTCATCAATTTCACCAATTTCGGGGTATGATTTCAAATCCTCAATAATTTTGATATAAGGCCCTAATAATTTGCGAATTTCTTCTGTTTTGTGAGTATTACCAGTTGCAATAACCAAACGATTAATTTCATTCATAATATTACTGTTGCTTTAAAAAGTACGGTCTAAAGAAAACAATACCCCTAATCTCATGTCTGAACGCCGCAAGCAATACCCTTTTGACGAAATTGAACCAAAATGGCAAAATCATTGGGATAAACAAAATACATTTAGGTCATTAAATCCAAGCGATGAAGGCTTTAATCCTAAAGCACCCAAGTACTACGCCTTGGACATGTTTCCATATCCAAGCGGTCAAGGCCTTCATGTCGGGCACCCTGAAGGGTACACAGCTACAGACATCATATGCAGATATAAAAGAATGCTAGGCTACAATGTGCTTCATCCCATGGGGTGGGATGCTTTTGGCTTACCAGCAGAACAATATGCAATCGAACACGGTATCCACCCTAGAGAAACCACAGCAAAAAATATTTCTTACTTCAAGGAACAACTTAAAAGCATAGGATTTTCATACGACTGGGAACGTGAAATAAATACAACTGATCCAGGATACTACAAATGGACTCAATGGATCTTTCTCAAGTTATATAATAGTTTCTTCGACAAAGACGAAAAGGCTGCAGCCCCAATCGAAAGACTCATTGAAAAGAGAACAGAAGATTACCCTGAAGAGGGAATTACAGAAAGAAGGGCATACATTGACAGCCATCGACTGGCTTATATTGATGAAGTCGCAGTAAACTGGTGCCAAGAGCTTGGCACTGTTCTCGCGAATGAAGAAGTAATAGATGGAAAATCAGAAAGAGGAGGTCATCCTGTAGAACGCAAGCCGATGCGACAATGGATGTTGCGGATCACAGAATATGGTGATCGCCTCATTGACGAATTGGAGGAGCTAGATTGGCCTGAAGGGATCAAGGCTTTACAGAGAAATTGGATAGGACGAAGTGAGGGTGCCGATGTTCATTTCGAACTACCAGGGACAGGTGAAAAAATCACAGTTTTTACCACGAGGCCAGACACTCTGTTTGGAGCAACTTATATGGTTCTTGCTCCTGAACACCCTCTAGTCGATGAGGTAACAAGTAATGAACAAAGTAAAAGTATTAAAAAGTATATAGAACAAGTTACTAGTAAATCAGACCTTGAGCGAACAGATTTAGCAAAAGACAAGACCGGAGTATTCACAGGCGGATATGCTGTAAACCCAATCAACGGGGAAGAAGTTCCGATATGGATAGCAGACTATGTACTCATGTCATATGGAACAGGCGCCATCATGGCGGTCCCAGCTCATGACGAACGTGATCATGAGTTTGCTAAGCAATTCGAAATAGAAATAAGAACCGTTGTAAAAAGTGAAGATGAACAGATTGAATCAGATCAAAACTGTTTCACGGGGGAAGGAATTGCTTTTAACTCCCCACTAATTGATGGACTGAAGACTAAAGAAGCTAAAAAGACTGTAACAAACTGGCTTGAAGATAACGGTTTTGGAAATAAATCCGTTAATTTCAAACTACGTGACTGGCTATTTAGCAGGCAGAGGTATTGGGGCGAACCTTTTCCTATAATATGGGATGAGAATGGGAACCACCACCCTTTAAATGTTGAAGATTTACCACTAAAAGCCCCGGATCTCGAGGATTTCAAGCCAACCGGAGATGCGAAACCACCACTTTCTAGGGCCAACGAATGGTTATCTTACCAAGACAGTTACACGAGAGAAACGAACACCATGCCACAGTGGGCAGGTTCCTGTTGGTACTATTTGCGCTATTGCGATCCTCAAAATGCTGAAAGGTTTATTTCAAAAGAAGCCGATGATTACTGGATGAATGTCGATCTTTACGTAGGCGGTACTGAACATGCGGTTCTCCATCTTTTATATTCAAGGTTCTGGCATAAAGTGCTGAATGATCTTGGTTATGTTAATACAAATGAACCTTTTCATAAATTGATAAACCAAGGAATGATACTCGGTGAGGACGGTCAGAAGATGTCAAAGAGTAGAGGCAATGTTATTAACCCTGATGCAGTAATCGGAGAGTACGGAGCTGATTCCTTAAGGCTTTACGAAATGTTTATGGGACCACTTGAGCAAGTTAAACCTTGGAGCAATAAAGGCGTTGAAGGGGTCCATCGATTCCTTGCCAGAGTTTGGAGATTATTCATGGATACTTCTCAAGAAGGAAATTGGGAAATCTCTCCCAAAATCACTGAAATTGATCCAGATAAAAAGCAACTGAAGGTTCTTCATGAAACCATTAAAAAAGTAACAAATGATATTGAATCATTAGATTTCAATACAGCAATTGCACAAATGATGGTCTTCACTAACGCGTTCACCGGTGCTAATAAGAGACCACTAAGCGCAATGAAAACTTTCTTGCAACTGTTAAACCCATTCGCTCCACACATTACTGAGGAACTTAATTCAATTATTAATGAGAAATTTTCTGAGAATTGTAATGACCAAAATTTGGCATCCTTAGACTGGCCAAAGTACGATGAAAAACACCTTATTGAGGATGAAATTGAAGTCGTTGTTCAAGTGAATGGAAAGCTCAGGGACAAGATGACAGTCAATAAAGAAGCATCAGAGGAAGACATTAAAGCCCAAAGTCAAAAGCTAGAAAAAATTCAACCCTTCCTTGAAGGCTTAACAGTCAGAAAAATTATTTTTGTTCCAGGTAAACTGATCAATATTGTAGTAAACTGATCAAGGCTTGCTATTGGACGATAGAAAACCCATTTAAGCCATTAGTTTCTTCAACTGATAAGGGCTCCTCTTCATGTTCTAATATATGATGAGATAAGCTTGAGTTGACTAATATCTCTTTGAGGAAATCCTCTATCTCATCGCCCTCCCCAACAACACATAACTGGACCCTCCCATCATCGAGGTTCTGAACATTGCCTTTTACATCAAATCCCATGGCAATACGCTTACATTCATAACGAAAACCAACGCCCTGAACTCTTCCGGTGTAATATATTTTGGTAGCGATCATTTAAAGCCTCATGGGGACGAAGTTTCAAACTTTTGTATAACCTTATCCGCGAACACCTTATCTCCCGTATCAACAATACGCACTTTATCGTCACCAATCATTTTAATAGAAATGTATCGATCACCTTTCGTAGTGGACACCATCTCATCATTATCCTTAGCCAATTTAACACCTCGACGAAATTGAATCGATTTAGTAATGGCATCATAAAACTCTTGGGCTTCTTTGTTATCCATCCACTTAGTCATCCAGTAAACATGGTCTGAGCCCCTTTTACCTTCACCGTTAGGATACACTAAGAATCGGTCCCCATGCCACCCTGCAGCCGCCTTAGAGCCATCTCTTTGAGAAAAGTGCTCAATTCCTTTTGAAACTAGTTCAGGCATATTCACAATGTCCGGCTGACCCAGTTCATTCATTCTCTGGAGGAAATCGCTCTGATTTAGTAAAAGTGCAATTCCAAGCTCGCCCGCTACATTATTCCATAGAGGATAAACGCCATCAATTTCAGTTGCATTTATATTCCACCTGAAGCGTTCAGGCTCTGGGCGTTCTTCGGAAGTATAAAGCTCTGGATGAAGTATTTCTGAAGTGCTGAGAGGAGGCCTTGCTATTGCATTGTTAACAGATTGCCAGCGCTCCTTATCATAAAGATTCTGACAAAATCGATCTCCGAGAGAAAAAGGAAATAGGTAATACTCTCGAACATAAGATGGTATCAGCTCGAATTGCTCTCTCGACATTGTTGTCGCTGCTTGTGCGTTCGCCGTGGCAGACAGATTATTTTGCAGCTGATAGCGAATCTTGAAAAGATTTGTATCACCTGCAGCAACCGCCCAAAGCGCAAGTTTAGCATCATCATTATAAAGCCAATCATTAAGAGACGCATTTAGTTCAAAATGTTGATCTTGAAGAGCTCGTGCAATTTCAATTGCTAGCGCCGTACTATCAGATGAATTATTTATAGAAGAATCCTTATTCAAGAAGACAGTATCATCACCAACAAAAATGGCCGCACCAAGCTGACCTTTAAGTAGGTCTAAGGTCCTTGATCTTACATCCGTTCCTGGATTAACAAAGCCCATTGCCGAGTAAGCTCTTGATTGGGCAGACGCTTCTTCTGGTGAAGAAACACCAGGCATTGATGAAAATGCGGAAGACATGGTTTCCCAAGTTGTTAAGCGGTACTTTAGCTTACGCTTGAGAGGTAACTCCCTTATTTTTAGAGTTAATTCTTCAGCTTTTTTCCGAGCTTTTAACTCCTCAGCGGTCCATTCACGTTCTCCTAATTCCGGCGCTCCTGAATCTCTATAATTTTCCAACCTTAATTCTAAGCCCTCTTTTTCTTTAATTAGGGATGCAACATTATCTTTTTCTATACTAATTTGCTGCATTAAATTATTATTCTCATCCTCTAGCCTTGAAGACTTTAGTCTAAACTTTTCTAAATCTTCTTCTAATGACCTAAATGCCAATTCTTCAGAGCGCTTTACATATGAAGTATTTCTTTCTTTTAAAGTCCAAAAAAGCAATGCCATTGGAATCGCAGCAAAAATAACTAAGCCAAGTGCCGTAGAGGACCTCATTTTATAATATAAACTCTGAATTATTTGTTACGTTTAAAAATTCGCAATCTTCTCTTAGGCTTCGAATCTGACTTGGTCTCCCGCACTTTATTAGATTGATCAGAATTAGACCTGGGATATTGGACGGCTCCAGAAGGAAGAGGAACTAGGGATCCATCCTTAGATCTAACCCATTTATTTTCTGGTTTACCTTCATTAGATTCGGATGAATGAGCATGATTAGAAGTGGTACTAAAAACTGACGGATCATCAAGAGCAACCAAATCACCAATAGGCTTTCCATTCTGGTAAGAGACGAGAGCAGGCCTTGACCGTCCATCTAATTTACTAACAACCTTTACTTTGTACATGAGCCTCCTAACCATTTTTCCTTTTGCATCAAAAACTCTTTCCTCTATGAGCTCGTCTCTATCGTATACAAATTCACTAATGAAGAGTAAATTATTCTGACCATCATAAACTCTTCCCTTTCTTTCTCTGCCAAATTCGTCGAGGGCAAACTCACTTTTCATTATAAGTGTATTATTTTTTCTTTTGGTCTCACGAACCAATATTCGTGTGTCTTGGTCTTTTTGAGTGGTCGTGTAGGTCCCATCCTTGTGCACGACAGTCCTAGACACTTGATCAGCACCATCATCAGAAAAAGCACCCGGTTTGATAGCCATTCCTGAAAGAATCATTAAAGTAAGAAAAGATGATGTAATGAGGAATGTTTTCATGAGTTGAGGTAACGAGGATTCTCTGCAGATTATATTATGCCACATCAGTCAAGAAGTTTCAAACCCTCTCCGAAAGCGAGCCAGTGGTCAATTTCCGGGGAAATTAATGATCTTAGCGATAGTGGCTTAATCATGGGGATAGTAAATACTACACCTGATTCGTTTTCAGACGGAGGAAAATATAACTGTCAAGAAAGAGCGCTAAAAAAAGCCATTGAATTAGAATCCAAGGAAGCTGCAATTATCGATTTTGGGGGAGAGTCTACAAGACCAGGAGCTATCGAGATTAATAATGATGAAGAATTAAGAAGAGTCATCCCAGCAATTAAAGATTTTTCTAACAAAAAAAAGAGTCAAACTTTAATATCCATAGACACCTCTAAACCTAAGGTAGCTAAGGAAGCTCTAACTAACGGCGCGGAAATAATTAATGATATCACTGGTTTAACAAATCCAGCAATGCGCGAAGTAGCTGCCCTATCCGACTGCGGAATAGTCTTAATGCATATGTCAGGAAGCCCTAAAGACATGCAAGATAACCCTCGTTACTCTAACGTTACCGATTCTATAATTGAGTTCTTTAACGATCAATTGAACGCATGTGAAAAGGCTGGAATAAGTCAGGAAAGAATCATTCTAGATCCAGGCATAGGTTTTGGAAAAACTCTCGAGCATAACCTCGAGCTATTTAAATCTTTAGACAAATTTGCATTACTTGATAGGCCACTAATGATAGGTGTTTCAAGAAAGTCGTTCATTGCAAAAGTATTAGGAACGAAAGAAATGAAGAATAGAGAATGGCCAACGGTAGCACTCACTTCATATTGCCGAGAATTTGGCGCTTTAGTTTTTAGAGTTCATAATTCATTGGATAATTTCAACGCGATGCGTATGACGGAGGCGATAATTTCCGCAGAATAAATAAACATGTGATTCAATTTCTTCTTTTTTTGAAGACCTGTTGTATATTAGAGAATCGTGGAGAGTGAAATGATAACGAACAACTGGTCAAATTGGCAAGTTCTTGCAGAGCTTGGAATCATTATCTTGGGCATTTATTTGGTAATTCGTCAGAACAAATCTCAAAAATGGTCTCATTTCTTTATCATTCTAAGTATCTTATTAATTATTATTACAGTCACTTCAGTTTACTTTAATCTGAAACTAATTCCTTGGTTCTTAATGGCCGTCACTTTCTTTTTGACGATGTCGATGATTGTAGTGTTTCAACCTGAACTTCGTAGAATATTAGCAAGCTTAGGAAGCCGAGCTTTTTCCTTTATTTCAGAAGGTAAAGATAAAGAGTTCATAGACAGTTTGACCGATACCGTCCGACAGCTAGGCGCCAAACGGTATGGCGGCCTGTTAGCCATCGAACGCAAAATAGAACTTAAGCCATACCTTGAAACTGGAATACAATTAGATGCACAATTTTCCTCTGAACTAATATTGACAATATTTCATCCAAAGACTGAACTTCACGACGGCGGCATCATTCTTAGGGCCGGTAGGGTTGTAGGGGCAGGATGCCTATTTCCTGTAAGCCAAAGAGAAATCTCCGACCGGAGCATTGGTTTAAGACACCGCGCAGGCATAGGTATTACGGAGGAATCTGATTCGATATCTATTATGATCTCTGAGGAGAGCGGTTCTATTTCTATTTCTCATGCAGGAAAACTTGAGCATGATTTAGATTTAGAAAGTTTTCACAAAAGACTCTTATCACTTTTAGATCTAGTGGATGAAAATGATGATGGTGATGAAACTCAGTCAAATTCATCTGAGCCAACTGAAGATAATAATTAAGCCATTAGTTTCAAGATTTCTAAAAGATCGACAAATAAGAATGGATATTCGTTTCATTCTAAGCCATTGATGCAATCTTAATTAAAATTCAAATAACTATGAAATTCTTTGGTACTGATGGAGTCAGAGGCACCGCCAACTTAGGGCATTTAAGTCCAGAATCTGCAATGCGACTTGCTCAAATTGCCACCATGGAGCTTATCAATCAAGGGGGCGACAACAAGCCAGCTGTGATAATAGGTAAAGACACGAGACGAAGCGGAGACATGATCGAAAACGCACTCGCCTCTGGTTTTAATTCTGCAGGTATTGATGTTTATTTGGCGGGCGTATTGCCGACTCCTGCTATAGCCATGCTGGTCAAGGAAATGAAAATGAGCCTCGGAATAGTCGTTTCGGCTTCACATAACCCCGCACCAGATAATGGAATAAAATTCTTTTTTGAAGATGGATATAAATTATCAAAGATTCAGGAAAAAAAATTAGAAGAACGGATGCTCTCAGATGAACAATATATCGAGAGACCTACATCAAACGCGATAGGTACTGTCAAAAAACTTAGTAGCAGCACAGACGCTTACGTAGAAAAAATCACCGAAGACTTCATTAATAATCATTCCCAAAATTCACCATTAGATGGAATGAAAATTAGCCTAGACGCGGCAAACGGAGCCTCATACGTCACCAGTACAAGCATCCTTAAAAAACTTGGTGCGGAAGTCATCAGCCATCATAACTCGCCTGACGGCGATAATATCAACGAAAACTGTGGATGCACTCACCCTGAAATTATTGCAGAACTAGTAAAAAAAGATGGATCTTTCATAGGAATATCTCATGACGGAGATGCAGATAGAATTTTAATGTGTGATGAAAAGGGTGAGCCCGTGGATGGAGATGAGCTCATGGCTATCATTGGCTGCCACTTAATAAGTAAAGGTCAGCTTCAATCTAAAACCTTAGTCGGTACGAAGATGAGTAATTTTGGTCTCGATCAATGCATCTCAGAGCGAGGAGGGAAAGTTGTGCGCGCGGACATTGGTGACCGAAATGTAATGGAAATGATGAAGGAATATGGGTCAAACTTCGGAGGTGAACCAAGTGGTCATATTATATGCAAGGATCATAACTCAACCGGAGATGGAATAATCGCAGCGCTCGCGGCTTTAAGCGCAGTCATTGATACAGGCAAGCCCCTTTCCAAACTAAGGAAATGCCTAAATAAGTTTCCTCAAAAGCTTATCAATCTGGATGTTATTAAAAAAGTTCCTATAGATGAACTTGATGCTAAGCCTATAATTGAGGACACTAAAGATGCACTCGGTGATGAGGGCCAAGTTTTAATTCGATACTCTGGCACAGAGCCTAAGATTAGAATCCTGATAGAAGGAAAAGATCAAGAATTTGTAGACTCTCAGGCAACAAAGATCGCTGATGCTATCCGTCAGCAAATTGGATCTTAGACTTATAAAAAACTTTGAAAGAATCATTAAATCTATTCATTACAGGAACAGATACAGGAGTCGGGAAAACTTTTATTACTGATCTATTGCTCTCATCAATCATTAAAAAAAATCAGAGCGCAGTAGGATTTAAACCCATTTCATGCGGAGATCGCAACGACGCAGAACTGATATTCAAATCTTCGTACCCTGAACCGAGCTCTATAGATCTTATCAATCCTGTACATTTAAAAACTCCGGCAGCACCCTTAGCCGCATCATTAATTGAGGGAAGAGAAGTAGACTTAGACCTTATCAAGCGGCATCACCGAGAACTTAAAAATTCTTATGATAATGTCATTGTGGAGGGCGCAGGGGGCTGGGCCGTACCAATAACAGCCAAATATTGTATTGGAGATTTAGCTGCAGAACTCTGTTCAGATGTATTAATCGTTGTGGACAATAAACTGGGCGCCCTGAACAAAACCATTTTAACCTACAATGCTATTCGAGATAAAGGTCTCAGGTTGGCAGGCATCGTACTAAATCACGTCGAACCTGAGAGGGACACAGCGAGCATTTCCAACAAAACCATCTTAGAGGAAGTAATTAATCCCCCTATGATTATCGATATTCTGCATGGAGAAACTGAGATAGAATACCCATTCTAGTTCTCTTTTAGCTCGGCTTCGTTAATTAATGCAAGAGCTCGACGATAAGGTGAAGGCATGGGCAACGATTCGAGTGAATTTATCTTAAACCACTTCTCATTTTCTCGGGAACAAGCATTACAAGATTTGTAAATATGCATGGTCACTTTGTACCGCGTTATCCCATACTTTTGTTTCGAAAGTAATTTAGATCCCTCCAGCTCATTTTCATTCCTAGAAGGTAATTTCCACATACCATGCCGACGCCTTCCCTGTTCCTGTTCTAGTAATACTTTTGATTTACTAACGGCCAATATTACATGTTCATCAATTGAGGTTATCTGTGGCTTTGATTTTTTAATTGGTAAATCTAAAGGCTGACTACTTTGACAACATGAGGATAATGGGCACTCCTCACAATAGACGACCCTAGATTTACAAAGAGTCTGCCCAAGTTCCATCAAAGCAGAGTTCCAAGTCCGCGCTCCTGAACTAGGGACCAAATCATTTGCCCAAGCCCAAATTTGTTTTTGCCCAAAAGATGTGTCTATTCTTTCCTGGAAATCAAAAAGCCTTACAATGACTCTAGCGATGTTAGCATCCACCGCGGGCACAGGTGAATTGAAAGCAAAACTCGCAATGGCACCCGCAGTATATTTCCCAATACCTGGTAAAGACTCAATTTCAACCACTTCAGATGGAAATTGATTTTCTAATTCATGCACTACAACTTGTGCCAATTTATGAAGATTTCTTGCTCTTGAATAATAGCCTAACCCCTCCCATACCCTAAGCACTTCGCTCTCATCTGCAGCAGCAAGGCTTTTAAAATCAGGAAAAGATTCAAGCCATCGGCGATAATAGCCTCGCCCAAGAACCGTTACAACCTGAGTCTGCTGCAACATCATTTCAGAGACAAGGATCTCGTAGGGGTTCGTAGTTGAACGCCAAGGATAGTCTTTAGAGTTTACATGAAACCATTTCAATAAGGACTGCCTGAACGGCTTTGACCTATCCAATAGAGGGTGGTCATTTGATTTAGGTGATTTCAACTCTTGTGACATACAGTTCTTGTGGTTAAATCGATACGTGCCAAAAGATATAAATTCATACACGCACCCACTTAATCACAATCAGGTTAACGAATTGCGAGGCATCTTAGAACAGGAAAATTATGAATTTAAGAGTAGGGATTATGCTATTTTTTCAGCAAAAAAAGATAAGCTAAATGTAACCGTTTATGAAAAAGGCCCTAAAGTGCTTGTTCAGGGAAAAGGAACGAAAGACTTTATTCAATTTACGCTAGAACCCAAAGTACTAGGTTTTGCAAAGCTAGGTTATGAAGAAGAACTCTACCCCAAGATGTTTGAACCTCACTTTGGCATAGATGAAAGCGGTAAAGGAGATTTTTTTGGGCCACTGGTAATTGCTGGAGCATACACTGATAAAACTCTTACAAGATTACTCATTGATGCAGGAGTCACTGATTCTAAGAAAATTTCAGATCTAAAGATACAAAAGCTCTCTAAAATCATTAAAGAGGCACCAGGTATCGAATATGATGTTATCCTGATAAATCCCAGTAAATACAATGAACTTTATAAAAGTATCGGAAATCTCAATAAATTATTAGCTTGGGGCCATGCAAAGTGCATTGAAAACTTATGTGCAAAAAGACCTGATTGCCAAAGAGCCCTTAGTGATCAATTTGCCAAATCATCAGTTTTAGAGTCTTCGCTTGGCCCAATGGGCAAAAACATTATCCTCGAGCAAAGAACCAAGGCTGAAGAAGACGTAGCAGTAGCAACTGCCTCTATATTAGCACGTAATCATTTCGTCGAATGGATGGATGCAGCATCTAAAGAATACAATATTGAAATACCAAAAGGGGCATCCATGAAAGTAAAAGAAGCCGGAGATTTTTTAGTGAAAGCTCACGGAGTAGGCATATTGTCCAAAATCGCAAAACTTCATTTTAAAACGGCACAGAACTGGCTTTAGATTACTGTAACATTAATTTTAAAACCTAACATTACTTTTTGAATGCTGAAAATTAGCTTTAGATGACGATATGATTATCAAGTAAAAAATAGAGTCATTTTTCTTTTGCCAAATGAGTTCAGATCGCTATCTATTGATGCCCCACTCTTACTCTGATTACACAAAAAAATTACATAATTAATAATAACTTTCTGATCAGTATCAGGTTTAAATAATAAAAAAATTTAATGAAAACGGCTACAAAGCGTGACCTAGTGGTAAAAATAAGTAACGAAACAGGGATGACTCAACAACAAGTGTTTGATGTCATACAAAAAACTTTAGATACTATCACTCAGACGCTTGCTGCTGGGGATGAAGTGGTTTTAAGAAACTTCGGTTCTTTTCAGGTAAAAGAGACCAAACAAAAGATTGGAAGAAATCCAAATAAGCCAGGCACTGATGTTGTCATTCCACCAAGGGCCATCGTGAAATTTAAACCTGGAAAAGAAATGAAGGAACGAGTGGCCAACGTCCTTCCACAGATTCAGAACCCAGTTGACAGCGCACCTCCAATCACTGAGGCCGCACCAAGTCAGGTTTAACAGGCTGAAAGTTCATGGTTAATTTATCATGAACATCAAAACTGTTTTATTAAATTATTGATAGCTTCAGCTGCGGGTTCTTCTTTCAAGGCACTTCGAAATTCGCGTAGAATTTTAATGGCTTCTTTTCTTTTACCCTGATTCCTCTTTGAATTGGCTAAGTGAATTTTGATTCGTAACTTGTCCTCAGGACTATCATAATTTTTAAAGGCCCCATTGAGGGATTTTTCTGCACCTTGATAATCCTTATCTATCATTAAATGAAGACCAATAGACTCCATTAAAGAAGGGTCTTTAATACTATCCGACAACAGATCCAATTGATTCTTTAAAACCGCTACTTTAAATTCCTTGTATCCATCATCTGTGCCCTCAGTGATTTTTATATTAGATTTAAATGGCTGATAAAGCGGATCCCCTATCATAACCTGCATCCAAGAAAGGACCGGTGTCGCGATCCAAGCTGATTCAGCAAAAGTGAACCCTGCCAAAAGTCTGGAATTAAAAATATCGAGGTGCGTCGTCATTTGCAAGAAGGGCTCATAAACATTGCCTAGAACTGCACAGGCACCTCTCGCAACAAGAGGGCCAGACCAATGCTTGAGCGTCGTACGAATGGTGCTAGCGGAATAAGAATGAATATGTGCAGCAATAGCACCTTTCTTAAATTTAAATTTAGAGTCAGCGAACGGTCCCTGGGCATTTTGTGAATACCAACCAAAATATAATATTATGTCCTCCCCTAGCGGATATGCGCCTGGTATCAGGCTCGAAAATCGATCGTATATCACTGGTATGCCAGCCCTCTTATAAAACTCTCCGCAATTCTCAAGCCATTTATCTCCGGTCCTATAAGCGGCGCCCTTTGCTTCAGCCAAATTGGCAATGTCAATAAGAGCATTTCCCCAGAGCCCTGAATTTTCTACGGCAATAGCATCATCAATGAGCCGTTTAGCATTATTGTAATCGGGTCCATCTATTCTTGAAACAAGTAAGCAGTTCGGATTGCCACCTGCATCAGTTGACCTGAAATAGGAATTGGTAACAGCTCCACTAATCTTTAGTGAATTCCTGCTTAAACAGGCTATCTCAGAATCCAAACTTGCGGCATCATTATTGCCGTGACTCGTAATCGTTGGAGAAGCACCTATTTTTTTTCTTTCTGGATCAGATTTGATCTTCAAAGGCATGCCATACATGATGGCTACAAACTTGATCTTAGTATTTTTGGTATTTGACGATTCAGAATCTTCAACTATCTCCCACCAATCATTGACCTCAAAAAGCTCCCTAAGAGGATTCATTATTAGTGTGTCATAGTCTGAACGACTTATAATTTCAGTCGTAGGACATTTAAAACCAACAAGATTAGCAAATGGTATATTTCTTACCTTTGAGTAGTAGGCTGCCAATTTCCTGGAATCAGCGACATTCTGATTATAGAGAACTAAAGTAGAATCGCCGTACTGATCATTAAGCTCAGAACCTTCCGCGAAGTTTAAAGTCCCTGAAATTAAAAATAAAAACAGAAATATTAAAGTTCTTCTCATTTGAGATAACAATCCGCACATCTTTCACACTCTAACTCAATAATGCAAATAATCACGTATCAGACTGATTGCATTCAAAACAAGAAAAGTCAGAAAAAAATAATAAATTTGATCCCTTAAGAACTGAGAGTCAGAAACTTGCGTACTAAAAGATAGAAAAATCAACTCATAGATATATACTCCCTACAACCAGCTCCTTAAGACACAAATTCATAAAACAAAAACGCCTACAGATTAGGGCTCATTTCATATCAATAATATGGAAAAATTAAGACTTATAATTATATCTCTATCAACGATCCTGTTATTCAGTAATTGTTCACAGAGCTTAGTTAAAGTTCAGCCTTACGATCGCGGAAACTTATCTAGAACTAGCATGTCTGGAGAACTAAACTCTTTAATTATCTCAATGACGGAACATGGATATTTTTCGAGAGAAGCTAGCTTCGGTGGAGGCCTAATTGGCGGCGGTGGTTGCGGTTGTAATTAATTAAAAAGATGCCAAAAAAAAATAAAATCTCATTCTATGGTAAGCATTTACCGAAGGCAGGGTTAACAAGTCTTTTACTAAACAAAGGAGCAGCCACCCACTTCATTACTTATGAGTCGCATTTTGTAGGATCGGCAGCGATCACCCAAATTGTTAAGTGGTCATCAGTCGCAGTTGCAGGTTTAGGAACTTATGACGCGGTAAGTGGTGCCACCCAAATTACACAAATTACCCCATCCTCAGGTTCCTCAACGGTACCAGCCAAGGCTGGTGAATTATTAAATCTAGTATATCAGATAACTGGCGCTCCTCACCGAGCAAGAAGCTGGGCAGTTATTGGAGAATTACCAGAAGGTCTCAATCATCTTAACTCCACGAATAGTAATACTGACGGCATCACAGGTACTCCAACTCAACCAGGTAATTATACAATAAGGGTCAGAGCTTATAAAGGATCCAACAACAACGGTTACAATTATACTAAAACCTTCACCATCGAAGTCGCACCAGGCTCAGAGCCACCAATCATCTCTACTCAACCTAGTAATGTTACGATGACTTCAGTCAACGAAGCGAGCCTTCAAGTCGGAGTATCAGGAAACGGGATGAAATACCAATGGTACAAAGGAGAATCTGGAAACACTTCTAATCCAATCCCAGGCGCGAATAACAATTCACTGAAAGTCGAGGCACTGAAAGCAGATTCCAATTATTGGGTTCAAATTTCTAATGACTCTGGCACTGTTAATTCTCAAACTGCAAAAATTAAGGTCGTTGATAATTATTCGAGCTGGGCAGAGCAACAGCTTGGAAATAACCCAGAACTTTCAGCCCCTGAAAAAGATAATGATGGAGACGGTTTAACTAATGAATTCGAGTATTTAATAGGTTCATCTCCTGTAGAACAAAGTCTCGATTCAGACACTGAAATTTTGATTGAAGATTCAAAGATTGAACTATCGTTCATGACTAAAGCCGCTCAAGGAGATGGCTATGCCGGGCTTGAGCGCGTTTACAGCGTCGAAGAATCTAATGATATTTCAAAAGACTCATGGAAAGGAGTTCCTGAATTTCAAAATATCATAGGAAATGGCCAGAAGATCAGCTTATCCAAACCCATTAACGGCGCCAAAAAATACTATCGACTTAAGGTTAATATCAGGGAAAAATCTTGAATGGCCTCCAAGTCTTGTTGCCCAATCATCCTAACCTGCTTCCTGCCGTGGGCCAGCTCAGAAGCAATCGATCTGGCACAAGAATACGAATACGGATATCAACTATATGACGAAGGGGGTGAGAGAATCAAGGTTGAGGCGAATTACTTTAGAGGAAAAATCGATCTAACTGATGAATCCACTTTTAGGTTTCAACTCCTGAATGATTCAATTTCGGGCTCTTCTCCGACAGGGGTCCTTCCAGGCGGAGACCAACCTTTTCTCTCCGACCTCGAAGACGTCAGGACTGGAATTCTAGCAGCATTACAATACAACCTTGAAGATCATAGAGTCGAACTCGAGCTCTCAAAGAGTGAAGAGTCTGATTATATCTCAAATGGAATCTCACTCAACTATGAGAAGGATTATAATCTCGGTAATACAACACTGGCTCTAGGCTTTAATTACCTTGATGACATCGTTAAAGTACCACTCCTAGATGATGAGAAAAAAGACAGTTATGATTTCTTTGTAGGAGTCACTCAACTCCTTAGTAAAAACACGGTTATTTCTGCTGACCTCACGCTTGGATACGCAGAAGGATACCTAAACGACCCTTACAAAGTTGTTCAAAGAAATGAAGATTTTACGATCGCACCCGGAGTCAGTGTACCCATCGTTAATATTTATAGAGAAAACAGACCAGATAGTCGGTTCAGACAAGTCTTTCATCAACAGACCAAACACTATTTTGAATCGCTCAAAGGAACACTAAAGGCCGCCTTCCGCCTCTCCAACGATGACTATGGAATCTTCTCACAAACCGCTGAAGTAGAATGGCGACAAGAAGTTAATGATAATCTCCTGATATCCCCTTTTTATAGGTTCTACAATCAGAATAGTGCCGACTTTTTCGTAAATACTCTTAACAATTTGAATATTGATACTCCGGCCGATGAGCCCAATGGTAGCGGTCCTAACTACTCAGCGGACTACCGTTTATCTTCTCTGCACGCCACAAGCATAGGCCTTAAGATTAATTACAAAGTTAATGAAAATTTCTCTCTCTCTGGAGCCTACGAGCATTATGCCATGGAAGGAGTTGGGTCCGATTCATCGCCTTCGCAAGCATACCCTACTGCCAACACCTTTAGCCTCACGGCTCAAATTAAATTTTAGGATCGACTCATGAGCGCTCCGGACCTGAGCAAATTCCTGATACCTAATGCTCTAGGAGTACGTGAACTCTATTTCCGTGCACTCGGAACAGAGTGCCATGTTAAAATACGGTTAGACTCAGAGAGAGAAGCACTTCAATTTGCTGCCGATACTTTAGAGTGGATTAAAAATTTTGAGGAGAAATACTCCCGCTACCTAGAGACTTCTCTTATTTCAAAAATTAATGCAGCAGCCGGTCAATCATGGATCGAAACTGATGAGGATGCGGAGCGACTAATTAACCTCGCCGATGAAGTGTTCAGAAAAAGTGATGGCATTTTGGATGCCACAATGTTACCTCTCGCCAGGGTCTGGGACTGGAAGAAAATTCATCAAGAATTACCAAACGAAGAGGACATTCAAGAAGCTCTTAGACTCACGGGCTGGGATAAGGTCGAGCGCCGAGAAGGTGCCATCTTCTTACCAGAGAAAGGCATGGGCCTTGATTTTGGAGGATTTGGAAAGGAGCTCGCAGTCGATGCTCTCATCGAGATCTCCCGACGACATAATATTAAAGATGTTCTTATCGATCTAGGAAGAGACGTCTTTGCGAGCGGCGGCAACGGAAAGCACGAGTTCTGGCACATTGGCATTGAGGACGGGAAGAACCCAGAAAGTTGTCTCGCTAGCCTCGCAATCAGTGATCGGGCCGTCTCATCATCAGGCTCTTACGCGAGGAATTTTATGCACGAAAACAAGAGGTACGGTCATATCATTGATCCTCGTTCAGGATGGCCAACCAGTAACGGCGTTAATTCAGTAACAGTGATTGCTAAAAGCTGCCTAGAAGCCGGAATTTATAGCACGGTCTGTTGTATCCTTGGAGTGGATGAAGGTCTCAGCTTCGCTTCAAATTTTCCAGAAGTCGATGTCTGCATTCAGTCCGATCAAGGCACTGATGGGAACCCACAATTTGAACGGTGGTTAGTCAAAGAGGATAACGACAAAGAGAGCTGATCATTGCCCAAATTCTGAACGTAGAATATCAAGGTAAAGAGAACCGTAGTCATGGTAGAGATTATCTTCGGTGAAGAAATTTCCGGACCTTGAATCGTCTTTTGAAACTGGCAACTTAGCTTTTCCCGAAGTTGGTTCAATTTGAGTATCCTCATACCATTCATTAAAAGAGGTCACCATGATCATGTTTTTTGCTTTCGGATCGGCTAGCGGCATCGCAACGTCTTTAATCATGGAGCGAAAAAGGTCTCCTTCTTTTGATTCTTTAACATCATCAAAATATCGTGATCTTCCAGGGTTCCCTTTTCGCACGGCGCGGTCATTGTAACCGGGAGCAATGGCAGGCACAAACCCAGTACCAACTTTATTAGCCTTAACCTTTGCTTTAGAATAGTTATTCTTTAGACGCTCAATACCCGCCTTAGTACCTCCTGTAATTTTAGTCGATTGACCATAGACATCGTATGCCGTTATAGCGTTCCACTGACTCGCCGCACTGCTAGGGTAGTTAGGACCAAAGACGTCATCTCCTACAATGTATAAGTTCGGGTGTTTAAGTCGTAGAGTTTCTAACGCCTTCTTACCTTCATCACGCCTGAAGTAAACACGAGTCAGGTATATAAATACGACAGGCTTTCCATCAACTTTAAGATAATTCGGATGATTAAAGTAATGCTCAGTAAAGTAATCAAAATCAGGCACCAAATTTTTATAGCTTGGGCTCCTCATAGAACCTAAGCGACCCGTTGACTCATAAAGGACCGCATATTTCAAATTAGCTGCATCAGGATGCTTTAAAATATGATCCTTGAATGTTTCATCCTGACGGTTTTGCCCCCACCAACTCACCGACCAGAAATCAATTCCAGCATGCTTGGACTGTTCAATGTGACTCTCAATAACTTTTGGGTCGCGGCTATCATAAACACCCAATTTAGGAAGCTGCAAGGGGTCTAGTCTTCCCCTCAAAGCTTTTTTCATCCACCCAATATCATCTTCATTTTTTGGTGAGTCATACCAAGCATAGTAGTAAGCGCCCAACATAAAACTCTTATCCTTACTCAAGCTCTCAACTTGAGCATGAGAAAATGTCGAAAGAATCAACACAGATAAAGTAGCTTTTAAAATATTCATATTTTTGAGGAGACTAAAGAACTGACGCTTAAACATATATAAAAATCATGCAAAGAAGAAATAAACCGCAGTAAAAGTTTATATTCATTCAAAGATCCGCAATTAGAAAAGATTGCAAAGGGGCTTATTTCAGTTATTCATATCGGCATGAAAAAGCCTATTATCTTTAGCGTATTATTTTTTATTATTAGTTCGATATCATCCTTTGGGCAGGAAGAAGGTCGTTGGATTGAAGAAACAATTGATCCAGAAACTGGCTTAAGAACTGGTAAGATTGAGGTTGATGGACGTATTCATAGGATTGAGCCTTTTGCAGATATAAGAAGTAGCTTCCTCGTTGGGGTCGACCTCAGTAGAGCCAACCTCAGATTTGCCGATCTACGTAGTAGCAACTTTGCTGGAGCCAACCTTAAGGGAGCCGATTTAAGGGATTCCGACTTAAGAAGCGCCGATATTTTGAGAGCATTGTCCTTACCCTCGACAGCAGGCGCCGACACTAGAGGTACCGCCGATAGATCATACGTAAGTGATATGGATCTTGATTTCTATAATTTAGGTGAAATCAGAAAATTAAAATTACTAAAGCCTGAACTTTTATCCAATGATCAAGAACAGAGAGATTCGATTACTGCCAATACAACAAAGATTGATTCTCTAACCAGTGATGTGACCACACAACTTGAAACCCTTGGTAATAACGATACAGCAATAGGTGAACAATTAACTGCACTTGGTCAGAATGATATATCGATAGGCGAGCAAATGACTACACTTGGTGAGAATGATCAATCCATTATGGCTGAGATAAATGCCATGAAAGCACAGCTTCAGACGCTCGTTGCATCAGTGGCTGAGAAGGATGCTCAGATTGCAGAGAAAGACGCCAAGATTGCCGAACTCGAACAAGGTGGTGGAGGACAATCCTTAGAACAGGTTCTTGAGCAAGTCCGAGATGCTAGAGCAGGTTCAGTCGTCTTAACTGTCGACCCAGAAGGTGACAATATCACTTTAGGTTTAACAATCGAGCAGAGTGATAACCTTACCGAATGGACAAAGCTCGATGGTGAAATGACGCGCACTATACCAATTCCTGATGGCAAGAAGTTCTACCGCTTTGCTTTGGATAAGTAAAAATCATAGTTTCAATTTCAATCCATCGTAAGCGATACGAACATTATCAGTCAGGTTCGGCTCATCTCTTCCATGCATAACATCATGGGAAATATGAGTGAGCCATGTTTTTTTGGCCCCTAGTTCCTGAGAGATCTCAACAGCTTCAGAAATAGAAATATGCGTTGGGTGAGGGGTATGTCTTAGCCCATCAATGATAAGGCACTCAACATCTTTTAATGCATTCATCCCTTCTTCATAAATTATTTTACAGTCTGGAATATACCCAAGTAGTGGGGCATCATTTTGATAAAAGGCAAAACCAATACACTCAACTTTTCCATGCTCTACGGGAATAGGGATCACTTTCAATTCAGATAAATTAAAGGCTCCTTCAATGGGTAAGGCGTCAGGTTTGAAGTAGCCTGGGTAACGATTCTCACCATTAAAAATATAGAAGAAACATTGGCTAAGTGCCTCAATGCAGCTGGGACGAGCATAGATAGGAAGCGTATCTTCTGCCTTAGGGGTAAATCTTCTTAGGTCATCAAGACCCATAATATGATCGGCATGAGGATGAGTGATTAACACCGCGTCAACAGATTCAATTTCTTCCCTAAGGCATTGTTGTCTTAGATCAGGACCGCAATCGATAAGAAGACTTTGTTCCTTTGTTTTGATTAAAATAGAGGATCTAAGGCGCTTATCTTTGGGATCTGTGGATTCACAGACTTCGCAATGACAACCGATGCTAGGGACTCCTACCGAAGTTCCAGTACCAAGAAAAGTTATCTCCATTTCATCTATGTTCGGCCTCTAATGAAAGATTCGGTCAATTTAAAGGGGATTAAAAGGGTTAAAATCGGCTTTTAAGAGAGATATATAAATATGTTCACTTGAACACTTGTTAATTTGTACATATATTTAAGGGGAGATAACAAGAAAATGCTTACTTTAATAAAAATCAATAATCTGGCCTTGATCGAAGAAGTCGTATGGGAAATGGGATCAGGGCTCATCGGTATCACTGGGGAGACCGGTGCAGGAAAATCTATGGTCATTGGAGCATTAAAGCTAATCGTAGGGCAGAGGGCTGATACTGAGCTTATCAGGACAGGAGAGGACACGTGCACGGTTGAAGCCGTATTTGACCTAAAGAACTGTAACGAAATTAACACAATCCTTGAGGAGGCGGGCTTAGAGCCTTGTTCTGAGAATCAACTAGTCATTAGGAGAGTCATTGATAGAAACACGGCAAACAAACAATTTGTTAATTGCTCACCGGTGACTCTCAATACTCTTAAAACAATCGGCAAGTTGCTCGTCGATCTGCACGGGCCTCATGACCATCATTCATTATTTTCAGCTGACCGGCAACTTTCACTACTTGATGCTTATGCGGGTCTTTCAGAAGACACTAAAGAGCATTCAGAAGCTTATAAAAAATTAAAAGCCATCGAAAATGAATATGAAAATCTCATTAATTCTGAAAGGAGTAATGAGCAAGCAATTGATCTCTTAAAGCACCAAATTAATGAAATTGATGAAGCAGATATTAACCCAGACGAGGAAGAGGACTTAAATAATAAGTATCAGGTCAGTCGAAATTCAAAGAAGCTCCTTGAGACTTCTAGTAAGATTATTAGTGAACTACAAGGTGAAGAAAATTCAGTTGTTGATCAACTCATGCAACTCACACGTTCATTTAAAGAACTCGAAAAGTTTGATCCCTCTACGACTCGGTACACTGAAAAGTTTGAAAATGCTCTCCTTGAAATTCAGGAGCTTCAAAGCCAAATGGATTTTTATGCAGCGAGCGTTGAAATGGATCCTTCTGAGATTGACTCAATTGAGGAACGCGTCGATCTCATCGAAACGCTAAAGAGAAAGTACGGTAATAATCTCAATGAAGTACTTTCTTTTAGAGAAGACGCCCAAGAAAAGCTCAATAAAACTGAAAATAGGCACGAGGAACTCAAGAGGCTAGAAGGAGAAATTGATACCGCGCGGTCTGCAATGTTGAAAATATCGGAAAAAATAACTAAGAAAAGAACATTAGCAGCACCTAAACTAGGGAAACTCGTCACCAAAGAATTGATGGAATTAGGATTTAAAAAATCCAAATTCGAGATCTTACTTGAAAGAAAAGATCAGCCCACGGCCACGGGTCATGAGAGCATAGAATTTCTCTTCGCACCAAACCCTGGTGAACCTTCAAAACCTTTAAGGTCTATCGCGTCGAGTGGTGAAATGTCTCGAGTCATGCTTGCACTAAAAGGCACTCTAGCAAGAGAAGACTCTATACCCGTACTAGTATTTGATGAAATTGATGCCAACGTCGGAGGTGAAATTGCACGTACTGTCGGTACTAAGATGTGCTCGCTCGGCGATAGCCATCAAGTCATTTCTATATCTCACCTTCCTCAGGTAGCCTCAATGGCAGGCTCACATTTCGTTGTGCAAAAGGAGTTCACAAAAGACGGTAGAACAAAATCACAAATCAGATCTGTTAAAAATAAAGAAAGAGTTTCTGAGCTAGCGAGAATGCTTGGTGGGGAGAAAGGCACGGCAGAGGAACACGCCAAGAATCTAATGACAGTGGCTGCATAAATCGCTTATTTATGACAAGAATTTATCGTCCAACTCCTGAAACTTTCATTAGCCTACGATATATCGTCCCCCCGTTAGCAACATAAAGGTATTGAAAGTCTTTACCTGATAAAGCAATGCTCACGACAGGCTTCATGGGATCAGGTGACGATATAACCCCTCCTAACCGACCAGTCGGGTCAAACATCTGAATTCCAAGATCAGATGTAACATAATAGCGGCTCAATGAGTCGGCATCACAACCGTCTCCTCGACTAGGTAAATTTTTACCTCTAATTCTTAGAGAGGCATAAGGAGCCTTCATCGATAGTTTGTGATTCTTTTCAATTCTGAAAAACCAAACCTCTTTATCGAGGTGGTCTGAAACAAATAGCGTTCCGTCACATGGTGTCAGCCCAATGCCATTGGGCTTTAAAATTCCAGTATCAACAATACTTAAAACTTTAACTTCATCATTCAGATTAACATGATAAACACGCTGAGTGGACGTCTCAGTGAAGTAAAGCTGGTTATTATTAGTAACCACCAAGTCATTGGGTCGAACATTCTCGACCACAGTTTCTAGCCTCTTACCATTTTTAAGAACGGATATCCGTCGAGCTTTCCCCTGACAAATATATAGGCTTGAATCTTTGCCAAATTGTAAACCACTGACGCCATCAAGACTTGGCCCAAAGTCTTGAACCTCACCATCATGGCTCACCTTTTTTATTGGTCCCTTATTACCAGCATCGGCAAAATAAAAATTACCCTCACTGTCCGTGCAGCAAGCATCACAAAAATTCATGCCTCCCGCGATTTTCTCCCACTTGCTGTCGGGTGAAAGCACCATTGAAAGAGGCGTGTCTTGAGCCTCGGCAGGAATTGCCATCATTAATGGGCAAAGTAAAAATGATACGAAAAATTTTCTCATTTTGCTTTTTTGTAATCTCTCCATATCCACCTCAACATGTCAGGGAAAATTGTTCCTCCATGCTTCCCATTATGAGCACCGTCACCCATCACAAATTTATAGTCATAACCAGTAAATTTAAGGGCAGCTGCCATTTGTCGATTAGCAAGCGGCCAGTTCCCATGAAGATTATCTAAATCATTTTCTCCTTCTTGAAGAAAAATCCGGATTGGTTTTTTCTCCGTCTTTCGTATCATTGCAGGGTAAGCATGACCTCCCCTAATATTGGTAAAGCTACCAATATAGGAGATGACTTTTCTGAATTGGTCTGGCCTTTCCCAGGCCACGGTCCAAGCACAAATCCCGCCAGAGCTAATACCACAGACAGATCTTCCCTCAGGATCCTTGGTTAAATTGTAATCCTTTTCTACTTCAGGAAGAAGGTCCTCCAATAGAAACCTAGAGTACTGATCATTTAACGTATCATATTCCAAGCTGCGATTTTTTCTCGGCTTCCCTCCTTCTTTCTCTGAGGGAATGACACCTGGGTTAACAAATATGCCAATAATGACCGGTATCTCCTTCTGGTGAATCAAGTTGTCAAAAACAACTGGAGCTCTCGTATGCCCCTTTGCCGACTGATACCAGTTACCGTCTTGAAAAACCATGAAGCAGGTTGGCTTTTCAGGGTTGTACTGATAAGGCACATAAATCCAATAATCTCTTACCGTGCCAGGATAGATTTTACTCTTGGCAAACTCTTTTTTAATAATTTTACCTTTTGGAACACCATTCTTTGGAAAAGAGTCCTCAGTGTATTTGTACTCGGAGAGGGCTACATAAGGCCAAAATATGCATAGAACAAAAAAGCTCGTAACTAAAATTTTCATGTTATCACGACATGCTATAGAGTCTCTCTTTCAAATAAAAGTATTTGTTCACCTGTTTACAGAACTCACCATATGTGATCTTATACTGACAATTGACGATGGGTACAATCAATCGACAAATCATAGTAAATAAATTCTCAACTCCAGAAGAAGGAGTTTCAGTCAGAGAGCAAGATTACAAAGATCCAAAACCTAATGAACTGATCATTAAAACCGGTTACTGTCCCATTAATCCAGCAGACCTTAATGTCATAGAGGGGAAGTATGGAAGACTCCCTGAACTACCTGCCGTCATAGGCAATGAGGGAAGCGGTCAAGTAATCGCTGTCGGTAAAGAATGCGAGCATTTCAAAGAAGGGGACCACGTTCTCTATATGAACCGGCAAGACTGCTGGCAAGAATTCGTGGCGGCGACTCCTGATCAAATTATTAAATTACCTAATTCTTTATCTTTTAAGCTGAGCGCTATGCTGAAGGTGAATCCTGCCACTGCTTGGTTGCTTCTTAATCAAGGAATTAAAATGGAAAGCCATGATTGGGTTGTACAAAATGCCTCTAATTCAGGTGTTGGAGTTGCTATCATTCAACTAGCAAAGTCTCTTGGGATTAAAACAATGAACTTTGTGCGACGTGAAGACTGCAAAGATAAACTTTTATCCTTAGGAGCAGATGCTGTTTTCACTGATGATGAATCTGGAAAAATCGATGCTACTCAATTCATAAAAAATGAAAATATCGTTCTTCCTCTAGCCATCAACGCTGTTGGAGGAGAAAGCGCACTCCGAATCATGTCATTACTCTCAGAAGGTAGCACTCATATCACCTATGGAGCCATGTCCAAAAGGCCTTTGAAAATACCAAACAGCTTTCTGATTTTTAAGAATCTTACGATAAGAGGTCTATGGCTCAGCCATTGGTTAAAAAATGAGGATAAGTCAAATATTGAAGAAGTTTATCAGGATTTAGCCAAAAAAATGTTAGATGAAAAATTAGATCAGCCAATTGATAGTGTTTACGATCTTGAAGAATTAGAAGAAGCCGTTAAAAGATCAATGCAGGAGGGTCGAAACGGTAAAGTGCTGCTCAAATTCAAATCTTAATGCTATATTGACTCAATGGACGACCTCTTTGAATTCTCAAAAAACCTTGGATCATCTGAGGAAAAAAAAGAGGAGAAGTCCATATTCAGTGTCAGTGAATTAACTAGAAAGATTCGTAATCTTTTAGAATATCGGGTGGGCGAAGTATGGGTAGAAGGTGAAATTAGCAATCTAAGAAAACAAGCTTCTGGCCATCAATATTTTACTCTCAAAGACGCAAACTCCCAACTGCCTTGTGTTCTTTTTAGAGGAAATGCATCGAAAATAAACCTAGACCTCGAAGATGGTCAGGAAATTGAAATCCATGGTGACATTACAGTTTATGAGCCAAGAGGTAATTACCAACTCATCGTTCGTAATGCCCAGCTCAAAGGACAAGGGAATCTCCAATCACAATTCGAGGCTCTAAAGAAGAAGCTCAACGATGAGGGCCTTTTCAAAGAAGAGATTAAGAAAATGATCCCGACTTTTCCTGATACGGTTTGTGTCATCACTTCACCGACGGGAGCTGCAATCAGGGATATGATCAGCGTTATTCAAAGAAGAGCACCCTGGGTAAAGATTTTAGTTTACCCAGTCCTAGTCCAGGGTGAAAAGGCCTCTCAGCAAATCGTGCGTGCCCTTGAAAATATTGAAGCGTGGACGCAAGCAGGAAAAATTTCAATAGACACGGTCGTACTTACTCGTGGAGGCGGTAGCCTTGAAGATCTTTGGTCATTCAATGAGGAGAGCACAGCAAGGGCTATTCACCGAACAACCTTACCAATCATATCAGCAATAGGTCATGAAATTGATTACACCATCTCAGATTTCACCGCAGATTTAAGAGCTCCGACTCCCAGTGCCGCTGCCGAAATCCTTGTACCTGAAAAAGATGAAATAGAGAGTCGGCTTCAACACTTAGCTGAAGCACTCAAATCGCAGGTGATCAATAAAATTGACCGTTGGAGTGAACGCCTAGATTATTTGGGTAGTAGGACACTCATCAATGAACCCATTCGCATCTTGTCCGAACTCGAACAGAGCACGGACTGGAAGCTCGAAATGCTTCAATCTTCATTCCTAAACGCTTTAGTAACTAAAGAAAAAGCAGTATCTAAATTCAGCAATCGCCTTACGATGTGCCATCCAGCGAAACAACTCGAAGAAGTCTCAGGAAAGTTAGAAATCATTAATCAGTCGCTCCAACACAGCATCTCAATACAGCTAAACCGATTCAAGGAACGATACGAAAGAAGCGCCATTGCTCTTAAAAGTTTAGGACCACATTCGGTACTAGACAGAGGGTTTTCACTAACTCAGGACAAAGATGGAAACCTCATCACATCGTCCAAAGATATCAATGCTGGAGATACAATTATAACTCGCCTAAAAGACGGCGAATTGGAATCGACCGTTGACTAAGAATTCGCCAAGACTAATTATTCCTAAAAAGGAATATCATCATCCTCAGTATCAAATTGTGCACCATCATTGCTTCCAGAATTCTGGTTACTTGACTCGGTGAAATTAGATTCAGAGCGTTGTGGAGGAGCTGAGCTAGAACCACCACTATCTCTGCTACCTAGGAGCTGCATCTGCTCTCCAACAATCTTGAGCTTTGTTCTCTTCTGGCCTGTGTTCTTATCATCCCAGCTGTCCATTTGTAGACGACCTTCGATATATACAGGTCTACCCTTCTTTAAATACTCTCCAGCCACTTCGGCTTGCCTTCCCCATAAAGTCACATCAACAAATGTCGTCTCTTCACGTCTCTCACCACCATCAGAAGAGAAGTATCGATTCATGGCTAAACCAATATCTGCAACAGCCGTTCCTTTAGGTGTATATCTTACTTCAGGATCTCTAGTGCAATTTCCTATTAGAATAACTTTATTAACATTTGCCATAATATTTTGTATACGTAAAAAATCTTAGATAAGACCACCTCCTTAATAAAAGAAAATGATCAACATTAATAATTAATGCTGAGATTATAATGAGGTCAAATTAAGTAAAAGACCAGATAATTAACGTATCTGGTAATGCTGCAAATGGACTGCAGAATTCAGCTTCAAGCGAGTCTTCACTTTATCAATGACTTCAGGCTCAGCTTCAAATTGATAATTTACATAATGGCCACCAGCTAACTTTCTTGCATTATAGGCGAATTCTTTGTGACCTATCTGCTCGATCTGCTCTAATGAACCACCCTCTTCTTCGATTTCTCTGCCTATTTCTTGGACGAGTTGATCTACATCACTTTCTCTACCAGTAGTGTTAAGCACTATGACACTTTCGTAGTTTTTTTTCATTTTTTAGGTTTTCTTTTTATTTGGTGGGATATGAACTAATTTTCGGTTCTTGGAGAGCTTTTCTGCTTTTCAGACTTAACTTTAGAGGCTTTTGGAGAAGCATTAAATTTTGTCATGGCTGCGGGAAGGCCCTGTTCGGCTATCAAACCTACAGCTAATACCGCTTCTTTTATAGATTTTTCAAGTGTTGATCTCTCTTCAGAGCAAAATTTTCCTAAAACATGTCCACTTCCCTCATTATGGCCCTTCCCAATACCCAGTCTAAGGCGTGGGAATTTTTGAGTTCCAAGGTGGGAAATAATAGACCGAATACCATTATGGCCACCTGCAGACCCTTCAGCACGGATCCTAATACGACCAAGTTCAAGATCCATATCATCGTATACTACCAAAACTTGATCAGCATCAATTTTATGAAATGTGGCAAGTTTTGCCACTGCTTTGCCACTGTCGTTCATATATGTTAGTGGTTTCAAAAATATTTGATCAGAACTCTTAACCCAACTCGCGTCCCATCTTTTGTCTTCATTAAATGTGACAGAGCTCTCACTAGCTAATTGATCCAGAACCATGAACCCTATGTTGTGTCGAGTATCCAAGTATTTCTTACCTGGATTGCCAAGACCAACAACCAACCTTGGTAGCGAATATTCAGCCACCGATTTCATTTAAAATTAAGGAGCTTGGAAAGATTAACTCTCGGATGATTCTGCAGATTTCTCTTCTCCTCCCTCTTCTTCAGCTCCCTCAGCTGACTCATCATCGCCACCTTCAGAAACTGAAGCACGAGTTTCGTTCACAATAGCAATGAGAACGTCTCCGTCCAAACTAGCAGTGACACCTTCAGGGAATTCAGCTGAAGCAATGGATAAACTGTTTCCAATATCAAGATTAGTTACATCAAATTGAAGAGTCGCGGGTAAGTCTTTTGGTAAACAATGAACTTCTATATCATGAAGTAATGTATCCAAGATACCACCCTGCTTGATACCAATAGGATCGCCAGTGAGTTCGATAGGTACCCTAGCATGAATTTCGCTGTCCTCCTGAACGGCATTGAAATCTACGTGGATAATGTCTCCAGAAATAGCGTGCTGCTGAATGTCTTGAATAAGGGCTAACTTGTTCGCTTCCTTTGCTCCCTCAATCTGTAAATTTACGAGAATCTGCTGACTCGCACTATTCCTTAAGATGTCTTTAATAGTATTTGCATCAATTTGGACAGGGTAACTATCCTGTGAAGCCCCATAAACAACGCCAGGAATCTTTCCCGCCCTGCGTAAACGACCTGATTCGGCACTACCGATACCTTCTCTTTTTTCTGCGTTCAGATTAACTTGATCAGCCATAACTCTTTGAATTTTCTGTGATTCCTATAGATTCCCCATTTTGAAGAGGGCGGCAAGCTTATTACTACTTATTGACGATGTCAAAAAGAGATGTCACAGACTCGTCGTTTTCAATGCGACGAATTCCCTCCCCGAGAAGAGAAGCTATACTGAGAGTAGTCACTTTTTCCCCTTTAGCCATTGGAGTGCTATCCGTTGTAATAAGCTCTTCTATGCATGAATCCTTCAACCTCTTGAGGCCAATTTCGCCCAAAACTCCGTGAGAAACGCCCGCATAAATCTTGCCAGCACCGTTTTCTTTCAATAATTCAGCCGCGGCGCAAAGGGTGCCTGCCGTCTCGGTCATATCATCGACTAGCATAACATCTCTACCTTCAACTTCACCAATAACATTAATCGCCTCAACTTCAGTGGCACTAACTCTACGTTTACCAACGATAGCAAGTGGAACATCAAGGGCCTGAGCATAGGCATCAGACA
This sequence comes from Verrucomicrobiales bacterium, assembly GCA_028033615.1. Lineage (GTDB taxonomy): Bacteria > Verrucomicrobiota > Verrucomicrobiia > Verrucomicrobiales > DEV007 > EC70. Next base: position 137 of record JAOFDG010000017.1, on the reverse strand, counting down.
TTTTCAAACCACCGACATCAGGTGAAACTACAGTAAGATTATCAATACCTCTATCTCTAAGGTGTCCAATCAGTACTGGAGCAGCATATAAATGATCAACCGGAATATCGAAAAATCCTTGAATCTGGCCAGCATGA
>JAOFDG010000016.1 GCA_028033615.1 Verrucomicrobiales bacterium | reverse complement strand
TTTTTTCCCCTCACTGTGGCACTTGTAGCATTCATTGACCAGAATAGGTCTAATTTTCTTTTCAAAAAAATTCAGCTCCGAAGCCGCTGACAAATGGCTTAATAAGCTTATGAAGCCTATAAAAATCCATTTCATTAGGTAGCGCATTGAAAATTGTCTTTTTTTGTGAGGTTCTTAGCATCAGGCTATACGAAAATACTTAAGTATGCAAACCCAAGACCCTTACTCACTAGACAAATCGAAAGTTCTCGATCCACCTAAATCAATTGGAGGGACGATCAAACATTTAGGTCCAGGATTTATATTATCAGCTTCGATCGTGGGGTCAGGCGAATTGATTGCAACAACCAAGCTAGGCGCTCAAGCTGGATTTATTGCTATGTGGGTGATCTTAGTAAGTTGCCTTGTTAAAGTGGCTGTTCAGCTCGAGTTTGGTAAAAGAGCAATAATGACAGGGGAAACAACATTCGCTTCTTTTAATTCATTGCCAGGATTTAAAATAGGTAAGGCTAATTGGTCAGTCTGGACTTGGTTGGGTTTGATGTTAGTAAAATTTTTGCAGGTTGGAGGGATTGTTGGGCTCGTCGCTGTATTGCTTAACATGGCAGTGCCGAGTCTTTCTGTTTTCTGGTGGTTGTTAATAGTGGTTTTAGCAATTTCTGGAATTGTAGTGTCAGGTTATTACAAGGTTTTAGAGGTTATGTCCGTATCTATGATAGGTCTCTTTACGCTGTTTACTGTTTTCTCATTAATAGCACTCCAAAATACCGAGGCCGCTATATCAATGGGGGATGTGCTTTCTGGTCTACAGTTCAAAATGCCGGAGGGTGCTGAAATGACCATTTTAGTTATTGGTGCGTTTGGGCTGACGGGGGTGGGTGGAGATGAGATAATGGCGTATAATTATTGGCTGATAGAGAAGGGCTATGCCTCGAATACAGGTGAAAGTGATGGATCTGAAGAATGGGCTATTAGAGCTAGGGGGTGGATTAAGGTTATGTATATAGATGCAATATTTGCGATGCTTGTTTATACAGTTGTAACGGTTGCATTTTTTCTTCTAGGTTCAGCTCTACTTCATGGAAAGGGCAACCTTGAGGGAGGTGGGAAGGATTTTCTAGAGAATCTATCAAACCTTTATACCGTTACTTTAGGTAATTGGGCTGAGCCTTTTTTCTATTTTGGTGCGTTCGTAGTCCTTTTTTCGACTGCGTTTTCTGCTTTAGGAGCATGGACTCGACAATTCACTGATGCCTTTGGCCGGATCGGAATACTTGATTTCGATGATTTTAAATCAAGGCGTACTTGGGTTGCTATTCTTGCCGTGGGTATTCCTGCCATATGGGCAGGGGTCTTCCTTTTATTCGAGAGTCCAGTTTGGATGGTTGTCGTTGGTGGTGTCGCGACTTCGGTAATACTTTTGCTAGTTCTTTTTGCAGCAATAGTTTTTAAAAAGCAAAGAAAGAACTCAAAAATCAAGACTGGTAAAGTTTATGAAATTGCTTTTTGGGTGAGTTCAGTAATGATCCTATTCGTTGGAATCTGGACCGTATTGAGTAAGTATCTAACTTAATAAGATTACTTAATTATTTGTCGAAGCCTATTGTCATCAACTGCCCTGTCCACGACATCTTGAAGAGCTTCGGATGCAACTGTGGCGATCTCGTCAACTTTAGACCAATATGATACGTTTGGTGAAACCTTGCTCTTCGTAGAATAATAATATTGGCTAAAAATTAGTCGCCCTGTTTTTGCCTGATATAAATGAACTCTAATTCTGCACTCAGCATTTTGTGTAGAGAATTGGGTGCACTCAAACTGTAAAATATCTGCTTGTAACAAATACTTTGCATCTTTTTCGGCAAGAAGATTCCTGCTTTTTAGAGCATGAGAAAAGGCCGTTTTGGTAATCTCGCTAACTGGCTGTTTTGCGTAAATTGATTTAATTGGAATTCCAAATTCGTTTTTTATAGATCCTATCTCGGCACCTTTTAGATTTCTAACATCATTAATCTTATCAAGTTTGATAAGTGGTTCTCCTTTAATAATTCTTTGGCTTATGCTTGGAGGGTTGTAAGTCAAAGATACTTTGTAAGTTTGACACGATGATAACAAAGTTAACGCTCCAATGATTATGCCAAGTCTTTGAAATGACTTTATCATATTTAAATATTAAACCATTCTTAAATATTTGTCATCGTTAAATTTGTGAGGAATAGATTTTTTTAATAAAAAACCTTAAATTATAGGGCTTGCGTAATTTAGATGATAAGACCAATGGCCAGACTTTTTAAAGCATAAGCAGTAATTATTGAAACTAGAAGCGCCATGCATGAGAGAATGACTAATTCTCCTATGAATAATAGGATTAGAGTTTTGCGGTCGCAGCCAATTAAAAAAAGAGTTTTGATCTCTCGTTTTCGAGTTTGAATGGATAAGAGAATTAAAGCTAAAAGAAAGAGTGAGGCGGCAATTCCAGTCAGTATAAATGAGGTGTTGAGGAATTGTTTAATTTTAAATACAAACTCTAGTAGTTCACTAACAATTTCTCTCGGTCTAATTGACTGGACAGTCTTATCGTTGATATAATTTCCTTTGAGAATCGTCTCATCTTTTATGTTTTTTGGGAATACCAGTAATGATGAGATTGGTAGATTTTCTTGTTCTTTGTGAAAGTGAAAGGCATTGATATTTTCATCATTAACTTCAATGTAATTTTCTAAAGAAGCGTTTGCAGTGATACTAGATTTATTTTTTGAAAGAATAGATTCGGATGATGTTTTATCATCGATCTTCACGTGACCATGACCAATGCCAGATAAGAGCCATGAAGTTTGAAGGTTTACGAATAAGGTCTCATCATCAGCAGATTTAGATTCTTCTAGAATGCCAGTGATATTGAGTTTTACTGGATTACTTGCAGATAGATTATAAAGATTAACTTGATCAGTTAAGATGTGATCACCTTCCTTTAGGTTTAGTCTTTTGGCGCATAAATAACCAAGGGTCACGTCTCCCAAAACTAGTGGCAACGTTCCTGATTTCGGAACCAGTGTACGTTCCAGGAAATATTCTGTGGTAGTACCAATAACCGGATATTTTTTTGCAGCGAAGCCAAGAATGATGGGGACTACCGAACCTCGGTTTTCATTTTTAACTCTATTGTATTCAAGCATCGAGATTTCACTTGAAGGTGCACCTCTGAAAAATAGTGAATTGATAGTTAAATCGAAACGATCACCTTTTGCTCCAAAGATCAAAGGCGTTTTTTTTGCTCTTGATTGAAGTTTGTCGGAAACTTCACCAACAATCATATTCGCGGTGATAGGTAGGCACATTGTTATAGCTAATGCTGCCACCTGCACAATGGATTTACCCCAATGATAGAGGATGTGATTCCATGAGATCTGTATTATTTCTTTTATACTGTAATTGGGTTGGTTAATTTGTTGAGGTCAATTACTTGATCAAATGACTCCAGGAGACGGGGGTCGTGAGTGATCATCAGTAGCGTTGAATTGCTTTTGGAGGACTGGTTAATAATTTCATTAAGAACCTTGTTAGCAGTTTGTGTGTCAAGGTTGCCAGTAGGTTCGTCAGCAATAACTAGGGCAGGTGATGTTATTAATGCTCTTGCCGTTGCAAGCCGTTGTCTTTCACCTCCTGAGAGTTGATTGGGGTATTTATGTAGTTTATTCTCAATTTCTATTCTTCCTGCGATTGCTTTGGCTCTGTTAATAGTTTCTTCATTCAATGATAGAGATTTAGTTAATTTGTATGGAAGAATTAAGTTATCAAGTACGCTTAAGTACTCTATAAGTTCAAATTCTTGGAAAATGAAACCTATGTTTTTTATTCTGTAAGCTCTTCTTTCCCCATCACTTAGATCACTAATATCTTGTCCCATGAATCTAATGAGGCCTGATTGAGGCTTCAGGATTCCCGATATAAGATGAGCCAGCGTTGTTTTTCCTGAACCACTTTTACCAAGGATTGCGACCTTGCTCCCTTTGTTAATTTTCAAATTAGAGATTTCTAATTGAAACCCTTTTCCTGTATACCAGAATTTAAGATCCTCTATTTGTAGAATCTGTTTTTCATTTTCCATTTGGCGAGGCGACACGTTTTTGAAGGTTTACAGAAGAAGATGCTATTTTCCACAAATCATTTTCTACTGACAATGTGTAATCAGCCTCGTATTCGTTACTTCGTTTATGGCTATGGCCCCAGTGTCTGACGTTTCCATGAACCTGCCATTTGCAATATATCTTAAAATCATTTGAATTTTCAATCCTGATTGCATTTACTTCGATATAATCGACCCTATTGATTCTTGATATAGCGCCTCCTTCATCTCTTAATATTAGACTTTGGTAAACTTCTTCATATAGGGGGCCAATGAGTTGTTGAGATACCGACTTGGCCAGATTATTGTAGATTGCATCTTCACTTTCAGATTCAAAAGCTCTGTAGATGCTTCTGTGAAGTTTAGTAAATAGATCTGCAGCTGAGGAAGTATTAAGGTTCTGGGCCAAAGTTTCAGAGGATCGAGAGGTTTCGATAACCAAAGTATTGCGGAGAATAAAGGCTACAATAAAACTTGATGTTATTATACTTAGGCGCAGAAAAGTTTTACCCCTTTGTCGGGTTATCGTTAAAAAGAAACCGATCGCTAAAACGCAAATCGATATTATGGGAATTCCAGCATTTACTTTTTTTATGAGTTCGGTTGATGTGATCTCTACATTATCTGTAAGAATTCTAGCTGGGGCATGCCAAGTGAATTCTGGTTCTTCTTTCGTTAGGTACATTGGGTGAGCTTCGCCACCTACGAAAATGAGCATATCCAATATGTTTGGATTATGAGAAATAGTTTCTTCTCCATTTTCAGTTTCCACCTTAATCGCCTGATCGGTGAACCAAAGCCCCCAACCGAATTTAATGTTTCTAACTTCCTCAGATGCTGGGTAATGAAAGAGCATTTTGGCCATTGTGAGATCAGCATTTTCTCCCAAGTGAGAAACTTCCTCCATTTCTTCAAATTTGAGCCACTGAGTATTGGGAGGAACTTTTTTCCCATTTATGTATACGGGGCAATTCGAATTAAAAAAGCTTTCTATTTGCTCTCTTGATTTATCCAGTGTTGGGCGAGGTTTATCATCTCCGTAATTTATGTCTTCTAAAGGAGGAAATAAAAATGTAGCTATCCATAATTCGATAACTAAGTGATCCTTTTTTAATTCAATATCAGGATAAAGGTTTGTTTGAAAGGTGTGAGCGGATAATTTGCTTGTGAGGAATATTGATATAAAAAGAAAAGCCAATACAACAAAAGGAATAAATGGTTTCTTTGTGAGTTTGAGCATGTTCTAGGTTGAATTGTAAATTATGAAATCTGTTATTATTTATAACAATGCTATTAATTTGTTCAAAGCCTTTCTAAGCACCGGAGGTGTGAAAAATATTAGAAAAGTGTGGCTTCATTACCTTTAACTTTGTAAGTTTTAAAATACGATGAAAATACCAATTCTTTTAGTCATTATTTTTATTCTTGGGCCAATTGCAAAATTGAAGAGTGAGGAGATGTGGGTTTATTTTGGAACTTATACCCGAGATAAAGAGAGCCAAGGAATTTATGTCTCCAAGTTAAATCTAGAGAACGGTATACTATCAAAACCATCACTTGCAGCTACAGGTGACAACCCTTCATTTGTAACGATACTTCCTAATAAAGAGTTTCTTGTGTCCGTTGAGGAGACAAATGACTATCAGGGTGAGTCGAGTGGTTCTTTAGCTTCCTATAAGATTAATCATAATGATGGCACGCTAAAACTTATAGATCGCTTGTCTACTAGAGGTGGAGCACCATGCCATATTTCCGCTGATCAATCTGGAAAGCATGTGTTTTTTGCAAACTATGTAGGGGGTAGTATCGGTACAGCTTCAGTCAGTGTTGAAGGCAAATTGAAGCTAACATCATTCGTTCAGCATAAAGGGGGGAGTATTCTCCCAAGGCAAAAGTCTCCTCACTCTCATTCGATAGATATTGATCCAAGTGGGAAATATGTGGTTTGTGCTGACCTTGGTTTGGATAAAGTAATGATATACAATTTTGATGCAGTTAAGGGTGAGTTAAAAGTAAGTACGCCGGGTTTTGCAAGGGTTGCTCCCGGTAATGGCCCCAGACATTTTTCTTTTTCTCCGAATGGAAAATATGGATACACAAATAATGAGATTACCTCTTCAGTAACGGTTTTTGATTTCAACTCTTCTAGTGGGACTATGAAGAACATACAAACCCTTAGCACTTTGCCGAAGTCGCATGAAAACAAAAACTCTACGGCTGAACTCTTGATGCATCCTAGTGGAAAGTTTTTATATTGTTCTAATAGAGGGCATGATAGCGTTGCAGTTTTTAAAGCTGATGAAAACTCAGGTAAATTATCTTTGGTAGAGGTTGAAGTTTTAGGGGTAAAAACGCCAAGAGGTTTTGGAATTGATCCTACTGGAAAGTATCTAATTGCTGGAGGTCAGAATAGTAACGATGTCAGAGTTTATAAGATAGATGGAAATACAGGCGAGATCAGTCCTGTGGGTGAACCTGTTAGTGTTCCATGCCCCGTGTGTGTGCAATTCTTACATCCGCCATTAAAAGAATATAATTCAATATTTGATGGGAAGACCATGAACGGTTGGGAAGGGAGTCAGGATTGGTTCAGAATAGAAAAAGGAGCTATTGTTGCTGGAAATCTCGAGAAAAAAATTCCCAAGAATCAGTTTCTTGTGACAAAAGAATCATTCAGTGATTTTGACTTAAAATTTAAGGCCAAGTTATTAGGGGAGGGAAAAAATGCTGGAGTTCAGTTCTGGAGTGAAAGAGTTCCTAACCACCATGAAATGATAGGATTTCAGTGTGACATAGGAAGTATGGCGGACGTTTCAATTTGGGGGGCTCTATATGACGAATCTCGGCGAAGAAAATTTCTTACCAATGTTCCCACCCCTACACAGAAAGTGACTAAGTTTGACGGCTGGAATGATTTTCGAATAAGGGCCCAAGGAGACATCATTACTATTTGGATTAATGGGGCACTTGCTACAAGGTATTTTGAAAAAAGTTCAGAGGAAAAAGTTCCAAGAAGTGGCCGTTTTGGGTTGCAAATTCACTCTGGTCTACCTGCCGAAGCATGGTATAAAGATATTCAAATTAAAGAGCTATAGATTTCGCTCAAAACTCCCACGCATATGATTCAATTAATTGCATTTTTAATATTTACTGGTCTCGTTGGTTTCTTTTCATGGCGAGCGACTCGACGCGACAGTCATAATACAACTACCGGATATTTTCTTGCCGGTCGTAGCCTTCCATGGATTGTTGTGGGAGGATCTTTGCTTTTAACTAACCTTTCTACGGAGCAACTCGTTGGTTTGAATGGTGGGGCCTTTGCTAACGGAATGCAGGTTATGGCTTGGGAGGTCTGGTCATCTATAGCTATTGTCTTGATGGCTCTTGTTTTTCTTCCAAGATATTTAAAGGGGGGAGTAGCAACGGTTTCGCTATTTCTTGAGAGAAGATACTCAAAGACCGTAGGTGCCACTGTTTCAATTTTGCTACTATTATCTTTACTGACAAACTTACTTCCTTTTGTGCTGTACTCTGGAGCATTGTTCATGATTAAGGTCTTTGGTTTGGCTCAGTTTTTTGGTGGCAATGAATCTTCAGCACTTTGGTTTACGGTTATTGCTCTTGGGGTAGTAGGAAGTATATACGCGATATTTGGTGGGCTTAAGGCAGTGGCTATATCAGACACTTTAAATGGGTTAGGGCTTCTTATAGGTGGGTTGCTTATTCCAATTCTTGGACTAATTGCTCTCGGGAATGAATTAGGCGGAGGTGGAGGATTTGGCGCAGGTATTTCTTACCTCTTACAGAATCATCCTGAAAGGCTTTCACCTATAGGCAAAGAAAATGAAAATATTCCTTTTTCGACTCTGTTTACTGGAATGCTACTTATTACTACTTATTATTGGTGCACTAATCAGGCCATCGTTCAGAGGACTTTTGCCTCTAAAAGTTTAGCGGAGGGGCAGAAGGGTGTTCTTTTTGCAGCGGGGATGAAATTATTAGGACCACTTTATTTGGTGCTTCCAGGAATTATTGCTTGGCATATCTTTGGTGAAAAAATAGAAGCTGATGACTCTTATGGAGCTTTGGTTGATAAGGTATTACCTGCTCCATTGTTAGGTTTTTTTGCAGCTGTAATTTTTGGTGCCATTCTGAGTTCATTTAACTCGAGTCTTAATAGTGCAGCAACTTTGTTCAGTATTGATATCTACAAGGGAGTAATTAATAAAACTGCCTCGGATAAACAGATGGTTCAGGTGGGTAAGATGTTTGGAATTTTAATTGCGATAGGGGCAATTTGCCTTGCGCCAATGATTGATGTTCTTAAGGCTAGGGGGTTTGATGGGCTTTTTGATTTAATGAAAAATCTGGCTGCTCTATATAACATTCCTTTATTGGCAGTTGTGCTGATGGGTATCTTTCATAAGAAAGTAACTTCTTCAGGTGCCATGACTGCAATAATAACTGGTTTTTCATTTTGGGCTGTATTTGGTTTGTGGAAGGAAAATCACTTATTTGGTTGGGAAATGCATTGGTTGCATTTAGCCGCTATCAACTTCGTTCTGATATCACTTATAATGATTTTCATGGCTGCCATTAATCCTAGAGAAAAGGCTTACGAACAAACCTATACAAACGATGTTGATATCACTCCTTGGAAAGGCGCAAAAGCATGTGGAGCCATAATTCTGGTGCTTATAGCCCTCATGTATTGGGCAATGTCCTTCTTTGGGGCCTAATCAATAGGGACTTGGTAGTATTCGAGTGCCCATTCACGCATAAATCGAACCTCATTTGGTAAAATTTTATATATTATTAATTCTGGGTTGTCTGAACTCCCAAGGTATTTTCTGAGTAAAGGATTAGTTTTCCAGATTTCTTCTATTTCACCCTTGTCATTTAAAATGGTTGCTACTCCGCTGATTCTTACTTGATCGTGAGATGAGGAAATGTAGCAGAGCTCAACCTTAGGATTAGCCTTGATCTCTTGAGTTTTACCATACTGTCTAAGGTTAGCCACATACACAGTAAAGCCTTCTGTCTTGACAGGTGAAACTGGTCGAGCTCTAGGTTGGTTATCGTCTACAGTTGCCAGTACAGGAAATTTCGCTTTATTCATGCATTCAATTGCGATCTCTGGTAACTTTTCTTTATCAAATGGTTTAGATGTTGGCATTCTTAGATTTTATTTGTAATTACTTTAATACTAAATTCTCTTATCAAAAGTCAACTAATGCGCCTTGTTTGGATACTGACAGTATTAATAATTTCTTTCGTTCTTCCATTTATCATATGGGGTAGTGAATTTGAAAATGCATTCTCAACAGATGGTGAATGGTTAAGAAAGTGGGGTAACTGGGCTTGGTTAATCGCTATTCTACTGTTAATGTCTGATATTATTTTGCCAATTCCAGGTACAGCTGTAATGGTCACACTAGGTTTGGTTTATGGTCCTATAGTAGGGGGGGTAGTAGGGTCTATCGGTTCAATACTCTCTGGAGTCGTTGCGTATTTACTTTGTCTAAAATTTGGTAGGAAAATTGCGATTAAAATTGCAGGGGATAAAGCTATTCAACAAGGAGAAAATATTTTTGAAAGAACGGGAGCATGGTTGGTTGTCCTATCCAGATGGCTGCCAGTAATGCCAGAAGTTATTGCATGTATGGCTGGGTTATCTCGAATGCCTTCCAAGCTATTTATAGCTGCTCTTGCCACTGGGAGCATACCATTGGCTTTTATATTCTCAATAATTGGTGCGTCTAGCAAAGAAAACCCAAAGCTCACAATAATTTTAAGTATTTTAGCTCCAGCAGTCCTTTGGTTATTCGTTAGACCTGTTTTTATAAAAAAGTCCGGTAGAAGGTGAGAAAAAATTAATCTTTAGACAAGTGAATGCCTAACGTGTCGCTTGATATATAGTAATGAGGATCTTATTCTCGTTATAAGATATAAAACCGATAGGTTAGTGATTACGTTAATTAAAATGATTACAATGAAAAGTATATGTCTCTTACTAATATCAATTTCCTTTTTATTTATTAAAGGTACTGAGGCATCAGGTTCGGTTGAAAAACTTAAAGAAAGAGAGAAAAAAGTAAAAAAAATTGTATCGGAGTTAATGCCAACGGTTGTTGCTGTCGTTGGGAATGATCAGCCTGCAACAGGTAGTGGAGTTATAATCAATGAAGATGGTTTGATAATGACTGCCGGACATGTAACAGAGGCAGCCGGCAAAGAGTTAACAATAATTTTTCCTGATGGAAGAAGTGTAAAAGGTGAGTCTTTAGGTGCTAACAGAACCAGAGATGCAGGTCTTGCAAGAATAACAGAAGAGGGTAAATGGCCATTTGCTCCGATTGGTAATTCAGATGAGGCCAAACTTGGAGAGTGGTTAATAGCCATGGGTCATCCAGGAGGATATGATCTTAATAGAAGCCCTCCAATTCGTCTTGGAAGACTGATAAGTACTGGTTCGATGGGTATGTTGAGAACTGACTGTACGCTAGTGGGTGGTGACTCAGGTGGACCGCTTTTTAATCTGGATGGCGAAGTGATTGGGATTCACTCTTCGATTGGTGGAAGCCTTGCCGAAAATAGACATGTTCCTTCATCAGTATTTAAAGCTGGTTGGGAGCGCATGGTCGGTGGAGAGATTTGGGGTAGTCTTGGGATGATGGCTGCAGGAGTCAACCCTGACAGGCCCATGCTTGGAGTAAGAATGAATGAAAATGAAGGTAAGGTCACGGTTGATAAAGTTTTTCCTAATTCTCCAGCCAGGAGAGCTGGCATCATGGATGGTGATGTTATTTTAAAAATAGACGGAATGCCTGCTGAGCAAATGTCAGATGTTATTAACCAAGTGTCATCAAGTAAAGCTGGAGACCAGCTAGAAGTTGAAGTCTTAAGAGGTGATATGAACCAGTCATTCACAGTTAAATTGGTAAGTTGGGAGGACCTTGCTTCAGGTATTGGTAAAGAGGAAGAGAAAATACGACCTCAATTGGGTATAATATTGGATGCAGAATATGAGGGAGGAGGAGCTAAAGTATATGAGGTTATCAACGGCTCTATTGCTGATATTGCCGGGGTATTAGCAGGTGATGTTGTAATGATTGTCGATGGTGATGATATTTCTAATGCTGATGAAATGGTATTAAAAATTAAAGGCACCAAGCTTGGGGCCAAAATTAATTTTTCTATAAGGCGTGATCGAGTCGAGGAACTTGTTAAGGCTGAATTGATATTTGAATAATTATAACGATGAGAGTAATCACAATGAGACTACTTAGGAAACTCACACTGACAGGAGCCGCGTTCATTGGGTTAGTACTAGTTTCGGATGTTTTATTTGCTGAAGATTCAACTGAACGAGGTTTAATCGAGCAGTTTGGAGACCAGTTAAAAAAATTATTTGGTGGCGAGGGCACACCTAGGCAGGGTGAACAAAAGCCTGATGCTGAGAATGGTCTTTCTGATCTAATGGAAGACTTGGTTAGGAAAGCTCAGGAGTTATGGAACGACGAAGGTTTTCAGACTCCAGGAAATGGCGGCCTAGAGCTAGACATGAACGATCCAAGGATGGCTGACCTCATGAAGTTTTATCAGGCCCAGCTTGAAAAAAAGAGACCTTCCAGAAATGAAAAAGATCACAAAAGTGTTTTTTCAGAGTATAAACCCGTGATTGCCGAAGTCATCGATTCTACGGCGAGTATTATTAACAAAAAAGGCGATCAGGTTGCTCTTGGTACGGTGATTGATCCTAGTGGTCTACTTGTTACAAAGGCCAGCGAATTACCCAAAAAGGGAGCGCAGTGTTTATTTACAGATGGAAGAAAATCAGCATTTACTCTTATCAATACTGATGAAAGATGGGACATAGCTCTAATAAAAGTAAATATTGATGGACTAAAAGCCGTTGATTTTGATGACAGCAATTCAGTCGAGTTGGGGTCATTTTTGGCTGCTTCCGGCACGCTTGATTACCCTATTGCTGTTGGAGTAGCTAGTGTTGCCCCAAGGAATCTTTCAATTAATGATAGAGGATTTTTGGGGGTTGGTATGGAAAATACTCCTGATGGGGTAAAAGTAACAATGGTTCAGAATGGTTCAGGTGCGGATAAGGCGGGCATCAAAGATGGAGATGTTATCTTGAAGATTGACGGAAAAGAAATCAACTCGCCGTCAGAATTAGCTAAATCAGTTTCTGGGCTGAAGCCTTCGGATGAAATAGAAATTCTTTACCTTAGAAACAACAAGAAAAAAACTGTAACAGCAGTACTAGGATCTAGGTCTAACGTTCAACCTCAATTATCAATGCCTGACCCTGGAGCGCAGTTCGGAGGTCCACTGAGTAATAAAAGGGTAGATTTTCCAAACGCCTTACAACACGATCTAACGATTAGACCAGATGAGTGTGGTGGTCCAATTGTGAATTTAGATGGAAAGGTTGTTGGAGTCAATATTGCTAGAGGTGGAAGAGTTAAAAGCTACGCCATACCTAGCCTCGATCTGATAAAAGTTATAAACTCTCTTAAATCGAAAAGTTCTGGCAATGCGAGTTCTCTTAAGAGTGAAATTGAGGATTTAAACAAAAAGATCAATTTGATAGAAAGACAGCTTCTTGAATTACAAGATCTTAAAAAAATTAAGCAAAGAGAATTAGAGAGCTCCTCATCGGAGTAATCTTATGTGAATTTAGTAATAATTGCTTTTATCTTCCTGCCAATTGAGTTAATTCTCAGTTTCACTAAATTCACATGGAAGAGAAAAAAGAAAAAATACGTTGGGGAATATTAGCAACTGGAAGCATCGCTGCCTCCTTTGCAGAAGGAGTAATTAATTCTAGTTTTGGTAAATTAGTTGCGGTTGGCAGTAGATCCCAAGATTCAGCAGACAAATTTGCTGACAAATTTGGAGGTATACCCAACAGGCATGCTTCATATCAACAGTTGCTAGAAGACGACCAGGTCGATGCAATATATATAGCTACCCCGCACCCGATGCATAAAGAGTGGGCAATAAAGGCAGCAAATGCAGGAAAACATATTCTATGCGAAAAGCCAATTGGTCTTAATGAAGCAGAGGCCAAGGAGATTGTCCAATCAGCCGAAGATAATGGAGTCTTTCTAATGGAAGGATACATGTATCGTTGTTCGGCCCAAACTAAAAAAATTGTTCAAATAATTGAGTCTGGTGCTATCGGTCAAGTCCGTTCAATTGAGGCTTCATTTTCTTTTGATATTGGAGACAATTTAGAGGGAAGGCATCTCAATAAAAGCTTGGCGGGCGGAGGGATCCTTGACGTTGGAGGATATCCAATGACGCTTGCTGGTTTAATTGCAGGAATTGGTAGTGGAAGTTCATTTTTGGAACCCTTGGAAATAAAGGCAGTGGGTCATATTGGTCAGACTGGAGTTGATGAATACACTAGTGCGGTGGCAAAATTTGATAGAGGAATTACCGCACGGCTTAGTTGTGGAGTAGCTCTTGACGAACCTATTAATGCAAGTATTACAGGAACTAAAGGCCGCTTATTTATTCCTCAACCCTGGAAGCCATCACCTCAAGGAGGCACTACTGAATTGCATTATTATCCGTCAGGTGCTGGCACGCCTTCAAACAAGCTCGAATCTGGCTCTCTTGAGGTTATTAAGGTAACTACAGAAGAATATTTATACGGCGCTGAGGCTGATGCAGTTGCTGATGGAATAAGAGAGAAATGTGCGCCTTGCCCAGCAATGTCCCTAGAGGATACGCTTGCCTTAATGAGATCATTAGATACTTGGAGGCGTGAAATTGGACTTTCCTATGACGGTGAGTAGAAATTTGGCTGCCACAATCCATAATTGTTGATAGATTTAAAGGTTTTTATGATATGATTAATTAAGAAAGACTTTTTCCTCATGCAAGAGCCTGCCATTGAAGACCAAAATATTAATGAGCCGGTAAATGGTATAGGGGCTATTAATTCATCAGGCTTTAAACAGAGCAAAGTTGCTTCAATTGCAACGACCATAGTTATCCATTTATTTATAGTCTTAGTTCTGTATCTGATAGTTGTTTCTTTTGGTCCGGACAAAGTTCCTCAGATCGTTGCGATTACTGATACACAAACAGATACACCTCAAATAGAAAAAAAAGACTTTGCCAAAAAAGTACAAAAGAAACCTCAACCTGCTCAGAGCGCAGCGAGAATTGACCCAGTTTCGTCTACTGCTGTGTCAGCTATATCTGTACCATCTCTAGAGGACCCAGTTATTGATCCGCTCGGTATTGGTACAGACTTTGGACGAGGATTTGGATCAGGTAAGGGGGATGGTGATGGTGGTGGCGGAACGTCTACTTTTTTTGGCGGTACAGCGAGGGGGAATCGTGTCGTATTCGTCGTTGATTTTTCAGCATCAATGATCAGAGAAGGCGGAGGGGTAAGGATACAAATGCTTAAACAAGAGTTGGTAAAATCAATTAGTAAGCTACCAAAGGATATGAGTTTTCAGGTGATTTACTACTCTACAGCTCCATGGCTAGGTGGAGAGTCCCTTTATAAGGCGCCCACACGATTTCCGGACAAGGCCGAAGATAGAATACCATGGAGCAAGGCAACGAAAGAAGGCATTGATTCTGCCATTAATAATATAAAGAGTGCTAATCCTGAAGGAGCTACAATTTGGAGAGACCCTTTGGAATTGGCCTTCGCGATGAGGCCTGTTCCAGTTGTTGTATGGCTTCTCTCAGATGGAGAAGCGCAGGATGCTGAAGAAGTTGTTAATAAGATGGAGCAGATAAATCCATCAAAGATTCCAATTAATACCATTGGCATGGAGACTCCTGGGCGAGCTTTCGGATACCTCGTTGAAATTTCAAAAATAACAGGAGGTAAGCCGAGCATCGTTAACAAAGGGAAACTATATAGTGGTCCTGCGGCACTTCAATTTGCAGATGGATTTGGTGAAGTAGAGGGTTTTTAGTTATAGAGTTATAAAATCATATTTAGCTGCAGATGTTAAAAAATATAAAAAGATTGTCGTTGTTATTAATTATTCTTTCAAATCTGAATAGTGCAGAGAAACCCAATATTATTTTTATAATGGCGGACGACTTAGGGATTGGTGACTTATCCAGTCACGGTGCCAAAGACATGAAGACACCAAACATTGATAAATTAATGAATGATGGATGTCGCTTTGAAAACGCATACGCCAATTGTCCAGTATGTTCGCCAACAAGAGCCAGTTTTTTAACTGGTCGTTATCCTGATATGGTGGGTGTTCCTGGAGTAATAAGAACTCATAGGGTAAACAATTGGGGTTACTTCTCTCCGGGAGTGAAAACGTTGCCGTCTTTGCTTAAAGAGGCTGGATATCATTCGGCTCTGATAGGAAAGTGGCACCTTGGTTTATTAGAACCTAATACCCCCAACGGTAGGGGGTTTGACTACTTTAAAGGATTTCTGGGTGATATGATGGACGATTATTATAATTATCGGAGGCATGAAGTAAATTACATGAGAGAGAATAAGAAAGTCATTAATCCAAAGGGCCACGCAACCGATCTTTTTTCTGAATGGTCCATTGAATTTATCAAACAGAGGATTGGAAAAGAGGACCCATTTTTCTTATTTCTCTCTTATAATGCTCCCCACACTCCCATCCAACCTCCAAAGGATTGGTTAGACAAGGTAAGTAAGAGAGAAGAAGAAATTTCACCTCAGCGAGCAAAACTTGTATCGTTAATTGAGCATATGGATCATGGCATTGGAAGAGTTATTAGAGCAGCCGAAGCGCATGATAATACGATAATAGTATTTACCTCAGATAATGGAGGCCAGGCGAATGTAGGTGCAAGAAACAGCCCATGGAAGGGGGAGAAGCAACAAATGTGGGAAGGTGGTATACGTGTTCCAGCATGTATGGTTTGGAAAGGGGTAATTGAAGGTGGTACAACCTACAGTAGAGATTCAATGACAATGGACTGGATGCCAACAATGGCTGAAGTTGTTGGTTTAAAAAGCCCTGAAGGAATAGAAGGATCAAGCATGCTTTCGGGAATTCTTGGTAAAGAAATTAGTAAAAAAGAGGACAGGGCACTTGTTTGGGTGAGGAGGGAAGGTGGGAGCAGATATAAAGGGCAAGCTTATTACGCTATCAAAAAAGGCCCTTGGAAGTTACTTCAAAATACTTCGACTGAATCTTTTGAGCTTTATAATCTAAAAAATGATCCTGCTGAGGCGAGCCCCGTAACTAATAATGTCAAAAAACTAAGAGAATTGGGAAATTTACTTCGTGAGCACATACGAAATACTGGTTTTGTGCCTTGGCAGGGCAGGTCCCCAGACCTTGAAAAAGTTGATTATAAACAATAATAACTTTTTCATAGTATGTTTTGCTTGCACTATGTCCCTAAAAACGTAGTATTATCGCCCGCTAATATTACCTTTTTCTAGGTAGAGGCGTTAAAAATATCGGTGAAATGAAAGAAGAACTGCATCCAGAATACCAAGCATCAACTATCACATGCACTTGTGGGACAGTTTTCGAAACTCGTTCAACGGTAAGCTCTCTTCAAATAGGTATTTGCATGAAGTGCCACCCATTTTTTACTGGTGAACAAAAGTTCGTTGATACTGCAGGTAGGGTTGAGAAATTTAAGAAGAGGTTTGGAGGAACGCAGGCGAGAAGAGCTTCCAAAAAAGTCGAGACGACTGAAGCTGCTGATTCTGTGCCAGCCGAGACAGAGGCTTAAGCGTCGTTATCACCAAAGTTTGTAATTTGAGGGTTTAACTAAACCTTTATTCTTGGTGTATTAGTTATATTGTTGATATTAGAATCTAAGAGAAAATCAGAATACTTTCTATGGAATTTGAACCGCTAATTGATAAAAGAAGAGACCGGGTCAAAGAGTTGGAGCACGAAATGTCGCAAGAGGAGTTTTACTCCGACACTAAGAAGGTTGCTGAAGTTTCAAGAGAGTATAATCAAAATAAAAAGCTATTAGAGGAGTGGGAAAAATTCTCCAATGCGCGCCGACAGCTTTCAGATAATCATGAGTTATCAAAAGGAAGTGATGAGGAAATGGCAGCGCTAGCGCTAGAGGAAATTCCCGAGCTAGAGAATTTATGTGAAAAATTAGAGCTTGAAATACAGTACTCTCTGTTACCTAGAGATATTACAGAAGATAGAGATGCTATCGTTGAAATTCGTGCAGGCACTGGAGGAGATGAAGCTTCATTATTTGCTGGTGACCTCTTCAAAATGTACCAAAGGTATAGTGAGCTTCGTGGATGGAAAATAGAGCCACTGGAATCAAGCCCTTCTGAAGTTGGTGGATTTAAGGAAGTGACGATTAAAGTCAAAGGTGATGAGGTTTTCCGAATTTTGAAATATGAGAGTGGAGTTCATAGAGTCCAGCGGGTTCCAGACACAGAGACCCAGGGAAGAATTCATACATCAACAGCTACTGTTGCGGTAATGCCAGAGGCAGAGGATGTTGACGTTGAGTTAAAACCTGATGAATTAAATATTCAAGCAACCAGATCGGGGGGGCCTGGAGGGCAGCACGTAAACACGACAGATTCTTGTATTCAAGTGACACATATTCCTACTGGCATTATGGTCAGATGTCAGGATGGAAGAAGTCAGACGAAGAATAAAGAGAAAGCGCTTACCATATTGAGATCAAAATTGTTAGAAGCTAAGCAGAGAGAGGAAGCGGCAAAGTATTCAGAGAAGAGAAGAAACCTCATTGGTAGCGGTGGTAGGGAAGAAAAAATAAGAACTTACAACTTTCCACAAAATCGAGTCACTGATCATAGAATTGGTCTGACTTTACATAATCTCGAAGGTGTTCTTGCTGGTCAAATTGAAGAGCTTGTTGAAGGGCTTCAAGCTTCTGAGATGGCAGAGAGGCTCGAGGAGGCAGGGTTGAAGTGAAATATGTTTTATGAAAACCCTGCTTGAAACATTGCAGAGTGGTTCGATGTATCTTGAAAAACGTGGCGTTGAAGATGCTAGGCTTAATATGGAGCACCTAACCGCGAGGGTCTTAGGGTGCAGTAGAATTGATTTGTATCTATCTTATGATCGCCCCCTTGAGGAAAAGGAATTATCTCCTTTAAGAGAGTATATTAAAAGAAGAGGTAGTAGGGAACCATTGCAATACATTCTTGGAGATGTTGAGTTTATGGGTAAGAAATTTTTTTGTGATAGAAGGGCGCTTATTCCTAGGCCTGAGACAGAAGAGTTGATTGGTGTTTTAGCGGCTAGGTATGAAAGCATAGAAAAACCAAAACATATTTGTGATGTTGGTTGCGGTTCGGGAGTTATCGGAATTTCACTTGCTTACCTTTGGAAGGATTCGCTAATTAATATGATCGATTTGTCGGAAGATGCTCTACAGTTATCTCGCGAGAATATTAAACTATCAGGTATTAATTTAGATAGATTTAATGTTTTAAAATCTAATCTGTTGAGTGATACTCAGGAAAATTTTGATTTAATTGTTTCTAATCTTCCATACATAGAATCTAAAGACATAGAGTTATTGGATGAAGAGCTCAAACATGAACCTAAAACAGCTCTTGATGGAGGCCCTGATGGAATAACTTTAATTAAAGAATTAATTTCACAGTCAAAGTCACTTCTATTAGAAGGAGGTGTGATTGCTCTAGAAATTGGTGATGAGCAGGCTGAGACTGTTTCAGATGTTTTGTTAGAAGAAGGCTATAAAAAAATAGAATCTTTGAAAGATATAAGCCAAATCGACCGTTTTGTAGTAGCAACATTATGACCAAGAGATCAGACTGTATATAACTATGGAAAAGCTTTATGTAGAAGGAGGAACGCGACTATCCGGAAATGTTAGGATCAGTGGATCTAAAAACAGTTCTCTGCCAATCCTGGCAGCCACATTACTCACTGAAGGAGAGTGTGTTTTACGAAATGTCCCAGACCTTAGTGATACCAACTATATGGTACAGATTTTGTCCACTCTGGGTGCTGATGTTGAAAGGGCAAGTGGAAACGTTGTTGTGAGTGCTAAGAAAGTGGCTTCGATGGCTCCCTATGATTTAGTTAGGAAAATGAGGGCCTCAGTTTGCGTGCTTGGGCCAATGCTGGCAAGGAATGGAGAGGCTTTGGTTTCTCTTCCAGGAGGATGTGTAATTGGAGATAGGCCTATTGATTTGCATCTTAGGGGACTTGAAGCGTTGGGGGCTGAAGTGGAGGTGAAAGGGGGAGATATTAAAGTGGTGGCTCCATCAGGCTTACGTGGTGCAACCATAAACATGAGCGGACAGTATGGATCCACCGTTCTAGGAACTGATAATGTTATGATGGCTGCAGTTTTCGCTGAAGGTGTAACAATTATAGAAGGTGCTGCTGCAGAACCTGAAGTTGCAGATTTGGCAAAATTCCTAAACTCTTTAGGCGCTAGGATTGAAGGGGCAGGGACAAGTAAGATTGTCATTCAAGGTGTGGAAGATTTATCCGGAGGCGAACATGTAGTGATTCCTGATAGAATAGAGGCAGGTACATTTATGGTAGCTGGTGCGGTTATAGGAGACGGAATAACTCTTGAAAATGTTTGTTTTGAACATCTAGAATCTCTCACTTCAGTGCTTCTAGAATCTGGTCATGATATTAGAGTTGTGGATGAAAATAAAATTCATGTGGATTCGTCAAAGGATCCGAAGCCAAATGAAATTACAACTGAACCATATCCTGGGTTTCCGACAGACATGCAAGCTCAGATGTGTGCTTTGTTTGTAAACACACCTGGTATTAGCATGGTCAAGGAAACCATTTTTCCCATGAGATTTATGCATGTGCCTGAACTTAAAAGGATGGGTGCTAATATTACGCTAAAGGATTCGATGGCAATTATCAGAGGAGTGGATCAATTAAGTGCAGCGCCTGTAATGGCGAGCGATCTTAGGGCATCGGCAGCCCTTGTTCTCGCTGCCCTAGGGGCTGAAGGAACTACTGAAATTAATAGGCTATATCATATAGATAGGGGATACGAACATTTAGACCGTAAACTTGAGGCTCTTGGGGCTAGATTACGAAGAGGAAAATAATTATTTCTAATTAGTCCTCAGATTTGTCTGAATTCTCGTCAACTATTTCTGCATCTTTTCTCAAATCATTGATAAAATTCTTTAATTTTAAATCACGATGCTCTGAATTGATCATTTCACTAATTTCGGTTTCAACTTGATCAATAGGGATTTGCTCAGGATGTTTTTTGTCTGTTACCTTCGCTAAATGCATTCCCCATTGGGTTGCAAAGACTGGACTTATTTCATTAATATCCATAGAGAATGTGATTAACTCAAATTCATCCATAAGTTCTCCTCGCTTGTACCAGCCAAGGTCGGCCTCCTCTTCCGGTTTGTCGCTATGCTTACGTACAAGGTCCATGAAGTCGGTTCCTTTCCTGGCTAGTTCTCTAACTTCTCTCATTTCTTTAAATAATTTTTCTTTGTTTTCAGCCTCTTGTAATGATTTGAAGATATGAGATGACCTTATTTCTTCTGCGGTCATAAAGAGAGTAGAGTTCTCTTTATAATATTTCTGGATTTCTTCTTTTGTGGGCTCATGATTTTTTCCTGTTACCTGATCAATCAAAGAATCAACCCTCATAGTTTCAATGATATCCTTACGGACTTCATCTTCATTGCCTGGAGCAATTCCTAGCTTAAAGAAAAATGCCTCTTTACCCCCGTTTTCATCAATGAGTTTGTTTAGGTGCGCGTCAATATCTTCGGGACTCGGGTCAGGAATAGTTGATTTTGCTTTTTGGGAAAGAAGGACTCTTGCAATTAAGTTGTCTTTTGCGTATCCCATAAACTCGTCATCTCTTTCACAGCAACTCACATTGGCTTGTTGCTCAAAATGAGCCTTGATTTGACTAAATTCTGCATCTAGAAGATTATCGTCGATGGCTTCACCATTAATAGTTAGTGGCATTGTTGCTTTGAGAGTTATAAATTTAAGTTATGTTATAATTATTATGATGACTGTAGTGCTTACCCTGATTTATTCATTTCTTGCAACGAATTTACTGTTTTCACAAACAGTCGCTGATTCTGACAAAAGTGATAAGTCAAAAAGTAGAAATAATCAAAATAAAGGAATTAAGACGCAAAAAGCAAGTCCAGTCATTCCTTCAGTTGATGAACTATTGGAAAAAAGTAAAGAGGGTAATGTTGAAGCTGATTCAATGTGGGTAGTCATTGATCATGCCAAGGGAAGGGGAGTGACCTGTATTGACATACAATCAAATGGAAGTTGTTGGGTGATTGAAAAGACAAACTTAAAAGGATTGGCCACGACCCCATACGTTGTAAAATATTCTCCAATACTTGCTAATGGAATGGGTAAAAAGTTACTTTCATTAGCAAGTAGGAAAGATATTCTTTTTGCTGATAACAAAAGCTTTTCCAAAGCCTCTAAAGATGCGGAAAAGGTTAAGATTGGAGTTTCTTCGAATAATGGTAGATCAGTACATACATCTCCACTCATTCCTTTTTCTGATTATCCAGAAAGTTTTCGAGAAAATCTTGCGTTGGTAATGCAATCCGCTCGGACAATGTCTCTGAGTAGAGAGGCCATGGGTGTCGTGTCATCAGAATTTGTTAACCCTACACAATCACGGAGGTTGACCGTTTTGCAGGGGCAAAAGCTTATAGCGGTTAAAGATCCAGGAAAAAATGCTAAGGTCCTGTCTGCTATAATTGCCGCATCGAGGATGCCGGGTAGAAAAGTTGTTGTAACTGATCCTGAGGAGTGGTTGAAAGTTATTACCTATTTGAATTATAACAAAGCCGGTTCAGGTACAAGGGAAGGCAGGTTTTTGATTTCAGTAGGGAAACAAACGTATCGTATATTTGTCGAAAAAACGATGAGATCTGAATAATTATTGGCAATAGAATGGGCTAATATTTAATTATTTTATAAAAATCTTTAAATTTTCGTAAAAATTTATAATTTTTAGCACTACTATACCTTCTATGCTTAATATATTCTATTTTTTAACTATCTGTCTTTTGGTGGCGACAAAGCCTATTTTGGGTCAAAGTATTCCTAAAGGAGCTGAGATCGTTGAGTTGGCTACTCAGCCAGACGTTTCACCTGACGGAAAGTTTTTTGCTTTTGTTTGGGATGGAGATATTTGGACTACCAGCACAGAGGGAGGAAAAATCAGACGGATAACGACTCACCAGGCACAAGAGACCTCCCCAAAAATTTCACCTAATGGAAAAAACATTGCATTCGCAAGTCAGAGAAGTGGTTCTTGGCAGGTTTATACAGCTTCTATTTATGGTGGTAATTTGAAAAAAATAACCAACCATTCTGAAGGGTATTTTCTAATGGATTGGTATCCCGAGGGGAACCATTTACTAGTTCGTTCAAAACGAGATCATCGTGGGCCGAGAGTGGATAGGTTTTTCAAAATTAGCAGTAAGGCGATAGGTCATGAAGAGTTATTATTTGATGCACATGGTGACGAAGGTCGTATTTCAAAAAATGGGAAAGTTATTTTTCAGCGAGGTGGAGTAGGTCTTTATAGAAAAGGTTATAAGGGTAGTCAGTCAGCTCAGATTTGGCTTTGGAATGATAAAAAGTTTACAAAATTGGTTTCAGAAGAAGAGGGAAGCCGTTCTCCGAGATGGGATGCTGATGATAGTTCATACTATTATATTTCAGGGAAAAGTGGTGCTTTTAATCTATATAAAAGATCGATTAATGGTGGTGATGAAAAAAAGATAACGCACTTTGAAGATGATTCGGTCATGCTTCCGAGTGTATCAAGGGATGGGAGTGTTATCGTGTTTAGACATCTTGCTGCATTTTACAAAATTGATTTCAGTAAGGAGGAAATAGAACCAGAAAAAATTGTAATTTGGAATAGTGGTGAGAGATCCGGCAGTAGTGATGAAGAAAGACTAGAAATAAGAACCGCCGGCCAGGCTGTTTTTTCGAAGGATGGGCTTGAGATTGCTTTTGTTGCTGGAGGTGATCTTTGGGTGATGGACACGGTTTTAAAAGAACCCAAAAGAATTACAGACAGTGCTGCTGAAGAAAGGGAGCCAGTATTTTCACCAGATGGTAATAGTATTATCTATATCTCTGATGACGGGTTGTCTGCGAGGTTATGTCGAGCGAGTAGAGCGGATGATAATATTTATTGGTGGCAAAATGAGGAGTTCAAAACTGAAAATTTAAGTGAAGATGGTGAGGTAATTGAAGACATTATTTACAGTCCTGATGGCAAGAGTATATCTATGATAAAGGGGCAGGGAGATTTGTGGATTGCCGATGCTGATGGAAAGAATCAAAGAAAAATAATTAGTTCATGGAATGCTCCTCGATATGATTGGTCGCCTAATAGTAAATGGATAGCTTACTCCGTTTATGATAATAACTTTAACAGGGATATCTGGATTATTCCGGTCGATGGGTCAAAGGCTCCTTTTAACTTATCAAGACATCCAGACTCAGATGGAGGGGTTAAATGGTCGCCGGATGGTAAGCTGCTTGCATTCACTGGTAGAAGGTTTGATACGGAAACTGATATTTATTATGTATGGCTCAAAAAATCTGATGAACAGATTAGTAGTCGTGAGCGGGATTTGGATAAGGCTGTCGATCTAATGAAAAAGGCTCGTCCAAAAAAGCCTTCAAATTCAAATCCAAAGATAGAAAAAGCCTCCGGAAAGGAAGACGTTCAAGAAAGTCGTTTTATTAAAGGGTTGAGAATGATGTTCAACCTTCCTGTAAAACAAAAGAAGGTTGAGCCTAAACCCGAGCCACCTAAGGAAGAGAATGCGGCAGCGCCTCAAGATTCATTGATTGATTTTGATGGGATCAATAAAAGAATCCGTCGTATATCAATACCAGATGTTGCTGAAAGTAATCTGTTTTGGTCGCCTGATTCAAAGAAGTTGGCTTTTTCTGGAAAAATAAAGGGAGTACAAGGAGTGTATACTGTCGATTTCCCGGTCAAATCAGCGACCCCGTCACTTCTTATTTCAAAAACTATTTACATGCCAAGATGGCTCTCTAAGGATAATAAGATTGTGTACTATTCTGGCGGTGTTCCTGGTGCTTTTGCTAAGGGTAAAAGTGAAGCGTATCCTTTTAAAGTTCTTTTGAAAAGGTCGTTGCCTTCTCATTACAAGGTTGGATTTCTTCAGGCTTGGAGAGCGATGAGAGATGGTTTTTATGACTCTGCATTAAACAATAAAAATTGGGATAAAATTAAAGATAAGTATCAAGAGATGGCGGCTAATGCGGTTGATCGGTATTCTTTCAGTAGGAGTATATCAATGATGCTCGGGGAATTAAATGCCTCCCACATGGGGTTTAGAAGTTCTAGCAGTAGTTTATACAAACCAAAAGGTTGGATCGATCAGACGGCTCATTTAGGCCTCATCTTTGATGTTGAGCATGAAGGTAATGGTCTTAGGGTTAAAAAAGTGATTACTAATGGTCCTAGCGATCAAGAGAAATCCATGATTAGAAAGGGTGAAGTCTTATCCAAAATTAATGGAGTGGAGGTTAATAATGGAGATGATATCAAAGAAATGTTAAATGGTCGTATCGATAGAGATATTGATTTGCAAGTATTAGCAACAGACGAGGAAAAAACTGAGAGGGTTGTTACAGTCAGGCCAATAACGTATTCCACAGCTAGAGCACTAATGGAAGATGATGACGTAAGGGGAAATAAGGAGTTAGTTAATAAGTTGTCAGAAGGAAGACTGGGTTATCTTCATGTTGAAAGGATGATGTGGAGCGAGTTTCAAAAATTCGAACGAGAAATCTATGCTGAAGGTGATGGCAAAGAAGGACTTGTTATTGATGTAAGAAATAATGGAGGTGGTTTTACCGCTGATCATTTATTAACAGTTCTTGTTCCCCCTGTTCATGCAACAACAATACCTAGAGGAGGAGGTTCAGGGTATCCCGGAGATAGAAGAGTTTATGCGACTTGGACAAAACCAATTGTAGTATTATGTAACGAAAAAAGTTTTAGTAATGCTGAAATATTCAGTCATGCCATAAAGAATTTAAAAAGAGGGAAGTTAGTTGGAGTTCCAACTGCTGGAGGGGTGATCTCGACGGGTTCAAAATCTATTATGGATCTGGGAACGATTAGGATGCCAGGTAGAGGATGGTTTCTACCGAACGGGGAAGACATGGAAAGAAATGGAGCGGTGCCTGATCACATAGTTTGGCCGTTGCCAGGGGAAATATCTTCGGGTAAAGACAGACAACTAGAAAAGGCAATAGAGGTTCTGGTCCAAGATGTGAATGAGCATTCTAAAAAATCCAAGGTCGAAATGAAGCCAGCCAGTAAGAGGTGATCCTCGGTTTGATTATTTTTTAGGAAGGATTTCGTTGATTGTTTTTGGAGGGAGGCCGCTAGTTTCCAACCATTGTAGTGCTCCGGTTTTGTCACGTTTATAATAAGCTCGCCCAGTATCCCTAAGCGCACCGTCGCGTATCTTTTCATCCTGAATTGTATTCGCCCATACTAAGGCAGATTGGGGGTCCTCATAGGCAACTCTTGAAGCAAAACCTTTAATAGCACGGTCCTTTTGAATTGAATCAGGCATTCCCACAAGGTGATCGCTGGCGCTCTTAGGATCGCGACGTGCCCAGTGGTTTAATGCATTTTCAATGCCAGAGTTCGCGCCCTTACTTTCTGGTAAAGATTCAAGCCATTGGACGCTGGCAGAGGGATCCCTGTGAGACCAGGCCTCTCCCACTTTCTGAATAGCTGTGGATGCCATATCTGACTGTAGGCTTGCAGCCCATTTAGATGCTGACTCAGGATCAGAATAAGCAAATCTAGGTACTATTGAGTCCATTGCGGATTTACGCATATTTTTGTTGGTAAGGCCGTCGGCCCATGCTCCAGCCTCTTCGAGATTCATGGTTTGGGTTACTTTACGGGCTACATTGTGAATCAATTTATTAGCATCTTTATCTCCTGATTGAACTAAGCTACTTATAAAACTGGCAGCACGGTTAGGATCAATGTTTGAAAGTCCATCCACGACACTTCTTTTGAGATCGTTTTTATTGAGCCGCTTATCATTTAACGTGTCGATTTTATCAAACCAAGCGATTGCTTCATCAGGTTTGCTCGAGACCCAGCCTGTCATTGTAATATGAAGGTCTCGTTCCGAGGTTTTAGTCCCATTGATAACAGCCTCTGCGCCGGCCATTGATCCCCATATAAAATGAAAATCTCTAAACTCGGAACTGTTTTGATCTAACCTCTTTATCTGCGCTCTAATTTCTTGGGCATTTTCTAGAGTCATTCCTTCGAGCAGAGAATTAAATATTGAACGTCTCTTGAGAGGGTTTAATTCGGAAACCATAGATTGCCCTATGGTTTTAATTTCAGAAGAGTCTAAGGATGGTTTATCTAATGGCTCAAGTGAGAGTGAGTTAGTCTGAGTGGTGGTTGCTTTTGATAACTTGCTCTCGTCTTGAGACGCTTTTTTTGTTAGATGCGAGATTTCGGGTTTTGGCAATGATTTGTCTGCCTGAAGCTTTTTAGATTCATTTAGAGCTTGTGAATTCTGATTAGACTGTAGTTTGATGCCTATGAAAAATGTAGTAACTGGTAGAATCGAGTAAAGTGCCAGATAGATGATTTTTCTCTTCATTGAAAAGGTATTGCTCACAATAGATAAATGTCTATTTGAGATGAATATTACAACATTGATGCAAATGATCTAAAAATTTATCTGAAATTATTTTTCTTTTAATCTTGGCGATGCGGTATTTACCCAACCAGCCTCTCTTTGCCCTTTTCCCTTAAGATTGAGATCGCCTAAGTCTTTACGAGCTGATTCCGCGAGAGATTGAAGTTTTTTTACGATTCTGGGATTACTTTCAGCCACGTTTTTATCTTCATGGATGTCATTATCAAGATCGTATAATGCTAATTCTTTTTTTCCCTCCGGTTTCCCCCAATTACGTTTTTTAGAGTCCATAGCAAGGGTCAATTTCCATTTTCCGGAACGTACGGCTTGTAGTTGTTCCATTTGGTAATAAAAAAATGCATCTCTTGGATGGCTATGACTCATTCCGCTAAGAATAGGCCAAATGTTTTTGCCATCAACGATTCTATCTTTAGGAGAGTTAGCTCCAGATATTGCCGCAAATGTTGGAAGTATATCGAGTGTGCTTGTTATGGCGCTGCTTGCTGTGTTTGCAGGGATTTTTCCTGGCCAACGAACAACGCAAGGTACTCTCATGCCACCTTCATCCGTACGTCCTTTACGTCCTCTTAAAGGTAAATTACTTCCTTGTTTTTCTCTCGCAGAGCCATTGTCAGAGGTAAATAGCACTAAAGTATTCTCGTCTATTCCTAATTTTTTAAGGGTTTTGAATATTTCTCCCATTGACCAGTCAACTTCGTTTACCCAATCTCCGTAAGGACCATTACTACTCGTGTCCTTGAACCTTTTTCCGGGGACTAGTGGTAAATGGACTGCAGTGTGAGGTAAATAGAGAAAGAAAGGATTTTTCGAGTTTTCCTTAATGAAATTAACAGCCTCGGTAGTGTATTTTTCTGTGATAGTTTCATCTCTCTGCACGCTGTCTGCTACTACCTTAAGATCTCTAACTAGAGGAAGTGGTATTTCCTTTCGATTCATATCATTGCTGTATGGAATTCCATAGTATGAATCAAAGCCATGATTGGTTGGCATGAATTTGGGGTGATCACCCAAGTGCCATTTACCGATACATTTGGTTGCATACCCTTGTTTTTTAAGTGTTTCAGCAACGGTGATTTCATTAGGGTTGAGACCTTTTTTTGCACCAGGAAAAAGTACACACAGATTTTTTTCGTCCACATGCATGTTAACTCTTCTCGGATAACAGCCTGTCATTAAACTAGCACGTGATGGCGTGCAAACTGGACAGGTTGAATAAAAATCTGTCAGTTTCATTCCCTCCTTGGCCATTTTATCTAACGCAGGAGTTGAGTGATTTTTAGCCCCAAAGGGGCCTATATCTGCGTAACCAAGATCATCGCAAAAAACCAATATAAAATTGGGTTTACTGCTTTTTGAGGAATGAGCTGAGAAATTAAATTGAAAAAACAATAGAGTGAAGATGAACCATTCTTTCATGTCATGGATATATACACCAACTCTAATGTTGACGGAGATAAAAATTAAAATTCTATCAAATGAAGAACCTATTTAGGTGGTTTGACAGAAACTAAGCGTCTAATTCCTTTCATTAATAAACCCAATAATGGAAATGTTCCGTATAGAGGAAATGAAGCATCCCAATAATCTTCGTGTTTAATTATTTTACCGGAATCATCAAAATCCAACTTACTAACACCATTTATTAAATAATTTTTTCCACGGAACTTGTAAGTCATGTTCCAGCAAACAAAGGCCAGTTGTTTATTTTCAGAAGTTTCCAGAAGTTCGAATTTCACATTTTTAAATACCTTGATCAAATCCTGCATTATTAGTCTCAAGTGTTTAATTCCTTGGCCCTTGTTGATCGGATCGATATAAGAAATGTCCTCGTGGTAGATGGATTCAAGTTCTTCTAATGTTTCTGAACTGAAGTTCTCTAAGAATTGAATGAATTTTTCAGTCATAACATGATTACTACGAACACAAACCTTTTTTGGCTTTCTCTATTATTTATTTTTAAGATTCGGCCAAACTGAAAAAAGTAATTTTGATAGTTCGGTGATTTCTGGATGGGATTCTTTTGATGAGGCAACATTTTGCATTTCAAGTGGATCCTTAAGGTAGTTGTAGAGTTCAGTGTTAATGATTTTTCCTGTGCTATTTTCTCTCCACTCGGTATAGCGATGAGTTTGTGTTCTTACACTATATCCCATGATGTCTCCATTGTTAGAGTGCCTGTTATTTTTTTTATGTCTTGGGAATTGACTGTATACGGCTTCTTTAAAACTTGAACTGGGATTGTTGATTATAGAAATTAAACTTTTGCCTTCCACTTCTTTAGGTGTTGGTACATTACATGCCGAGCAAAGAGTTGGATAAATGTCAATGAGTTCAACAAGTGTGTCTGTTTTTCTATTTTTTATTTTTTGATCGGGGATACTTATAATAAGAGGAACCCTAGTGCTAAGTTCAAAATTGTTGGCTTTAGTCCACAAGCCTTGTTCGCCGAGATGAAATCCATGGTCGCCCCAAAGGCAAATAATAGTATTACCATCTAAAGAGGTTTCTTTAAGCGTTAACATTATCTTGCCAATTAATTCGTCGATATAGCTTACGCATGCATAGTAACCATGCCTTAACTCTCTGACTTTTTGGTCTGAGATAACTTTATTTTTTTTGATGTCTGAATAGCCCTCTAATTCTAACCAGCTTCGGGTGGCGATTTCTGGTGCATTTTTTGGATAGGTAGAATTTATAGGTGGGGTGATCGCCTTTCTATCATAGAGGTCCCAATACTTTTTAGGCGCAGTGAAAGGTAGGTGGGGTTTGCGAAATCCGATAGCTAGAAAAAACTTTTCTCCGGATTTTGCATAATCTTTTAGAGTATCGATTGCAGTATTACAAACCTTACCATCCACGTAGTAATCATCTTCGACTTCAGCACTCTCAGATGAAGCTTCTTTATGAGAGTTCCCTTTGAGATTTATATCTAAGGCATACCTAAGTTTTTTATCCCTTACTTGGTCATATATTGGAGGGTTGGACCACGATTTGTCGTCTTTTGATGGTTTGCCATTACCATGAAAGATTTTACCGATTGATTGGGTTTTATAGCCATGGGCTTTAAATTGTTCGGGTAAGGTAATAGCATTGGGAACAGAATCCCTAAAGTGTTTCCTAAGATCCCACACCCTAGTGGTATCTGGCCTCAATCCGGTCATTAATGATAGACGAGATGGGCTGCATAAAGATTGTTGGCAATAGGCTTTTTTGAAAACAGTTCCGCTCGTTGCTAGTTTGTCGATGTTTGGTGTGATTGCAAGCTGATCGTCATAACAACCAAGAGCAGGGCGTAAATCGTCAATGGCAATAAACAGAACATTCTTTGCCTCAATTCTGATGGCGCAATAAGCTAATATTGAAATTGTATAAAGTAATTTAAGCAAAGTTTGCAACGTTCATGTTAAATAAGATGAGGCCGCTCAGAGCTGACGAGATTCTTGTGTTGAGTTCTGTTCATTGTCACGACTTTCAGTGTTAATGTTTTTTCGGAATTGGCTCATAATAACGAAGAACATTAATGAAACTATTATAATGAGAATAATGCTGATTATTAGTGATCTAGTAGTTTTGGAGTTGTGATTAGAATTCAAAAAAAGGTTATCATTAAAAAGTTCCTTATCGAATTGACTTAAAGGCGGAGGGGAAATCTCGTCTTCGATTTCTTGATTGTCGTTATTATCTAACATTAGAACCCTATGTTAGTATTTTTTTGGTTTCGCAATGATTTTTAAATCATTTGGAGGCATGCAGAATTGAACAGTGCGGTCATACGGTTGAGTAAGCTCAATGGGGGGATCAGATTGCCAGAACAGAAAGGACTTACCTTTTTGTTTTTTATTCAGCGTTATGGTAACTGTATCGCCAGGTTTTGGGTTTTTCGGTTTGGCTTTTCCTCCTACGACCGAAAGTTTTACATTCTGATTCTCATAAATTGCAAAAATCTCAGAGTCGTCATTGCCGGTAATGTACGCAGTTCTTCTTGAATTAGGGTCTTCAAATTTTCCTTTTAGTGAGGCCCATTTGAGAAACCGTTTACCATCCTTCATTTCTGCGGCCGATATGTTTATTTTGGTTTTTGGCTCAAAGAAGCCGTAAGTGCTCGAGTCGCCAATGAAGGGGCGTTCACCTTCAATTGCTTCTAGTATGACGCCCCCCTTCGTTTGAATCATATAATTGTGAGGGGTCCCATAAGTTTGTGAGAGCATCCATGCTACCCTCATGCTCAAACCCTCATCATCGTTTCCTCTTGGTCTCTGAATATGACCTTCTCCGGGGATCATTGTAAATCGTCCGTATCCACCACAATTTAGATGGTTTTTAAAGAGATCAATTTGATCAGAAATTATTGATATTTCATCATATGGACAGTGTAGTACCCATACTGGTGTTTTTGTAGTCATGCATGTTTCAGGGGTGGTTCCATGGTTCACCCATTCACATCCCCACGCACCGAGTGGCATCATTGCTGCAATTTTGTATTCTAGTTTTGATCCACACCCAACAATCCACGTGCCTTGGCCTCCCATGCTGAAGCCGGTCACGTAAACTCTATTTTCATTAATGTTAACCTTACCACTAACATGTTTTAAGAGAGCTTTGAATTTTTTTGCTTCCCACTCATAGATCTCCTTTACAGGAGCTACGTGAATGTATTGATGAAGTCCATGAGCATTTCCACTGTAGCCAGCGCTTGTCCAATTTTGATTATCTACAAGACGATTGGATATAATATTTCTTTTTCCATAGGAGGGAAATTTTAATCCGCCTCCACCATGAAGATAGAAAACCACCGGATATTCTTTTTTAGGATCGTAGTTCTTTGGTACCCATACAGAGTATTGATAGACACCCTTTGGAAGATCTTTAGATTTATATTCAAATTGTTTGCCAGGGATATAGTCCTTAGAGGAAGCAATAGATGAAAATCCGAGAAGAAATATGCATGAGGATAAGAAACATTTCATTAATGAGGCCATGAATTAAGTTATTCATGTGAAGGCTAAGAAATCATTAATCAATAATCAATAGAATTGATTATTGATTAAATAAGTGATCGTCTTCTAAATATAATAAATGAAGAATCTATATTTTATCATTCTATTATTGTTGATATTCCCCAAAACTCGATCATTTGGAGATGAAAAAGGGAGTGTAAATCTTAAAATTGAATTGCTTTCATCGATACCGGGACGTGATTTACAATGGGATTGGTGGCAAGCACGTACTGCTTTTGTCCCATCATCCACCGATGGGAAAGGGGCTAATTCAAAGTGGGTAACAACGATGTCTGAAACTGGTCGCGCTGTATCTCATGATTTTCATGATATATTTGAATCGGTAAGTTATGACCAAGGAAGGACATGGAGTAAGCCTAAAAGGTTAGATTCACTAAGAAGGTTCAAACAAGACGATGGTTATGAAGTTAGCGCAGGTGATCTTTGGCCAACCTATCATAAAAAATCGGGGAAAGTTATATCGACTGGGAAAACCTTCAATTTTGAGAAGGGGACAAATGAAAACATAAGAAGGGAAAAAATCTCTTATGCTGTAATGGATCCTAAAAATGGTGAATGGGGAAAGTTGCGATTTTTGGAAATGCCTGAAAAGGATCATGCAGGAAATATTATTACTGCCGTAAACGCGGGTAATACACAAAGAGTTGATTTGCCAAATGGAGATATACTGTTGCCGGTTCGATACATGGCAGATTCAAAAAAAGTTAATTATACAAGCATTGTTGCTCTTTGCAGATTTGATGGAGAAAAACTCGTTTATCTAAAGCATGGAACCGAGCATTCAATCCCCCGAGACAGAGGGCTTTATGAGCCGTCTCTTATCGAGCATAAGGGAGAATACTTTTTAACCCTTCGAGCTGACCATAGTGGATTTGTTACAAAAGGAGGAGATGGTTTGTCTTTTGAAAAAATTCGTGAATGGACGTTTGATGATGGTAAGCCGCTAGAAAGCTACAACACTCAACAACATTGGATAAGTGCTGGAGGGTCACTTTTCCTGATATATACACGTCGTGCTGGAGATAATAACCATATATTTAGACATAGAGCCCCTCTATTTATTGCAGAAGTTGATCCTGAGAGACTATGTGTGATACGAAATACTGAGAAGGTGTTACTTGAAGAAAATGAGGCAACTCTTGGCAATTCTGGAGTATGTCAACTGGGTGCTAATGAATGGCTAGTTACTTGTGGTGAAGGTTTGTTGAGAATGGGAAAGCGGAAAAACGAAATCAATAAGGTTCTTTTTGCTAAGGTGAGTGTGATAAATAAATCCAAGTGATTATTTTCGTATTTATAGAAACATGCACAGGCTGAATTTATAATCTAAAAGATATGATGAATATTATAAGACTTATCGTTTCTTTTTTTCTGATCTTCCTATGTCAATCTCACGGAGAATGGAAGCAAGAGACTGCTATCGTATCCAAACAAAAAAATGAGACGGTCGTTAAAAGAATTGATGGTGAGGCAGTCTTGTTTAAGCACTCTGACCCGCAATTAAGTATTGAATGGAGTCTAGCTAATAATATAAATACAATCGTTCTTGGAGGTGAGTATATTCTCAACGACAGGGTCGATGTCCCACGGGCTAGTGTTAATCTAATAGTAGATAATGAGGCAATCTTTAAACTTAATCCTGAAACAAAACACACAACGATTTCCTTCAAGGCGAGCAAGCCTGATTATTGGGGGATGATACCACTCATATATAATAAAGGTCATAATGACGTTCAGGTTTTAATGTTTGGAACATTAGTTAAATATCGATGGGAGACAGAGGATAGAGGGCGCCAAACTTTTCCTATAATGTTTGATGGAAGAAATGATAATGGTGACTGTGGTATTATAGGGGGCACTATGCTGGTTGCTGGAACGGCGACTGATTCATTTTGGTTGGTTGATTCAAGTCATATTAAAGTTCCGGTTGTTGCTCTTGATACTGGTCCAGGAGCATCTCTTGTTCTTGAGGGTTGTGAGGACTGTGAGCTCGGAATGGTTGTTAATTTATCTTCCGAACAAGGGGGGAAGACAGGTGAAACGATTGACTTAAATTCTAGAAGTATTGATATAACAATCGAGAGACTAATTGGCGAAAGATCTAATGAAATTATAGACTGCAATGAAAGCCATGTGATTGTTGATGAAGTTGTATCTGTTGGAGTGCCTCAAAAACTCTTTGGAAGAGGCCCTGTTTCAGGACCAAGATTTACCGATAGAAGATCTTTTGGGACCAGGTCTCTGGATGTTAAAAAGACAACCATTTTGGATGATGCCACTAAAGTTGAACTAATACATAAAACACCTAATCTACCTGCGGATTTACCAGTCTTTGATGTAACGACAGTCGTTAAGGTGACACTTAAAAATGGGGGTCAAAAAGAATATAAAAAATCAGTCAAATTCGATTTGAGGTAATTAAACTATCCAGGAACTAAAAAAACTGTTTTCAGAATTCTTGTTTTATTTCATGATAGTAGAATGAAATTCCTTTTATGTTTCTCAAGTCTACTTTGCAGTCTTTTAACATTATCAGTAGGTAAGCCTGAGGCATTTGAGGTTAGTGAGTCGTTGTTTTCTGAATTGCCAGGTGGGAAAGAGGCGGACGGAATAGTTGGAGATTTCATTCTAAGAAATGATTTAGTCGAAGCTGTTATTGCTCAAAATGCGCCTTTCAGAAAGGCTAATATGGGAACTTTTTGGGGTGCTAATGGTACGACGCAGGGGTGCCTTTATGATTTATCTCTAAGGGGAAGTAATAACGATCAGATAACTATTTTTTCACCTCTAGGATTAAAAGGTGGAGTTTCATATGTTAAGGTTTTAGAACAAAATGATAAGGATGAGGCAGCGATAGAAACTGTAATTACATCTGCAAAAGGTGGAGGCCTATTTACAAGGCATCTTTACATCATCAGGAATGGTTGGAGTGGTGTTTTAATAAAAACGACTCTTCGTAATGATACACAGCTGGAAAGAGAGGTTAAATTATCAGATTCATGGAACAGGTTTGGTGCTGAGGGTAAAGTTGGTGATATTAATTGGGCAGATTCAATTGATCCATCTGATAAATGTGGGTACGCCTATTCGGCTGAGGGTGATTTGATCCCGAATAGCATAAAATTAAAACCCTCACAAGAATACAGCTTTAGTCGATTCTTAGCTGTATCAACATCACCTCTATCAGCAGTCGGGGTTATATTAAATCGGGCTGGTGATACCGTTAAGATCAATGGTGTGATTAAAGAGTTGGAAGCCTCTGCGATTTCTTCAGCAAGTATTATTGGCGATATCCAAGGCGAAAAAATCAAGGGTTACCCAGACAGCAATGGAGAGTTTTCATTCTATCTTCCCAAGAAAGATTCACATAAACTGAGATTTACAGATATAGGAAGACAACCGTTAGAAGAGGTAATCAATTTTAGGGATGAGGGTGTTGTTAAAAAAGAATTTCAGATGTCTAAAGTGAGTCGTATTATCTTTGATGTTAGTGATGGAAGTGGGGCGAGTATTCCCTGTAAAGTTCAGATCAATGGTCATGGCAAAACAAAGGCTCCATACCTAGGTCCAAATAATCGTGCTCACGGTTGTATCGATCAATACCACTCAGAGAAAGGTCAATTTAGTGTTGCTGTGCCTAAAGGTGAGTACAGGGTCGTTGTCACTAGAGGGATTGAGTTTTCATATTTTGAAGAGATTGTGAATATTGGATCAAGTGAAGTCGTCAAAATTTCCGCAAAGTTAGAGAGGCTTGTTAAAACGCCTGGCTGGGTTAGTACAGATTATCATAATCATTCGACGCCTAGTGGCGATAATACCTGTGGAACTTCCGACCGTGTCATTAACATGGCAGCAGAGCAGTTGGAGTTTGTCCCTACCACTGAACACAATCGAATGTTTGATTGGACCCCAACAATTAAATCATTAGGTCTCGAAAAAGTGATATCGACCGTACCGGGCATAGAATTGACTGGGTCAGGTGCCCACTTTAATGCTTTCCCTTTTAAACCTGATCCCAAAAAACAAGATGGTGGAGCGCCCCAATGGTCAAAAGACCCAAGGCTGAATGCAATTACATTAAGGCATTTTCAAGATTCAGATCCTGATAGATGGGTTCATATAAACCATCCTAGTATGCAGGAGAACTTTGTTGATTGGAATGGTGATGGGCTCATTGACGGAGGGTATGCAAATTTAGGTGGTATGCTCGATGGATTAGAGAGCCAGAATTATCTTGGAAATGAAATTTTACATGGCTCACCTTACAGAATAGATAAAAAACTTGGACCAGGGGGTAGAGTTAAATATGTAAGAGAATTTATTTGGCTTCAGATTTTAAACCAAGGTCATAAGGTTTGGGGAATTGCTGTTAGTGACGCTCACACTGTTCATGGAAATGGAACTGGAGGCTGGAGGACTTATGTTAAAAGCTCTACTGATGAGCCAGACAAAATTGATTGGAGAGAGCTAGTTAGAAACTCAAAATCTGGCCAAATGATTTTAACCAATGGCCCTTACTTAGAAGTTTCAACCGATCAAGAAAATATTGCTGGTGCAGATATTAGGGCAGCAAGTGGTGAGATTTCATTAAATATTAAGGTGCAGTGCACTGATTGGATAGATATTGATCGTGTTCAGGTCTTGGTTAATGGAGAGCAATCTAAAAAACTGAATTTCACAAGAAAGAATAATGGAGGAATGTTCAAAGATGGGGTGGTTAAATTTGATCAGAGAATTAAGGTCAATCTTAGCCAAGATTCACACCTTATTGTTGTAGCTTATGGGGAAAATTTCACATTAGAAAAAGGGTATGGGAGTAGTACGCAAAGTGCGATGAACCCTTGTGCTTATAACAATCCAATTTTTGTAGATGTTGATGGAGGAGGATTTAGGGCTAGCGGTAATACTCTTGGATACCCGTTACCGGTACAGGGCTTGACTGCTGATAAGGTTTCAAACCTTTTGAAAAAGTAGAAAAAACACGTCCAAACTTTACGTAAAACGTTCATTATTAATAAATTCCTGCATATTTTAACTAATTAAAATCTCTTGATTTGATTTAGGCATATGAGATAATGATAAAAAGGGATTATGAAGGGGATTATATCATTAATTATTTTAGTTGGCCTAAGTGTGTATTCAGTAGGTTCTGATATGCGCAAATTTACTAGTGCTGATGGTTCGAAGACTCTTAACGCTAAGGTGCTTGATTACTCTCAATCAAAAGGAACTGTAAAAATTTTGAGATCTGATAGTAAGGTTATGACCGTTCCTGTCAAAGCTCTCAGTAAGAACGACAGTGATTATATTGTAAATTGGTACCAGTCAACAATGGCTGCTAGAAAACTTGCAATCAGAATAACTGACGAAGAAGAAAAGACTTCAGAGAAAAAAACTGACAATGCAAGAGTCAGCTCTTACACATCAGGATTTAAGTTTAACGTTTGGAATAATGGTGCTAATCCATTTGAAAATATTGATGTAAAATATCAAATTTTTTACACTGTTGACGGAGTCAAAGGAGAAAAAAACCAAGAGCTCGTTGCTTCAGGCGCCACCAGTATCAGTTCAATTACACCGAGAACTGGCCAAGATTTAACAACTGACAAAGTCCAACTAACTAAAATAAGACCACTGCCGGCTTCTGAATGTGTTGGAGGGACGTGAACTCAATCTAGACCACCTCGCGCGAGTTCGCGCACTGACAGAGTAAAAGGGATTATCGTAAAGCTCTTCAAAGATGGTCAGGAGATCAAAGAAGTTGCCTATCCAAGTGGATTCAGAGGATCATGGTCTTCTGAAAATCTCTCTGCAGGACTGTAAAGTTCCTATCATTCAGATTCATTGTCTTAATGCCTTTTCTATAAAGGGCCACATGATCTTAGGATAGAATTGGTGTCCTGAATTGCCCCAGGTCATTGACATTCTGTCACTTATTTTTAAGTCTGAATAAATTGCTTTGATTGCGTTTGAGGTTCTTTCCACGTCTATTTTATTATGGAGCCCATCTTTAATGCCGTGAACGATTAGAAGTCTTCTTGGTGCGATTAAACCGCCTAATTCACTAAAATCACCCCATTCTTTTATACTAGGAATAGCGCAGCAGTCACAGTGAAAAATGTAACCGTTAGTACTCGTAATTGAGGTGAAAGAACAGCTAGGTAATGAGATTTTGATTCTTTCATCTA
>JAOFDG010000015.1 GCA_028033615.1 Verrucomicrobiales bacterium | reverse complement strand
CTTGAGTGAGGTTTTTAGAGAAGATGACGAAGACATTACCGAAGAAAATATGCAAGCTAGAATTAGAGGACTTCTTCTAATGTCTATTTCAAACAAAAAAGGCCATTTACTTCTGACTACAGGTAATAAAAGTGAGCTTGCTGTAGGTTATTGCACTATCTATGGAGATATGTGTGGAGGTTTAGCTGTAATTAGTGATCTCCCAAAGACGTTAGTTTATAAGTTATCAAAATGGGTAAATCGTGACGAGGAGATAATACCTTGGAACACTATTGAAAAGGCTCCCAGCGCTGAACTCAAACCAGATCAAAAAGATCAGGATACACTTCCAGAGTATGAATTATTAGATCAGATTCTAGATCTTTATATAGATCAATCTATGGGGGTTTCGGCTATTATTGGAAAGGGATATGATGAAGAGATAGTTAAATGGATTGCAAAAAGGGTAGATGCCAATGAATGGAAAAGATGGCAATCTGCGCCAGGGCTAAGGGTGACTGGTAAGGCTTTTGGTGTCGGTAGAAGAATTCCTATTGCTCAGCGATATAATGATTAAGGTCATTGCTTGACCAAGCTCTTCATAGAATGAATGGTTTTCGTATGATTGATCCTTGCGAATTTGCAAATCCTCAGCTCAGAGACTTAGTTCCGTATGAACCAGGTAAACCTATTGATGATGTAGCACGAGAGCTTGGTCTAGAGCCAGAGAATATCGTTAAGTTGGCATCAAACGAGAACCCTCTTGGTCCTTCGCCAAAAGCTATTCAAGTTATGCAGTCTTTAGCTGGTGAAGTGCATGTTTACCCTGATGGAGGTGGGTGGAAGTTACGAAATGCTATTGCTGAAAAGTTTTCCTTATCCATGGATAATATTATTCTTGGAAATGGATCGAATGAGATAATTGAGTTCTTGGGGCATTCGTTTTTGAAACCTGGTGATGAGGTGATTGTAGCAAATCATGCTTTTGTTGTTTATAAATTGATGGCAACCCTTTTTGGTGCAAAGACAATAGAAGTTAATGACCCGGGCTTCGTTCATGATCTTGAAGCTATGGCGGATGCAATAAATGAAAGAACGAAGCAAATATTTATTGCAAACCCAAATAACCCAACAGGAACACTTGTTACCCAAGAGGCTATTGATAGGTTCATGGAACGTATTCCAGAAAATGTAATTGTAATTTTCGACGAGGCCTATTACGAGTTTTTAGACACTCCCCCAGATACTTTAAAGTTTATTAAGGAGGGACGGAATGTGGTTGTAATGAGGACTTTCTCAAAAATTCAAGGTTTAGCAGGTTTGAGAATTGGTTATGGAATTACGACTCCATCATTGTCTTCAATTCTCCAAAAAACGAGACAGCCTTTCAATGCTAATCTAATTGCTCAGGAGGCCGCTTTAGCTGCACTAGATGATGATGAGCATCAAAATAAGACTAAGAAGATAACAGATGAGGGGAGAAGCCTTTTCCAGAGTGAATTTGAAAAGATGGGGATTGAGTATGTTCCAAGTTACGCAAATTTTGTATTATTAAAGGTTGGTGATGGTGACGAAGTATTTCAAAAGATGCTTAGCGAAGGAGTTATCGTAAGAGCTATGAGGGGATACAAACTTCCCGAGTGGATAAGAGTATCTATAGGGACTATGGAAGAAAATTTAAAGTTCTTAGAACTACTAAGATTAATTAATTCTTAAAGATAAGAGTTTTTGTGGAAGATACAATAGTAGCGATAGCTAGTCCTCCCGGACAAGGAGCGGTTTCTCTCATTAGAATTTCGGGTTCAGAATCGCTTCAGATTGCTGAAAAGATTTTTAAGGGAAATAAGTTAAATTGGGCAACGATTCCTAGGAGTCAGCACTTTGGAAGTATTGTCAACAATAAGCAGGAGAAGGTAGACGGTGTTCTTATTACATTTTTTCGAGGCCCTAATAGTTATACAGGAGAAGATACGGTTGAAATTTCTTGCCATGGAGGAATGCTTGTAACGCAGGCTGTTTTGGATGTGGTAATTGAAGCTGGAGCAAGGCCTGCTGAGCCTGGTGAGTTTTCAAAGAGATCCTTTTTAAATGGTAAGATGGATTTAACACAGGCGGAAGCAGTTATGGACCTTATATCGGCTAGGACCTCACTAGCTATGCGAGCTGCGAATTCTCAACTCGATGGACGTTTAGGGAAGCATGTAGAGGATATAAAAAATGAAATATTAAATATTCTGGCGCATGTAGAGGCATATATTGATTTTCCTGAGGAAGACATTGCCCCTGAAGCCATTGAAAAAATTATTGAAAAATTAATCAATTTGATTAAATCGATAGAGCAGCTCATTGATACCGCTGAGCAGGGGAGGATTCTTCGAGAAGGGTTGTTGGTTGCAATTGCAGGTCCTCCTAATGCTGGAAAATCTAGTCTCATGAATGTTCTCTTGGGCTTTGATAGGGCGATAGTCAGCGATATCGCTGGGACGACTCGAGATACTATCGAAGAAATGGCTAACATAAGAGGGATACCTGTTCGCTTAATAGATACAGCCGGAATCAGAGATGTAGATGATCTAATCGAAGGTGAGGGAGTGGACCGAGCAAAGAAGGTGATCGAAAGAGCGGACCTTGTTCTTTTAGTTTTAGACGGATCTGAACCACTGGTAGAAATGAATAATTTTATTCAAAAGAACTTAGAAAGTTTAGACCGACTTCTTGTTATTAATAAGAATGACTTGGGGATTCATGACTCCTATAGATCCTTGGGAGGTATTAATGTTTCATGTGAAAAAGAAACAGGTCTTGATGAGTTGGCTAACGCTCTTGTAGATCATTGTATGACTGGAGGTGACACTTTTGGCAGTGATCTAGTGGCAGTGAATTCAAGACATAGGGCTTGCCTAGAAACTTCCCGAAAGGAATTGATTAAAGCCAAAGACGCTCTAGCTGGGGGAGTGGATAGTGAGTTTGTTTCTGTAGACTTAAGGTGCGCGCTTGACTCTGTGGGCGAAATTGTAGGAAAAGCCGATGTCGAGGATTTGTTAGGAAAAATTTTTGGAACCTTCTGTATTGGTAAATGAATTAGGTGGGAGTGACTCCTTTTTTTAAAATAATGTTAGCATACTTTTCGCAATCCCCTGTTGCGACAACTGCGAAAGCAGACCGGCTCCTATTGTAAAAATCAAAACGATCCAATTTCTCGATTGAGATTTCTTTAGTTGAGTAATTCTTAATAATGCGTGAATAACCTTTTTCGATTTCTGGATTTGCTTTATCGCCTTCGGCAGGAGTCATCATTGTAATAGGTTTCTCGACGAATTCATCCAGCGCAAATAAGGGCATTATTCCGTTTAATAAGTCATTAATTATCAATCCGTCTGCCCTAAGACAAGGAGGGCCTAGGCTTTCAGAAGGGAAGTGTGCGTCAGCAATAACTACTTCATCACCGTGTCCCATCATGCATAGAGTTTTTAGTAAATCAGGACTTATTAATGGAGATATGCCGATTAACATATATCTTTTAAATTTAGACCGCTATCCAATGACTTGCTTATCATTTTGGATTTGAAATCTTCCATAAATGCCCATCGCTTCTAATGAATATTGAGTTATTAGCAATGGCTGGAGTGCCAAGTATTGTTTCTCCTAATTCTATGCTTCCACGTAGCATTCCTTCTTTTCCATTTATGTCTATTGATTGGAATACACCTTTTCTTTCGGAGGCAACATAAATGTGGCCATTTGATGAAACAGGGGAGCCGCTAAAGGGTCCTTCAAGACGAAGTCTCCACAATCTTTCACCTGTATCTTTTTTTGCGGCGTTGAGTACTCCTGCTCTGTTTATGATGTAAATATTATCACCTACAATGATTGGGCTTGATGTGCCGGGACGTAATTGAGATTCCTGCCACACAATCTCTGGAGTGTTATTATCTTTCCTTGGCTTAATTGCGGTTATGCCATTTGAGGGTACATACAATATTGCACTATCAGCAGACGTCACACTGGATGGAATTGTTGAAGCTCCTTCGTTGAAGCTCCACTGAACGGTTCCTGACTTTGCACTTACGCAAGTTATTCCTTCGCTTCCTTGAATCGCAACTTCTTTATCATTAAGTCTAATAGGTGAGGTCCAATTAGCCTTCTTCGTTCTTGCGAGCTTCCATATATTTGAACCATCTTTTAGATTAATGCCAGACACAAAGGAATCGCTATCATTTTCGATTTGAACAATTAAAGTTCCGTCTACAATAATGGGAGAGCTTGCGAGTCCTAGGCTATTACTTGCATTTGGGTAGTCTTGCATTAATCCTCTTATCCACTTCAAGTTACCATCAAGGTCTAAGCAGATAAGGTCATTACTTGAGTATAATGCATAAATGTTTTTTCCATCGCTGACTGGAGTTGGAGCTGCCACGCAAGTCTTCTCATGGCAGATTGTTCTCCCTGTTGCCCAGAATTGTCGCTCCCACTCGATTTCACCATTATCCTTGTTAGCACAAATTACGTGGAGTCTACTTTGATCTGCAGTTGAGGAGGCTGTGAGAAAAACGCGGTTTCCTATAACAATTGGACTTGATAACCCCCTCCCTGGTAGAGGTATTTTCCATGCAATATTATTCTTACTTAGATTTGTTGGGGTTTCTGATTTTAATGATATGCCTCGGTGATCATTTCCTCTGAATTGGAGCCAATCTTCACCGCTTGCGATTTGGCTAAGAGATAATACAGATACGAAAGCTAAAACTTTATTTGTAGTAATCATGATTTTTTAGGTCTTCTTGAGCGTCGCTCTGATTGATCTTTGACTGGAGTGGCTTCTCTGTTTGAAGCAAGTATCGCGACTCCGCTTTCATCGCAGATGCGTAATTGAAATTCCCACTGAACGGTCCATTCTTCGGTTTGTTCATTTTGACAGGCTTTAACTAATATAGTATTTTTACCTTTCTTTAACTGGATATTCATTTTGTATTGGTCAATTTTTTGTCCCCTATGATATTCATCTCGACCAAAAATAAAGTCTCCATTAACCCAAATTTTCCATGCGTTCTTACACCCGAGTCTAAGTTCAGCTGTTCTTGATGAAATTGACTCAAATTCTGTATACGCGTATGCTACGCTTTCTTTAAGTAGGCCTAGAGGCTTATTGAAATCAATTTTACCGAAGGGGTCATAACTTTCTATTTGCTTCCAACGTGCTGCTTGGCTTTTCCCTTCATATTCAGATTCTAAATTTATTTCATTTTCAGGTGGGTAAACTTTTTCAAAGCCATTGCGATTAGTATTATCGAATGGTCCAATCGAATGCCAACGCATTAAAAAACCAAAATGTTTTGGAAGGTCTACTTTTGCTCCTAGCCTTTTAAGGGACTCAGATAGTGGCTTTACTTGATTAGCTTCAATTGCGGAGTTCAAAGCCTGACGGTAAATAAGAATAGCTGAGTTTTTTTTTCCTTCTTCTTCCAAGGATTTCCCTTTCTTGATTAATAGTGATATAGCATCTCGCCTAAGCTCGGGGCTTGGGTCGTTGAGGAGACCTGGAATTATTTCAGCAGCTACTTCAGGATCGTTTCTCTTGATTAATTCAAAGGCAAAGCGCCTCGCTCGTGATGAGTTTTTTTTATCTAGAAAATATTCACCTAGTGTATTGATTGATGTCTTCTGGTCTTCCTGCAGGTTTTTAAATACAACTTCTGCAGCAGATCGAAGCCAGTTCGATGCGACTGGTCCCGCTTCATTCATTGCACCAAAAATTGACATGAGCGTTTTTTGATCTGGTTGGTTTATTAATTCTTCCCATGCCTTAGAAGCTCTTGAGTTACCCTTACCTTCGGGCCCAATGGCCAATATTGTCTCTATCGAAGTTGAAGTTTGATTTGCAAGTAACGGAAGGTAATTAATTGCTAAAGTAATTAGCACAAATAAACTTTTCATAGGAATATAGTAATGTGCGGTTACCAAAGAGATCAAGACCGCATGAATTTAATATTTTAAGTGCATTTGGAATAAAATTCATCAGCTTACTTAGAGCATCGATTCCATTGTACCGCCCTTTTTCTTATTACCCCAAGAATAATGTCGGTCTTGAAATGCTGGAGTTCTTAGTAAATATTAAAGTATGTCTCTAACAAACTCTAATAGTAGTTCTCGCCGAAAATTTATTAAAAGCACAACAATATCGGCTATTTCTATGCCCTTTATAGCTTCAGGTCTTCGAGCTAATCCTCCTAGCGAACGTTTAAGGCATGCAAGTTTCGGAGCAAATGGGATGGCGGGCGCTGACGTAGGGTCCCTTGCACGCAGTAAACATTTTGATTTAGTGGCCGTTGCAGATATTGACTTAAAGAGAGCGGAAAGCATTAGGAAACGTTTTCCGAAAGCTAAATTTTATCAGGATTGGAGAGAGCTATTAGAAAAAGAGGACAAGAATATTGACTCTGTTAACGTTTCAACTCCTGATCATATGCATGGTCCTATAGGTTTGGCTGCTATGGACCTAGGAAAGCATTGTTATGGGCAGAAGCCTTTGGCTCATAATATTAAGGAATGTCGAGCAATGTCAGAGATGGCAAAGAATAAGAAACTAATGACGCAGATGGGAATTCAGATATCGTCTGCATTTACGGAAAGGTTAGTTGTTAG
Source organism: Verrucomicrobiales bacterium (assembly GCA_028033615.1). GTDB lineage: Bacteria > Verrucomicrobiota > Verrucomicrobiia > Verrucomicrobiales > DEV007 > EC70. The sequence continues at coordinate 31,630 of JAOFDG010000015.1, read as the reverse complement.
TTTGGTTCAGCAGGGAGCAATAGGTAAAGTAACAAGAGTTCATTCTTTCTCAGGTAAAAAGTGGGGAGATATGGGGCCAGTTCCTCAAAAAGAGGATGAAATTCCGGAGGGATTTGATTGGGACCTTTGGTTAGGTGTTGCCAAATCACGCCCCTATATATCTGGATATTATCACCCAGGAAATTGGCGTAAAAGACGAGATTTTGGTACAGGTACTTTTGGTGATATGGGGTGTCATATTTTTAGTGGTTGGTATCGATCATTAGGCCTTACTTCTCCTCTATCCGTTGTTTCACATGGTCCTGCTTCCAATGAGCATAATTGGGCGATTAATGCCAATATTGATTACGTTTTCCCTTCAACCCAATTCACTCAAGAAGGTAATGTATCTGTTACGTGGTATGACGGTGATGCAAGGCCACCAAAAGAAGTAGCTGACCTTGTTGGGGGTAAAGTACCTAGCCAGGGTAGTATTATAATAGGCACCGATGGAGTATTACTTGCGCCACATATGTCGACACCAACTTTGTATCCAAAGCAGAAATTTGAAGGGTTGAAATATCCAAAGCTTGAGCCTCGTGATCATTATATGGAATTCGTTGAATCTGCTCGAGGTGCTAGTGGTAAAAAACCTTCAGCTAACTTTGAAGACTACTCCGGCCCATTGACTGAGACCGTTTTACTTGGTTGCCTTGCTACACTTTTCCCAGGAGAAAAACTTGATTGGGATACTGAAAAGCTGAAGGTTACTAACAATGTGAAGGCAGATCTTCAGGTTGGCAGGGATTATCGGGAAGGTTGGAAGCCAAAGGCTATCATCTAAGTCTCGTGAAATAAAGGTTTTGGGAATCGCCCCCAACCAACGTCGAATCCTCAATTCTAAAAGTCTTCTTCGGTATTTTAACTTAGTGGCTGATAGGTTTATTAACCAAATAACTTTCCAAAAGTTTTAAAAGCGAGGACGAGTGTCACTATTAAACCCATAGTGACTGACCACAGCATCCATTTAGATATTCGTGGCTTTTGTTGATCTCTTTGATTGATTTTAATTCCTAAAAATAAAAGAGCTAATGCTAGTGTAGGCCCTCCCAACATGGTAGATGCTTGTGCGATTATAATGGGGTCTATACTATTTTTTGAATCTGGATCTATAATAGCAAAAAAGGCTCCTAGGAGACCTGCCAGCAAAGCCAATACGGTGCAGTGCTTTGACCATTTGGAATCGATTCTATTTCCTTTCCCAAAACCGTCCGCAAGGAGACGTCCTCCAATCATTGCATTAATTAGAAACGAACTGAGGGCCCCAGCGAAAATCCCGAGAGTGAAGATTATGCCCGCCCAACTTCCAAAAAGGTTCTCCATTTGAATGGCCACATCAGTTACAGTTTCGAGTTCGATGGCTTTTCCTGACAATGTAGAGGCGGCGGTTAACATTATGACGAGTGTTATCAGGCCTAGAGTTGTGATACCAATTACTGTATCTACAAAAGTTTCTTTGACGTTATTAGATCTCCAGCCACGGTCCCTCACTAGGTATGCTTGATAAAAGGCGCCAGCAATTGAGAACGTAGTAGCGATAAGTGCAAATACAGATAATTGATCTTTATTTTCCGGTAGGCTCGGTTTGAGGCCTTTAATTGACTCGATTAATGAAGGTTTGCTGATGATGCAGTTAAATATGAAAGCAATAACCATGAGTCCAACTAAGACTTTCATCAATTTTTCAACTGGCCTGTATAAAGATTTTGATCGGTAAACGACTAATAACAAAAAAGAATTTAGCGCAATTAAAGCCGTGGTTGGGAGGTGATTCCGTATAAATACTGAGTGATGATTGTCACTGTATGGAGCTATTGCTTTAAAAATAGCCATGTTGTTTGATGTCTGAAATCCGGCAGCGATCAGGAAAACTGTCAAACCAACAAATATTGCGGTAACCCTGCCAAAGCTCTTTGCAATTTCGTCACAAGGTGTTCCTTCCATGAATACCCCTAACCTTGCAGAAAGAGCTGAGCTTCCGATCATTAAGAATACTGCTAGTGCAATGACCCATGTCATTGAATAACCGAAATCGGCACCTGTCTTTGATGCGGAAAGGATACTCCCAGGTCCGCAGACAACTGCCGCTACGATGATAGCTGGTCCAATGCTTTGAAGGCGCTTATTCATTAATCAAATTTTTCTAGGATTGAACAGCCGCACGTGGGTTGGTCTGTGTGATTTGTTCTATCTGTGCAGCATTCATATTCAAATGATTTTTAAGATTATCTATAATTTTTGGCGCAGTCAGTGTGGACCCAATCAAATGGGACCTGTCTGGTGACATGGCTATGCCGTCTTTTCCAATAAGAATATCCCAATCTCCTAAAGTGTATTTTCCCGGTTTCATCCGTGCGGCTGAAATAGAGTCCGTAACAGCAATGGCATTTTCTGGGGGGATGATTTTTAAATAATTTTTTAATGTATAAAAAGGTATATGAACTCCATCGGCGATGAAAGTTATCCACATGCGATCACTAACATTTAATATTCTTTGGATAATATTGTCGTGACGATCCAGCGTCATGGGGCATCCATTTCCGAGGTGAGTAAACATGGTTAAACCATTATCGATTGCTCCTTCTATTTCCTCTTTGGTTGGATTGCAGTGGCCTGCGGAAACAGTAATTCCCAATCCACTAAGCATTGATGTTACTTTGTAATTAGGATCTCTTTCAGGTGCTAATGTGACAATTTTTGTGAGTCCATTGGCAGAATCTAGTAGCCGTTTAGTATCATCAATGTTGCCCATTATTGCATAACTTGATGGATGAGCTCCGATGTAGCCCGGTGATTCATTTAAGAAAGGGCCTTCAATGTGAAACCCTGAGATCATTTTCTCACATATCGGATTTAGGCTTCTGAATTTATTAATCGTTCTTATTCTTTGACACATCAAATCAATTGAGTCCGTGATCATTGTTGCCAGTATTTGTTCGACTCCATCTTCACTTAGAGCTAAGCATGCGTGATGAAGGGACTCCTCAGTTAATGAGTTAGAGTTAAAGTCAGCTCCCGCATAACCGTTAACCTGAAGGTCGAAGAAACTCACGTTAGATGATTTCGGGTATTCCTGATTCACAGGACCTTATGGCGGCCCATCCCACATCGGCAGTCATTGAGGAGTTCTCAAAACTAAGAAATGATTGTGTTTTATTATGGATGCAGTCTAAGAAATGACGAACACATGCTCCCGTCTGGTGGTTAACTACATCACCACTATCTGGTGTTGTTGTATCTTTAGGCCATTGAAATTCTTCTGGGCAATTTTTAGTGTCGAGCGGTGAGATCCAAGCTCCATCAGTTTTTAAGTCTGACCAAAATCTAACTTTCTGAGGTCTCGGCAAATAACTATCAAATATTAATCCGCCTTTCGTGCCATGAATATTGTGATAAGCGTCATATCCGTTGGCGACATCAACATTACCAAAACAAAATCCAGTGCTTCCATTATCAAAATTAATCAGGATGTTATAGATTGGTTCTATCTCAAATCCCCGAGTGTTGTTAATGTTTCTTGTTGCGTAGACTGTCTTTGGTCTTGCATTGTTCGCTTTCATGATATTGAGCATAACCGACAAGGAATGAATTATGCCCATTCCAATTGCATCACCCATAATTTCAGCGCTTAGTTTCCATTTTTTGTCACCTTCAATATTGATAGGGTGTCTGTAGTTGACTTGGATTTGAGTAATTTCACCAAATTCATTATTTTTTGCCATATTACAGATTCTCTTCTCCATTGAATCGAAATTCATAAGATAATTTACATAAGTAACAAGATCAGGATTTTGTTTTGCCAACTTAATTTGCATTAAGTATTCATCGTAATTTGTAGCGCATGGCTTTTCACAAAAAATGTGTTTGCCTGCTTTTAATGCTTTGATTGATTGTTGACCATGTAAAGAGTTCGGACTGCAAATGAACACAGCATCAATTTTAGAATTAGAGAGGATATCATCGTAACTATCAGTATAAATAGATTTTTCTAAACCTAAATTTTTTAAGGTTTCTTCGGCTCTTTTTTGTGATCTTTGATGTAGTGCTAAAAGTTCAGTGTCATCGGATTTAATGATTCTTTGAATTAAAGTTGAACCCATCCATCCGGCTCCGACAAATCCAATTCCTATTTTTTTATTATGCATTTAGTATTAAATTAATTATTCAAGAGAGAACTAGATTGTTTGTCTAAAAAGAGATGACTGTCTTTATGTTCATTTAAAATTGATGCGGGGTAATTTGGTGTAACTGGATGGGTTAAAGAATTTTTGACAGCATTAGCTTTGCGCTCATCAGGAACACTACATATGATCTTTCGGCTCTTCATTATTTGAGTAACAGACATGGAAACTGCTTGTTTTGGAACTTCTTCGATAGTTTTGAACCAACCCTCTCCTAATTGTTGATTTCGACAATCATCATCGAGATTCACTATTATATAAGGGGCGCTAATTTTAAAATCGGCAGGGGGATCATTAAATGCGACATGGGCATTTTCACCAATGCCAATAAAAGCAACATCGATGATTAATGAACTGATAATTTCACCAATTTTTTCACATTCCCCTTGAGGGTCTTCTTCGGTGTTAATGAAATGGAATGAATTCATGGGAGTTGGTAGTTGGGAGATAAATCTTTTCCAAAGATATAATCTAAATGAGGCTGGGTGACTTATTGGAATGCCAATGTATTCATCAAGATGGAATCCATTAACCTTGGACCAGTTGATGTCTGTCTCCTTTGAAAGTTTATGAAGCATTTCAAATTGAGAGGCTCCAGTAGCCAAAATTATATTGGCTATTCCATTTTCTGAAATAGCTTTTTTTATTGCTTCAGCCCCGATTGTAGAGGCTTTTCTTCCAAGGTCTTCCTTGGTTTTTTCTATATGGATATGCATTTCGTTTGGTCTCAACTCAATTCAATTTTAACGGTAATTGAATTTTTATTCATTCGGGTCTGTCTCATTAATTTATATCCTGATTTTTATTATAATTAGTCTGGAAATATTTTTTTCATGTATAATAAATTATGCTTTCAGATTAAAAAGTGAGATTATCTTTTAGTATGAATATCTTTATGGTTGAGGAGAAGTTTTTCTTTTATCATAGCTCTTTATGCATTTATTGTTGATATTGCATAATATAAAAACTAATAACCGCTGCTTTATGAAGTTTAAATTATTTTTACTGCTCACATTTCTTATCGCTCCAGTTACCAAAGGAATAGAATTTAAGTCCAATGATAGGGTTGTGTTACTTGGTAATACTTTCATTGAAAGAGATGTTAATTTTGGTCATATTGAAACTTTTTTATCAATTGCTTTAGCAGACAAAAAAGTAACCTTCAGAAACTTGGGTTGGAGTGGTGATACTGTGTACTGTCATGCAAGATCTTACTTTGGTCCCCCTAAGGAAGGTTTTGATAGATTGAGTAAACATATTGATTTCATTAAGCCAACAATGGTTATTATTTGTTATGGATCAGTCGCGGCTTTTGAGGGAGAAAAGGGAATTGATGGTTTCCAGGAGGGATATAAAAAAATGATTGATATGATTAGATCCAGAGCTGGTTCCAGAATTGCGCTGATTAGCCCTCCTCCGTGTGAGAACCTTGGTTCACCTCTTCCAAACATGAATTATCAAAATGCTAGGCTTAGTAAGTACAATAAAGTTATTAAAGAAATAGCCCTGAGGGAAGAATGCGAATATGTCGACCTTTTTTCTGCTCTAGGAGGAGGCAAAACAAGAATAATTCCACCAGTAACGTTAAATGGTGTGCACTTCACTTCTCAAGGCTATCGAAAAGTTGCTTCAGTCATGATGGAGGTTATGGGATTTAAGAATAAAGTTGATGGTTCAAACTCTGAGAGAGAAAAATTAAGGCAAATAATCTTAAAAAAGAATCGTTTGTTCTTTAATCGATGGCGTCCACAGAATGAGACGTACCTTCACGGTTTTAGGAAACACGAACAGGGTAATAATGCTAAAGAAATTCTAATGTTTGACCCTTTAATAAAAGAGAAAGAAAGGGAAATACATAATCTCGCCCATAGTTTTGGCAAAGATAATTAAACTTCACAATTAGATAAATGAATTTTCAAAAGCTTTTTTTGTTATGTTTGCTTTTTGTTTTGCAAACTTTGAATCTTTTTTCCCAAAGAAATCTCTCGCAGAGTGAGATTCCAGATCCTGACCCGATGAAACAGATGGAATCCTTCATATTAGACGAGGGGTTGGAAATTAATTTGTTTGCTTCAGATCCAATGATGGCAAAACCAATTGGAATGAATTGGGATGAGCAAGGACGTCTTTGGGTTGTTAGTAGTCGGTTGTACCCGCACATAAAACCAGGTCAACGTTCTGATGATCAAGTTATAGTATTGGAGGATAAAAATGGTGATGGAGTAGCTGATAAGTCCTCGGTTTTTGCCGAAAATTTATTAATCCCGACTGGTATAATGCCAGGAGATGGTGGGGTTTATGTTGCAAACTCTACAGAAATACTTTTCATGGAGGATCTAGACGGAGATCTCAAGGAAGATAAAAGAACGGTTGTTCTGAGTGGGTTTGGAACTGAGGACACCCACCACATTATTCATTCATTTAAAGGAGCTCCAGATGGGATGATGTATTTCAATCAATCAATTTATATTCACTCTCATGTAGAAACACCTCATGGAGTCAGGAGGCTTATGGCTGGGGGTATTTGGCATTATCGACCTGAGACTGGGAAGTTGGAAGTTTTCTCTCGTGGTTTTGTTAATAGCTGGGGCCATATCTTTGATAGATATGGACAAAGTTTTGCTACTGATGGAGCTTATGGAGAGGGAATTAATTATGTTTTCCCGGGTAGTGTTTTTTTTACCGCATATAATGCAAAAAGAATACTCCGTGGATTAAATCCGGGCCAACCTAAACAATGCGGACTTGAAATTATTAATTCCAGTCACTTCCCAGATTCATGGCAGGGTAATTTAATAACTAATGATTTCAGAGGGCACAGAGTAAACAGATTTATTATAAGCGATAGTGGCAGTGGATTTGTTTCTCGTCAGGCCAAAGATTTGATTCGTACAAACCATAAATCTTTTCGGCCAATCGATGTTAAAATAGGTCCTGACGGAGCTCTTTATATTGCCGACTGGTACAACCCTATCATTCAACATGGGGAGGTTGATTTTAGAGATCCAAGAAGGGATCACGTTCATGGTCGAATATGGAGAGTTACCCATAAAGATCGGCAATTATCAAAATTTCCAAAATTGATAAATGCCCAGACAGCTTCAGTAGTGGAACATCTTCGGTCTCCAGATGGAGTTACTAGACATTTTGCCAAAAGGCAACTGAGACAAAGGCCAAGATCGGAAGTTGTCTCAGAGCTCAAAAGATTAGGAGGAAGAGATGATTTAGATGCCGAAGATAAGCTTGAGATTTTATGGGCAAATCAAGCAATAAACCATGTTAATGAGGGTTTATTGAAAGTTTTGTTGAATTCAAAAGACCATAGAATTCGATCAGCTGCTGTTCGTGTGGTCTATCATTGGAAAGATGAACTTAATGCTCCATTAAGTTTAGTAAGTGGTGCAATTAATGATGATCATCCGAGAGTTAGACTTGAGGCTATTTCGACTCTTCGCAATATAGGTACAGCTCAAGCATTTAATTTAATTATGGATGCATTTGATAAAGAGATTGATTCAAATATTGATTTTGCCCTTTGGCTTGCTGCAAGAGAACTGAAAAGCGTTTGGCTTCCTTTACTTGAAGAGGGCAAGTTGAAAATTAAAGGGCGTCACAAAGCGCTGCAATTTATTCTTAAAGCTTCAGAGGAACCTGAGGCTTTGAAACTTTTAGCTGGTTCGTTATCATCAACAGATTTAAAAGGTGCTGGATTTAGAGAGTTGTCATCACTTTATGCTGATTTGGGTGACTCTAAGGACATTGATTTGCTCTATGCTTCTGCATTCGTCGAGGGTAGGGAAAAAGAAGATAGAAATCATGTATTTAATGAATTAATTAGAGTCTTTAAAGATAGAAGTATTCAGCCGACACAAAAAAGGGAACAGGAATTACTAAAGTTAGTTAGGAGTGGAAATGAAGCTGGAGCTATGCTTTCAGGTACATGGAAGATAGAGGGCGTTAAAGCGATACTTATAAAGTGGCTGAATGATGATGAGAAAAGTATTCTGGCTGTAACTGCTCTTGGAGAAATAGGAGACGTATCGAGTCGCAAGACTCTAATAAAAATTATCGATGATAATGAGACTAATGTTGAAACAAAAGCCCATGCAATAACTGCTATTGCTCGGTCAAATTTACTTCAGTCAGCTGCTTATGCCTCTGAGTTGATGTCTAAAGCAAAAACACCTAAACCGGTTAAAACGATCCTCGAATTTTTTCTTACGCGAAAGGATGGGCCTAATTTCTTGGCGGATGCAATTTCAGGTAAAAAAATGAATACTAATGTAGCTGGAGAGGCCGTAAGAATGACTATTGCCTCGGGTGGTGAAACTAAGAAATTAATTCAGGAGTTATCTAAGGCGGGTTCACTGCAAACAGTTCAAGCTGGTCTTAGTGATAGCGAAATGAGAGAATTGATGAATTTAGTCAAATCTGAAGGTAGTTCTCAAAGAGGTGAGGAAATATATCGCAGGTCACAACTTTTGTGTCAGAGTTGCCATGCAATAGCGGGGGCAGGAGGTGCTATAGGTCCAGATTTAGTGAGCCTCGGATCAAGTGCACCGATTGATTATATTGTTGATTCTTTGTTAGAACCTGCAAAAAAAATCAAAGAAGGTTATCACACGACAGTCGTTACGACAAAGCAAGGAGAGGTAATTACAGGTGGTCTTGTCAGAGACTCTGACAGTGAATTGGTGTTAAGAATGGTTGATGGTTCTTTTAAAAATATAAAAACTAGTGTGATTGAAAAAAAGGAGATTTCGCCAGTTTCTTTAATGCCTCCAGGTCTTACAGCAAGTCTTCGTAAAGATGAGTTTATAGATCTCATGAGTTTTCTTTCAGCCCTTGGTAAAGAAGGTGAATATAAAGTGCCATCTGGAAGACAGGTTAGGCGATGGAGGGTATTGCCAAAGGATTCTAGGACTAGTGGACTAATCAAAACTAAAGGAATTCAATTTACTCTAAATGGAAAAAATAATTTACCATGGAAGCCAGTATACAGTTATGTGGACGGAGGATTGCCTCTTGCAGAGATGGGAATTAACAATGGTTTTAACAACAGACTTAGCATTGCTAAGTTTGAAATCGAAGTCTCGGTCGCTGGTAAAATAGGAATTCGACTTAAAAATCCGAAAGGTTTACAGCTTTTAACCGGTGGTGAAATGATAGAAGCTAAAAAAAATTCTTCATTTACTTTTAGTCAAGGGCGACAAGAAATTTACGTTATTGTCGATACCGATGTACGTGAATCCAATTTGTTTATTGAGATTGTTGATGTTGATGGATCTCCGGGAGTAGCAGAATTAGTTACTGGGTTCTAAGGAATCTATAGCTGGGATTTATGAGCCTCGAGAAGTCGTTTTACGATATCAGGATGCTCGTCTGCCCAGTTAGTTTTTTCTTCAGTATCTTTTATAAGGTTGGACAAAAATAATTTAGTAGGTTTGGCTGCTCCAACTTTAGCTGGGTTAGAAGAGTCTCTCACATTACCAATTAATTTCCATGGCCCTTGCCTTACTGCCCATTGTTTTTTTGGCCCTGTGCCTACTTGCCAATGAAGTGTTGAGTGAGGGCTGGACTTACTTTCAAATTTAATCATGGGAGCTAAGCTTTTACCATCGATTTTATTTTTCATAAGTTTTATTCCTGCAAGATCAGCTAATGTTGGCAACCAATCACATGAATGAGCAATCTCTGGAATTTCTCTATTTTCTTCTAATTGTGATGGCCATGAAATGATTGCCGGCACTCTGATTCCTCCTTCAAATAGACTAAACTTGGCTCCACGATATATTCCAGCGCTGCCTCCTCCAAAATGAGCTCTCTCTTCAGTGGAGTGACCATGATCGGATTGGAATACAATTATTGTATCGTTTTCAAGTCCTACCTCGTCAATGTATCTTAGTAGATTTCCAATTCTTGCATCTTGGGTTGAAACGAAAGCGTTGTAAAGATTACGAGGGTATTTTACGTCTTTGTAATGATTTAACCAATGATGGTCTCCTTGATAAGGGTAGTGAGGCGTGTTCAGGGCAAAATAGATTAAGAACGGTGATGCTTGATTTGCTTTAATAAAATCACATGCTTCTTCGACCATTAGATCAGGAAAAAACTTACCATCTTCAAAAATTTCCTTCCCATTTCTATGTAAATCGTGCCTGTTCGGGCCCTGCCAGTAGAAAAAATGGGAATAATTATCAATGCATCCCCCCATGTGCCCAAATGAATAATCAAATCCCTGCGCATTAGGCATGTGTTCAGGAATGTATCCAAGATGCCATTTTCCTATGTGAGCAGTAGCATAACCAGCATTCTTAAAATGTTCAGCGATTGTGATTTGTTCAGACGGCATTCCTGGTCTTCCTTTTATAGATGTGGTATTTCCTGGAACTTTTGCATTGATAGGGTAACGACCAGTTAAAAGGCCCGCTCTTGATGGAGAGCACACAGGGGCAGCCGCATAAAATTGAGTAAAGCGAATTCCGCGTTCAGCAATCTTGTCAATATTTGGTGTTTCTAGGTCTTTAGCACCATAGCATCCCGCATCTATGGAGCCTTGATCATCAGTTAGAATAATAATGATGTTTGGCTTTCTGTTTCCTGAAGAAATAGAACACAATGTGAGAGTAATAACGAGAATAGGTAATATTTTTCTGAGTAGAGTACGCACGGCTTTTTAAATCATTGTTTTATTTTTGATAAACGACTATTTTCAGTGATAGATATATTAAATAAAATAATGAGTCGACTAGCTTTCTGTATAATATTTTTTTTGATAAACATCAAAACTTTTGCTGAAACTTCTAATTGGACCCAATGGAGAGGTGCTAATGGGCAAGGTCATAGTCATTATGACAATTTGGCAGTATCTTGGAATGAAAAAAAGAATATAACTTGGAGGGTTGAGACAAAGGGTAGAGGATGGTCATCGCCGGTGATTTATAATGATCAGATTTGGTTTACCTCGGCTGAAGAATCTCTAGCTACAGAAGAGGAGGCTAGGGAGAGACTCAAGGAGAATACTGGGAGTCAGCCTTTAACCTTATTAAAATCATCTAAGTTTTATGCTACTTGTATAGATAAGAAAAGCGGCAAAGTAATTCATAGCATTTCACTTTTTAGTGTCGATAAACCGCAATGGGTACACAGATTTAATAGTTATGCATCGCCAACACCAATCATTGAAGAGGGAAGGCTTTATTGTCATTTTGGGACTTATGGCACTGCATGCGTGGACACTGAAAGCGGAAAAGTGCTTTGGAAGAACTTAGAACTTCAATGTATGCATGAAAATGGTCCTGGAAGCTGTCCGGTTCCTTATGGTGATTCAATTATTTTTCACATGGATGGAAGTGATGTCCAATATGTAGCAGCCCTTAATAAGACTGATGGATCTCTTAAATGGAAGACTCCACGAAGCGGTAAAATGAATTCAAATCCGCAACTTAAGAAAGGTTATAGTACCCCAATAATTATAAATCGTAATGGTAAAGATGAGCTAATTTCAGCTGGAGCTAATTGGCTTTACAGTTACGATCCAAAGATTGGCAGTGAAAATTGGAAAGTTAATTATGAGGTTCTAGGTTTTTCTAATGTAGCAAGGCCAGTTAGTGGAGAGGGAATGATATATGTTGCGACTTGTTTTATGCGATCTCAAATGTTGGGAATTTCATCTGGAAAATCACCTGAAATAGTTTGGAGATATAAAAAGGGAGTTCCAAATACACCATCACCTTTACTATCTGACGGGTTACTTTATTTTGTTGGTGATTCGGGAGGGTTGGTGACGTGTCTTGATTCTAAAACAGGTGAACTTGTTTGGAGTGAAAGGATCGCTAGCGGTAAGTATTGGTCAGCACCATTCATAGCCAACGGAAAGATTTATTTTCATAATGAAGATGGCGTTACTACTGTCATTCAAGGAGGTAAAAAGTTTAAGATTCTCTCAGAAAACAAAATTGAGGGTAAAATAATGTCTTCTGTCGCGATTTCCGATGGAGCTATTTATCTAAGAACTGACAAGGCTATCTATAAGATAGAAAATGAAAGATAGTCTGTTTTCATGTTCTCTGATTGGATAAGAGATAATGATCAGCTTATTCACTGGATGGGAATTGTATCCATCTTTCTGTTTTTTCTATCACTTTTCCTTTTAAGATATGTCATACTCAGACTGCCGGAGGATTATTTTATAAATGTCAGTTCTATTTCAAAAAGTAATTCAAAAAGCCTAAAGAAGATTATCGTTAGAATTGCGAAGAATGCACTCGGGTTTTTACTTACTATTTGTGGAATATTACTGTTGTTTACTCCTGGTCAGGGAATGATCACGATTTTAATTGGTTTGTGTTTGATTGATTTGGCTTTTGTTAATCAATGGAAGAAAAAAATGATTTATAATAGCAAAGTTCAAAAAGCTTTAAATTGGATTCGTTCTAAAAAATCAGTAGAACCATTCAATTTTCCTAAGAGTTAAAAAAATTTAAAAACTTTTAACTAATAGAGCATAAATTTTAAATTTGGTTTTTTTTAAATCGTGTAGAGATTGTAAACATTTATGAAGTAATTTACTGTATGGTGGATTCAATCATTACTATTAATTAATATTATATTTTATGCTTAGTCTTTATTCTGAGAATTCTGGAAGTTTTTGTGATGGTATTTCTCGCAGAGGATTTTTAAAAGTCGGTGGTCTCTCTCTTGGTGGAGCTTCACTTCCACAAATACTTTCTGCAGAATCGAGCTCCTCCTCGAATGCTGGTGGTCTTGGACATAAGGCAGTGATAATGATCTTCTTGGCGGGTGGACCACCTCATCAGGATATGTGGGATATTAAAAGGGATGCTCCATCAAACATCCGAGGTGAGTTCAATTCCATGAAAACTAATGTTCCTGGGATCGAAATATGTGAGCTTTTTCCAAAGATAGCTAGCATGGCCGATAAGTTTACATTTATCAATTCGATCGTTGGTGCTCATGGTGGTCATGATGCTCAGCAGTGTCTTACTGGTAAATCTCCAAGAAATGCGCCACCAGGTGGATGGCCATCAATAGGATCAGTGATGTCAAATCTTCAAGGGCCAGCTAGCAAGGCTATCCCGCCTTTTGTGGGGTTGTCGCCTAAGTGTGGCCATGATCAATGGGGGGACCCAGGTCAGACTGGGTTTTGTGGTCCCTCACATGCCGCATTTACTCCTAATCGGGGTGGCGGAGCAGGTGATATTAAATTAAAGGGAGTTTCATTGGAGCGTCTCGATGATCGTCAGCAATTACTTAAAAGTGTTGATTGTTTTCGCAGAGATGTTGATTCATCTGGAATAATGGGAAGTATGGATGATTTTAATAAACAGGCCTACGGTGTACTAACATCAAGCAGACTGGCCGAAGCCTTTGATTTGACAAAGGAGGATCCAAAACTTGTTGAAAGATATGGTAAGGGAACTGAAAAGCTCACAGCAGATGGTCCATGGAAAAGGCTAGATCAATTTCTCATGGCTAGAAGGTTAGTTGAAGCTGGGGCTAGGTGCGTAACAATTGGATTTAGTCGTTGGGATTGGCATGGAGGTAATTTCAAGAGAGCGAGAGAGGATTTTCCACTTCTTGACCAGGGCGTTTCTTCACTCGTTCAAGATATTCATGATAGAGGAATGGGAAATGATGTTTCTGTAATAGTTTGGGGCGAGTTTGGTAGGACTCCTGTAATCAATAAGGATGGAGGTAGAGACCATTGGCCTAAAGTTTCAAATGCATTGATAGCTGGAGGAGGAATGAGAACAGGCCAAATTATTGGTTCAACAACCAGAGATGGGGGAGAAGCGCATGATAGGCCTGTGACTTTTCAGGAAGTTTTTGCAACTTTATATCACAGTGTTGGGATTGATATTAACAAGGCTACAATTAATGATTTAAACGGAAGGCCTAGGTATTTGGTGGATCAAGGCGTAGAACCCATGCCGGAATTAATTTAGGGTTATTTCAAAATAAGTTTTTAAATGCTTACTGTCTTAGGAGAACGTCAATCAAATCCATTCTGCGATGGAATGACGAGAAGAAATTTTTTGAGTGTTGGTGGTCTCGCTATGGGGGGGGTTGCATTACCTGATTTACTTTTAGCTGAGCGCCAAAATAATATTGGGAGTTCAAATAAATCATTAATAATGATTTATATGCCCGGTGGCCCCCCTCATCAGGATATGTACGAAATTAAAACTGAAGCTCCATCAGAGATAAGAGGGGAATTTAAACCCATTAAAACTAATGTTCCGGGTGTAAATATTTGCGAGCATCTTCCTAAAATTGCGAGTATTGCTGACAAATGCGTTTTTATTAGAAGTGTTGTTGGTGCTAAAGATCGACATTATAGTTATCAGTGTTTAACTGGCAGGCATAATGATAACGCTCCATCTGGCGGATGGCCCGAAATAGGATCAGTTGTTAGTGACTTAGACCATCGATCAGGAAATGAGAGTGGTGTTCCTGGTTATGTAAATCTTTCACCCAAGATGAAACATAGGCCTTATAATTTTGGTAATTCGAGTTTTCTTGGGGTTTCGGCAAATCCTTTCAAGCCTAACGGGAATAGTTTGTCTGATATGTCTCTAAATGGACTTACTTTAGATAGATTGAATGACAGACGAACTTTACTTAGTAGTTTTGATAGATTGCGTCGAGACGTTGATTCTTCTGGAGGTCTAAAGGGAATGGACGGACTTAATCAGCAGGCTTTTGATATTTTGACTTCTAGCAAATTGGCTGACGCTCTTAATGTAGATTCAGAGAGTCAAAAAACCTTGGATAGGTACGGTACAGGAACAGATAAGGTTCAAGGTGATGCAGCGCCGAGAGTAAATAGGCAATTTTTAGCTGCTAGACGATTAGTGGAAGCCGGTGCTAGGGTTGTTACGTTAAGTTATAGTTTTTGGGATTGGCATGGCGCTAATTTTAAGAGGGCAAAAGAAAATCTGCCTGATTTTGATCAGGCTTATCACGCATTAATAACAGACCTGGAGGAAAGGGGCATGCTTGATGATGTTACGGTTGTAGCTTGGGGGGGAATTTGGGAGGAGTCCAAAAATAAATAAAAATGCTGGTAGGGACCATTGGCCAAAAGTTTCCTGTGCACTTCTTTCGGGTGGTGGAATGCAGGTTGGTGGTGCCATAGGCTCCACTGATCGATTGGGCGGAGAAGCAGAAGAAAGACCTGTTCACTTCGGTGAAATATTTGCTACAATGTATAATAATTTGGGAATTGATGCATCCCAGACAACGATTATGGACCTCGGAGGGAGGCCTCGTTATCTGGTTGAAGGGCATAGCCCAATTAATGAATTAGTTTAAAAGATAAGATTAATATGAAATATGGAATTCAAATATTGATGTGGATGTTGCTAACTACATCCTATCTCGCTGCTAATGAATTAAGTATATACGCTGTTTCCTCTGAGGGTAAAAAGGCCAAACTTTTAGGACCTGACGCGAACTTACAACTTATAGTTAACAATTTTGATCTTCAAGATATGACCAGAAAAGTTGTTTATAGTTCATCTCCTGATAATCTCATTTCCATTTCAGATTCAGGTAAGGTGATACCTCTTGGTAATGGCGATGTGACTATCACGGTAACTAATGATAAAGGCCTCGCAGGTAAACTGGATCTAGTCGTTGAAAGGTTTGAAACCCCCCAACCAATTAATTTCCCTAACGAAATCGTGCCTCTCTTTACTAAGCATGGATGTAATGGTGGAGGTTGTCATGGAAAGTCCGAAGGGCAAAATGGATTTAAACTGTCACTTCTTGGTTTTGAACCTACAGAAGACTTTGAATATCTGGTTAAAGAGTCAAGAGGTAGAAGACTGTTTCCAGCTGCACCAAAACACAGTTTGTTATTAAGGAAAGGTGCAGGAGATCTTCCTCATGGAGGAGGTGCTCGTTTTGAACATGACTCTTGGGATTATAAGGCGATTGTCAGATGGATGGAACAAGGGATGCCGTACGGTAGTCCTGATGATCCGACTTTACAGAAAATATCAGTTTTTCCTGATTCAAGGATAGTTGATCCTGGAGGAAAACAACAACTAGCTGTCACTGCGTATTATAGTGATGGTTCGGTTAGAGACATTACTGGTATTGCTACCTATGAGTCCAATCAAAAAGAAATGGGTGAGGTTGATCAAAATGGACTAGTGACCATGTCTGTCGGTGAAACTGGTGACATGGCGGTTATGATTAGATATCAAGAACAGGTGTCTGTTTTTCAAGCAACAATTCCACTTGGCATTCCGATAGAATCCTTCCCGATTGCTAAAAATATTATTGACGAAAAAGTTTTTTCAAAACTTAAAACTCTAGGGCTTCCAACTTCTGAAATATGTGATGATTCAACCTTTCTTAGAAGAACTTCTCTTGATATAGCAGGTAGATTGCCGACCTTAGAGGAGACAGATAAATATTTAAACAGTGACAATCCAAACAAGAGATCTGAATGGATAGATTCTTTGTTGTCCACAACTGATTACGCTGAGTTTTTTGCAAATAAATGGTCTTCCATTTTGCGAAACAAGCGAAAGGCTGACACCTATACAAGAGGGACTCAAGCCTTTCATGAATGGATTAGGCAAAGCTTTCATATTAACAAACCATATAATCAGTTTGTAGCTGAACTAGTGACAGCAAGAGGTGAAATTTCCCATAATCCTGCAACAGCTTGGTTTAGAAATGTTACTGATCAGAAAGAAAGGCTTCAGGATACCGCTCAAGTTCTCCTTGGGGTTAGATTGCAATGTGCAGAATGCCATCATCACCCTTATGAGAAATGGAGTCAGCAAGACTATTATGGATTCTCGGCCTTCTTCTCCAGAATCGGTAAAAAGAAAACTGATATGCCTGGCGAAGAAGCAGTGTTTCACAATGTCGGTCTAGCAACTGCAAAAAATCCCAAGACTGGACAAAATGTTAAGCCAACACTTCTAGGTGGAGATGAATTAGATATCTTGGCTGAAGACGATCCTCGCGACGATTTAGCTTCATGGATAACAGATGAGAAAAATCCATTTTTTGCACCTATGTTAGTCAATAGGTATTGGAAGCACTTCTTTAACAGAGCGATAGTTGAGCCAGAAGATGATATGAGAGTTACTAATCCACCGACTAACCCTGAGTTGCTTCAAACTTTATCAAATCAATTTATCAGTACTGGTTACGATATTAAGGATCTAATCCGTACAATATGTAATTCGACTACTTATCAGTTAAGCGCAATACCTAATGAGCATAATGCTGGAGACAGACAAAATTATTCTCGTTACTATCCTAAGAGACTTCCGGCTGAAGTTTTACTTGATTCAATTGACCGGATGACCGGTTCGCCCACCAGTTTTGCCGGTCAATTGCCTGGAACTAGGGCTGTAGCGTTACCTGATGATAGCTATAATTCTAGTTCCTATTTTTTGACCGTTTTTGGCCGTCCAGAAATGGATAGCGCTTGTGAATGCGAAAGAGCTCAAGGGGCAAGCCTTGCCCAAACACTTCATTTGTTAAATTCAAAAAACATTCAAGATAAGTTGTCAGGAACGGGTGGTAATGCGCAAAAGCTCACTTCCCAAAAAGAGCGAGTTAATGAAGATAAGATTACCGAGTTATATAAGTTGGCTTTCTCACGTAATCCAAAAGATGACGAAATGAAAACAGCTATTGGTTACATTAAGAAGAAGACCGAGCAGATTGAGAATGATGCCAAGAAAAAAGAGGACAGTACGAAAATGGCTTATGAGGATCTTGTGTGGGCTCTACTAAATACTAAAGAATTCCTTTTTAACCATTAAGGAGAGTTTTATTTTATGAAAGAATTAACCTCTCTATGGGCGATTGTATGCCTATTTGCCATTTTCTCTATTTGCTCGCAAGCTCAACTTCCAGTTCCTCGAATTGATTCTATTTTTCCTCTAGGTTCCAAAGCAGGAAGCTCTATAGAGGTTGTTATCAAAGGTTCAGATTTGGATCCATCTGGAAAACTTTTTTTTGAGGACTCAAGGATAAAGAGTGAGTCATTGGGGGGCAATAAGTTTAAAGTTTCTGTTGATGAGGAAGTTTCTCCAGGAATCTATGACTTCAGGCATGGTGGTAAAAGTGGGACAACTTCATCCTTAAGCTTTTTAGTCTCTAATTTAGAGGAGCTTACAGTTCAAAATGAAGCTGTTACAAAAGATAAAGCAATGCCTATCGACCATTCTATGTTTTTGAACGGTCTTATTCAAAAGGGTAATGCGCATTTCTTTAAGTTTTCTTTGAATGAAAATGAAAGAGTTTTTGTTGATTGCTTTGCGGAGAGAATTAACTCACGAATGGATGCTTTAATAGTGGTTGAGGACCCTAATGGTAATGAGGTCGGAAGGTCCAGAGAAGCGATTGGAGGGGACCCCTTGATTGATTTCAAGGCACAGAAATCCGGTGAATATATATTACGAGTATCAGATTTCCTCACACGCGGAGGCGACGATTATTGGTACAGGGTAAGGATTCGTAAAGCAGCTCAAATAGATTTTGTATTTCCCTCTAGTGTGCGCGTAGGGGAAAAACAAAAGTTTCAAATATTTGGCAGAAATTTACCTGGAGGAGTCCCTTCTGGCGATGATGGCTTAGAAATGATTGAAAAGGATGTTGATGTTCCTGATGTTATGGAAAGGCAAAGATTCGGCCCCACTAAGCCAATTAATGCTGGCATGAAAGGTTTTAACTTTTCAATTGGCGAAGGTCTCGAATTATCCAACTCGGTATTTATTCCATTTTCAAACTATTCACATTTTATTGAAAACGGGGCAAACGCTACTCCAAATGATGCGCAAAAGATCAATCCACCAGGAGAAGTGAGTGGAAGATTTTATCCTGGTAAAAAATCTTGGTTTTCTTTTGATGTAAAAACCGGCAATGATTATGTTGTTGAGGTTGTTTCTAATAGATTGTACAGCCCAACCGATCCCATTCTATCAGTTGACAAGGTCATAACAGATAATGAGGGAAAAGAAACTATTACCAGTTTGGGTAAAGCAGATGACCAAGCTTCAAATATTGGCGGAAGAAGATATCCCACTAATCATAGGGATCCTAGCCTCAAATTTAAGGCAGACTCAGATTTCGTTGCTCGAGTATCTATAAAAGATAATTTTTCCACTAATCTCCCATTTAGGCTGATTGTTCGAAATCCCAAACCTGATTACGAATTGTTTGTCTCAGTACCAATACCTGATGGGGACAACAACAAAGGGAAGAAAATTATCAAAGGGGGACTTGCTGTGCGCAGTGGTCAAGTAGGGAGATTGGAAATATTTGCTCTTCGAAAAGATGGGTATGATGGTCAAATTGACGTTAGTATAAAAGGACTGCCTGATTTCTTTGAAGTTAGACCTGCTTCAATCTCTAAAGGCAAAAACAGCTGCACATTAAGTTTTCACAATAAGAAACATAGTTCTGAATGGGTAGGGAATGTTGAAGTTATTGGAAATTCAGAAATCAACGGTGAGAAAATTACAAAAAACGCCGAATCAGTTGCAGTTAATTGGTCAGTTAATGATGCTGATAAAGAGAGGGTCGTTTCAAGAACCAGTTCGGTAATGACGATTGCATCTATCAAAGAAAAGATTCCTCTCTCTGTTATTCCCGTTGAAGATAAAGTCTGGGAAAGTTCTCTTGGAGCGACATTAGAAATTCCTGTCAAATTTGAATCTACTGGAGAGATTAAGGATAAGGTTACAATTCTTCCAATAGATTTCCCTGGCATGGGTAAGGCTCCACAAATTCAAGTTGATAAAGGAAAAACTAAAGATGCACATAAATTAGTGATTCCATTATTAAATAATAAGGATAACAACAAATATAATGAGGGAATTCATCAATTTGTAATTAAAGCGACCACAAAGTTAGGATATAGGAGGGATTTGCATTTACTGAACGAGGCTGAAGAGATAGCAAAAAAAAATAAAGAGGCTCTTGAGGCGAATCGTAAATCAATTGAGCCGTTGAAAAAGGCGGTTGAAGAGGCTAAGAAAATTTTGGAACAATCCAAAGCTTCTTCTCAAGAAACAGAGGAGCAAAAGAACAAGATTATAGAGCAAGCCGCCGAATCTCTAAAATTATCTGAGGATATGCTTAAAGAGGCGAATTCCAAATTAAAGGAATCAGAGGCTCTGAATAACAAAAGTGCAGAGGATGTAAAGAAGGCATCAGAAAGATCAAAACCTAAGGATATTCAATTCGTTTCTTATTCCAAGCCAGTTAAAGTCAAAATTAATTCGACGCCAATAAAATTAGAATTTTCATCAGCCGATAATACTGAAAAAGGTTCTAAAGGAAAGATTCAACTGAAAGTCCAAAGGTTATTTGGTTTTGCAGATGCAGTTAGTTTTAGTCCAATATTTCCAGAGGGTTTAAAGGGAATTAAAGTGACAGAGACTGTGTGTGCAAAAGATCAGTCTAACGTGGAAATTCCATTTGAAATTGAAGACCAGGCTCTAGTTGGATCAGTAAATTTTGATCTTTCGTGTAAGATCAAATTTAATGGCATTGAGCTTGCGGAAAAGGTTCCAGTTTCATTTGAGGTTATTGAAAATAAACAGGTGCAGGATGAAAATAATAATCAAATTGATCAGGAGGATCCTCAAAATTAAGATTTAAAAGAACCGGTAATGAAATACATCGCGATTATTTATTTGGTTTCAGTTACTACTATTCTCGGTGAACCTTTGCCAATAGATGATATTGATTCATCTAGAAAAGTTAGTTACGCAAAAGATATTGAGCCAGTTTTTAAGAGGAGTTGTATCGCATGTCATAATTCGACAAAGGCTAAAGGTAAATTGAACTTGGAAAGTGTTTCTTATATGATGGAAGGTGCTGATGGATTTGATGTCATAGTTCCTGGAAAGTCTGATGAAAGTCTTGTGTTCTTATTAGCTGCGCATCAGGAGGAATCGTTCATGCCTCCACCTAAAAACAAATCGAATGCACCAAATTTAACGCCTGAGGAATTAGGTTTGTTAAGGTTATGGATAGACCAGGGGGCGATAGACGATGGAGTTAGTGCAGAAAATAAGAAAATTAACTTTGCTAAAATGAGCGACAAAGTAAATGCCATATATTCTGTAGCAATATCGCCAGACAATCAATTTGCAGCGGCTGGTCGTGGAAATAATATTAATATTTATCATTTGCCCAGTGGCAAAGACTTGGGGCGTCTTATTGATCCAAGTCTTGAAAAGCTTGGAGCCTCTGCTCATATCGATATTGTTGGGAGTATGGCTTTTTCAAGTCAAGGTACTCTTGCTTCAGCGGGTTTTAGAAATGTAAAACTCTGGAAAAAATTACCGCCTAAGGAATTATTTAAGTTTGAATTAAAGGGGTCAAATCAAAGTTCTTTTGCTGTTGATAAAAAGACAAACAAAAGTCTTCATGGCAATGAACAGGGTGAAATTTATTTCTACAGTCCTGATACGAAACAACTGCAATTGATTTATAAACATTCTTCGGAAATTAAATCCATTTCCTTTGTCAGTGAAAACACATATTCCTTTATAGGTTCAGATGGTTTTTTGGCTTTTTTGGATATCAATGAAAAAGAACCCAAGGTTTCTACCAATTTACAGTTTCAGGCACAAATTATTGAATACATTGAAAATGTAAATTTGGTAGCCATAGGAACCGCAGATGGAATGATTAAAATTCTATCCTTAGATGATAGTTTTAAAGTTGTCGGTGAAATGAAAGCTCATTCCGAAAATGTTAGTCGATTAAAAGCATATGGCAGTGGTGGAAATGAAATTGTTTCATTTGGCAGTGATAACGTCATCAAGTTTTGGAGAGTTGAAGGAACTAAGATTAGTAAAACAAGAGAAATTAATAATGGAGCTGGTATAAATGATATTTCTATTACTGATGACTTTAAATTGATTGCCGCAGTCGAAGGAAATGAAAAAATCAAAGTTTGGAATATCAATGATGGAAAGTTGAAGTTTGAAAGTAACAATAAATGGATTCTCGACAGACAAGCAAAATCAGATGAACAGAAAAAAAATATGTCGGCTAAAGTTCTTGAAGAAAGAAAGAAGCAAGTCGCTACATCTGAGAAAAAGATCAAGGATGATACCGTTGCCTTAGATAAAGCTAAAGAAGCTGAAAAGAACGCAAAGGCTGAATTAGATAAAAAGAAAATTGAGCTCGTAACATCAAATGATGCAAAAACCAAAGCTGAAGCTGATGTCAAAACCAAAGAGGAAGCAAAAGATGAAGACCTTAAAGCTGCTCAAGACCAATTAAAAAAAGCAACAGAGGCGGCTAATGCAAAAGATAAAGAATTTAAAGACGCTGAACGGAAAAGTACAGAAGCTATAAGAAGCAGAGAAATAGCCGAAAGGTTTCTTAATAGAGCAAATGATGCAGATAAAAATACAAAGCAATTACTTGCTCAAGCTGAGAAGAAATTAGCTGATGCAACTCAAATTCATATAGCTTCTGCCAAGCTTTTTGATGAATCTAAATCTCAACTAGGGAGTGTTATTTTTTCTGAGGATGGAGCTCAAGTATTTGCGGGATCAAATGATGGAATAATATATTCATGGGAAGTTGAAAGTGGAAAGCCTTCTGCTTTTATAGAGATTGGTGATGATTCAATTAATTTGATCGGTTTAAAGGAGAATAAATTTTCCCTAGTTAACGGTAATAAATGGCTAAAAGGGCTTCACAATGAGCATGTCTGGGTTATGGACCGAATGATAGGAAATATAGATGATCCAAAAACGATTATTGATCGAGTTAATGCCTTAGGTTTTAGCCCCGATGGAAAACTTTTAGCTACCGGCGGTGGAGTTCCATCTAGAAGTGGTGAACTGAAAGTTTGGAATGTCAGCACTAGTGAATTGGTCTCATCAAATGTGGATTCGCATAGTGATACAATTTCAGGTTTGGTGTTTAGTCCATCGGGTCAATCCATTGCCACTTCTGCAACGGATCGATTTGTAAAGGTTTTCAAAGTTGATGGAGGTGACCTTCAAAAGAGTTTTGAAGGTCATACTAATCACGTGCTTGATGTTACTTGGAGCGCTGACGGGTTTTTGCTTGCAAGTGCAGGGGCAGACAATGTTGTGAAAATTTGGGATTATGAAAAGGGGACTCAAAAAGAAACGGTAAAAGGGCATTCAAAAGCAGTAGGGTCCATAGATTATTTGGGTTTAACCGGAAATTTGCTTTCGAGCAGTGGAGATAAATCTGTTAGGCTTTCCAATAAACCTTTGCTTGGCTCAGATACATTTATTCATGTCTCTGGAGCGAGTCATGATGGTTCTCATATAGCAGCAGGTGGAGAGGATAGTGTTTTACGTATATGGACCGCCTCTGACAGTAAACTAATTCTTAAACTTCAGTAAAACCTATTAAATAATCATGAATCTAAAAAACCTTTTTGTTATATCCTCGATTTTATCTCTTTTAAATATTGCCCAAGGTGCGTTTCAAATTAAGGAGGAAGGTAAAAAACATATTGATATCACACATGATGGTAAAACCGTTGCAAGGGTAATGACCGCTTACGACGAATCGACTCCAGAGTCGAAGCATGAAACTTATAAAGTATATACACATATTTTTGATAAACACGGTAAGGCTCCAATCACCAAAGGTGCTGGAGGTGCGTTTACTCATCATCGGGGAATATTCCTAGGATGGTCGAAAACCAGATTTTCAGGAAAGAGCGTGGATTCTTGGCACATGAAAGGGTGTGTTCAGGTATATAAAAAAATAATCGACTCAAAAGTAGACGAAAAGAGTGCAAGCTTAACAATACTCATTCAGTGGATATCTTCTGAAGGAATAGTTTTTATTGAGGAAGAACGCACTCAGGTTTTTCGGAATTTATCAGACAAAGGACTCTTTTTGGAAGTTGACTTGAAAACTACCCTCAAAGCTCCTCATGCAGAGGTCGAATTAAATGGAGACCCAGAGCATGCAGGTTGCCAGTTTAGGCCGAGTAATGAAGTCTCAAAAAATAAGTCAGCCAAATACTTGTTTCATAAAGAGGGTATAAATCCCAAAAAAGACAAAGATATTCCTTGGGTTGCTGAGAGTTTTACAATTGGTGATGAAACGTATTTTGTGCAACACATGAGTCATCCTTCTATTCCTAAGGGAAACGTATATTCGGCCTATAGGGATTACGGAAGGTTCGGCGCTTATTTTGTTGATAAAATAGCAAAAGATAATTCTATAAATCTTCGGTATAAATTTCTTATTGGTAAAGGTAACCTTGCAGAGCGTGAATTTTTTAACGCTCAATATAAAAATTTTGCTAAATAAATTTACTCGGTAGCCTTTGTTGACTTCGATCTAAAAATAAGAGCTAAAATTCCAAACGCTAAGATTAGCCCTGGGCCTGTCCATCCAATCTTTCCATAGGACGCCCAGCTCGCTCCAAGAGTGGCAACTAGGGTGGCTATAACCATAAGAATATTCCATATTAATTTAGCACTACCTGTTGGCTTTTTGTCTCCAAGAAGGCTTTTCGAATTCATTAATAGCAGGAATGTTATGTAAGCAATAGGAAGAAGTGTGAATCCAAATACAGAGGTTGGAATAACAAGATACGCACTTAGCTTACCCCATACGATGGGTCCAAAAAAGCCAATGCATCCTGCAATTAGGCATCCTATTCTTCGAAGTTTTTCATCATCAGGCCGATCAAATGCCTCACATATAGCAAAGCCATTAATTAACATTAAGATGACAACTGTTGAAACAGCCATGGCAAGCACACCAAATCCAAAAACCCATTGAGAGATAATTTTTCCGGTTAAAGGTTCTAAAGAACTAGCCAATTCAAGTTGGCTCGGTCTTGCAGTCATTAATTCCAATTCTGCATTAGCGCGCTTTTCTTTTGGCATTGCAATGTAGATGGACTTTAGTTTGCTCTTTTTATCGTTTCCTAATTCGTTAAATGCTTTTTCACCTAATTGTCCCTTCGCAGTTTCTACGATTGAAGAGCTCTTACTGAAGACATAGTTATCAGGATTTGCATGAAATTGTGTTGCTGTCGCAATGACTAGGCAACCTGTTGCAATAACAAAAGGAATAAACAGTCCAGTTGAGAGGTCAAAAATTGCTAGTCCTCTATGTTCTTTGCCCCACTTTCTTCTAAGCATCGAATAAGGTAGAAGAAAAGTCATATTAATGCCGACAGCCGTGCCAAATGCAGTGATGATTGAATCTCTCTGTTTACTAACGATCTTATTTGTCCATTCTGTCGCTTTTTCTTGATCTAGTTGATTGATGACAGCTTGAAAGCTTTCTGAAGGTTTAAAAAGGGCTCCGAAATCTGGTATGAGACCAGCGAGAACTGCTCCCCAATCGAGAAGAGAATCCTCTGATAAAGACATCTTTATGATGACTCCTATAAATGAGAGCACGATGAGGCCAACGAAGACTTTTAGTGTTTTCTCAAATAAAAGAACTCCCTTACTGCCCTTGCCATATGAGAAGACAACGAAGGTTGCGATGGTTAAAACACAGAATGAGACAATAAGTATTGGGATCATGCTTCCCTCTTTTCCGGCATCTGGTAGATCTGGAACGAGATTCTGGGCAATCGCACCATAGGCTAGATTAAATTGTGGTAGGCACCATACAATATTTGCTAGCATAGTTGCACCTAGCCAACCCCAGCCCAGGACAGGTGAAACATGGTTGTTTATTGCCTTAAAAGGTCTTTGGCCTGTGGAGAGAGTAACATACGCTATAGCACTAAGCATTATGATACCAAGAACCATTGCTAGAGGCTGAACCCACATGAATTTTGTTCCTCCAATTGCTCCTAATGATAGAGCACCTATCAATGAACCTCCTCCCAAAGTTATAGCGCTTTGCAACCACCCTGGACCACAAAGTTTAGTGTATGCCTTTAGTTTTGCACCGGTTCCTTTATTTTCGACAGAGCTAAGTAGTTCTTTTTCTTTTGTTAGAGTATCTTCTTTTTCGGTCATTTATAAGTGTGAGTTAATTTAAGAATTTAAAGATAATGAGATCTAGAGGCATATGACAAGCTGGATTGTAGTAATTGACTCAAATTACCAGAAGAGGCATGCTCTACAAATATGTCATCTTTTATTAAAGTTTTCGCTTTTTTGACTCTAATTAGGTATGTAATTGCCTCAGAGCAACCCAATTTTATATTAATTAATGTCGATGATCTTGGGTGGAAAGATCTTGGCTGTTACGGTAGCGAAATCTACGAAACTCCAAATATTGACAAGTTGGCTAGTGGTGGTGTTCGTTTTACAAATGCATATGCTGTTTGTGCAGTTTGCTCACCTACTAGAGCTGCTATAATGACTGGTAGATATCCTGCAAGGCTAGGAGTTACTGATTGGATTAGAGCAAGGTTTCAAGGAGGAAAGATTCCATCTAACAAAAAGAATCCCAGTGGATGGGTTGGCTCTAGTAATAAAAAAGTGTTATGTCCTGAAAATGCTTTATGGATGGAGCTTGATGAAATAACCATCGCTGAGAAGTTGAAAGAAAAAAAGTATGAGACATGTCACATAGGTAAATGGCATCTGGGAGCTGATAATTGGTATCCAGAAAAGCAAGGGTTTGATGAAAACTATGGAGGTTGTGACTATGGGCAGCCTCCTAGTTATTATGACCCATTTACCAATAAGAGACTTAATGGAATTTATGGTTTGCCTGGGAAAAAAAACGGTCAGTACTTAACTGATCGTGAGTGCGATGAGGCTTTGAGTTTCATTAAAAGGAATAGTAAAAAACCATTTTTTCTTAACTTTGCTAACTATGCTGTGCATACACCAATACAGGCAAAGCCAAGTTTACTTGAAAAATACAAAAAAAAGATAAAATCAGTTAATACAAAGCAAAGGAATGCAGCATATGCGACAATGGTTGAAAGTGTTGATCAAGCTGTTGGAAGAATAGTTGAGTTGCTTAAAGAAAAAAAAATTATAAACAGGACGGTTATTATTTTCACATCGGATAATGGAGGCTTGTTGGGCGTGACTAATAATTTTCCACTTAGATCAGGCAAAGGGTATCCATATGAGGGTGGGGTTAGAGTGCCATTTATAATAACTTGGCCTGAAGTTATTTCTAAAGGTAAAGTTCTAAACACTCCAGTCGCTAGTATAGATATTTTCCCAACGATTTGTTCTGCGGCGGGAGTGGATTATGAAAACCAACAATTGATAGATGGGCTTGACCTCATGCCTTTAGTGCTAGGTAAGAATACATTTGTAAGAGAATCGTTGTTTTGGCATTTTCCTCACTACCGTGGAAAGGTAGTTCCCTATTCAATTATAAGGAATGGAAAATGGAAGCTAATAAAAAGGTACGATCGGAAGACATTTGAATTGTTTGATCTTAATAATGATCTTTCAGAGTCTAATGACATTTCTGGAAAAATGCCTAATAAGGTAGTTGAACTTGATAAGAAACTGGTCAGGTGGCTTGAAGAAACGAAAGCAAAAGTACCGAAGTTAAATCCAAGCTATATCAGTAAACAAAGAGGCTAACAGCTTCGGCCTCCCTCTTTGCCAGATCTACCCGGTGGATTAATTTCAGGCAGAGGGTTTTCAAGAAGCCCCTTAACCTTTGGCCAAGCTAACAGCGCTTCTATTATCATCCAAAATTCGAGTAATAGCGTTGAGAATCCAAAAGTTGCTAGTAAATAATTTTTCTTATCAATCCATCCGTTTTCTTTAAATAGCTCAATGCTCATTGCTAGCGCCGGTAACAGGAGCATAAATATTGCTGGAATCGACACGAACCATAAAGAAATATTTCGTCGTCTCATCCAAAATAGAATTACTAAGAAAGCTAGCCCACCAAGAAGTTGATTCGTTGCTCCAAAGAGAGGCCATAAATTCAATCCACCTTTCCCGGCATTTTGCCATGACCAGTCCGCTCCAGCAGTAGGGCTCGCTGCAACAAAAAAGGCAAGAGTTATAGCAAGAATGGTCGCACTATGTTTATCCTTGAATGGTATTAAAATATCTTTTTTTGTTCTTATTGTAGATGCTAATTCTTGAATGACATATCTTTGTAAACGGCATGCAGTATCAAGTGTTGTGGCTGCAAATGAAGCCACAAAAACACCCATCAATGAAACTGCGAAGGCCTCAGATATACTTAAGGCTTTTAAGAAGTTTGCAGCCCCATCAACAAAAGCACCGATTTTGGATGATAATCCCGCAGCTCCACCCCAACTCTCATAACGAGCATTGTAGGCTGCTTCTCCTTTGAAGAACTCCCCGTTGAAATTAGTTCCTAACCCTAAACCAGCAACGCATGCAAGAATGACTAAAACAGCAAGGAACCCCTCAGTAAGCATTGATCCAAATCCTATAAATTGAGCATCTTTTTCAGAACTTATTTGTTTTGAAGTTGTGCCACTGGAGACAAGGCAATGAAATCCACTTATTGCTCCACAAGCTATAGTAATAAAAAGAAATGGGAATATCCAAGGAGCTCCTTCAGGTGAGTTTTCTCCGATCCTTGCAATAGGTGCTATGATTTCGAGATTGGTTCTCAAGTCTGAGTCATTACAATTCACTCCCCAAATACCTGCAACTATTAACCCCAAAAGTACTAGGCCTATTGAGCTTAATAGCTGCAGACTATTAATGAAATCTCTAGGCTGTAGTAAAGTCCATACAGGTAGAACGGATGCAATGTAACAATATATAAGTAAAACGATTACCCAAGTTATTGTGCTCCATTCAGATAGGGTGGAATTGAACTTGTCCAAAATACCTGAATTTCCAAAATAAACACTTAGATACATTGCAAGAAGAGCAAGAATACATGGGATTAAAATATTCGTTCCTTTTTTGTGAATTAGAATTCCTATAGTTATTGCAATGGGAATTTGAATGATACATGGAAAAATTGCTGAAGGGTACATTCTAAAAACTGAGGCAATGACGAGCCCAAAAATTGCTAAGACTATTGTTAAAGCCATAAATAAAATTGAGAGAAAAAGCAGTCGAGCTCTTGGGGCTAGTACTCTTCCAGCAACATCGCCTACAGTCTGTCCGCGGTTACGCATAGATATGACTAGAGAGCCAAAGTCATGTACTGCTCCAATTAAAATAGATCCAAAGATGACCCAGAGAAGTGCAGGCAGCCACCCCCATACAACAGCTAGAGCTGGGCCAACTATAGGCCCTGTGCCAGCTATTGACGTAAAATGATGTCCAAAAATGATATTCCTTTTTGTTGGAACGTAGTCTATGCCATCTTTAAGTTCAGTGCTGGGTACTTTAGCGTTGGAATCTAAACGAAATATTTTTTGACCAAGGAACTTCCCGTATGTGTGATAAGCTACGAGATATAATATGAAAGAGCCTAAGGCAATCAGTAAAGTGACCATGCGAAATTGGTTGTGAATTATATCTTATGAATTATAACATAAACTTTTAACAGATATTTACTATTATTGTACGGACTAAGATCATGGACTTTAATCAAATTTTTGTCTGTATTCTATTAATATTTGTTTTTGTAGCTTTTGTTAAGGAATGGTTTTCTCCGGATTTAGTGGCTATGGGAGCATTTGTTCTACTTATTGGAATAGGTGTTCTGGATGAAAAGACTGCATTGGCGGTTTTTTCAAACCCTGCTCCGATAATCATTTCGTGCATGTTTGTACTTAGTGCCGCTTTAGAGCGAACTGGAACAATTGAAGCTTTGGGGGAATGGTTTGAAAAAATTGCGGGAAGTCGTGAGCTTCGAGTTTTGTTTGTCTTAATGTTGGTCGTTGCTGTTCTATCAGCATTTGTAAACAATACTCCAGTAGTGGTTGTTTTTATGCCTATAGTTTTGGCGTTGGCTAGAAAACATGATTTGGTGGCATCGCGGTTTCTGATTCCACTTTCATATGCGGCTATTGTTGGTGGAACATGTACGATAATTGGAACATCTACCAACCTAGTTGCTTCAGGTATAGCAAAGGACGCAGGTCTAAATGAATTCGGAATGTTTGAGGTTACAAAGTTAGGGGCTGTTTTTGTAATCGTTACATTTTTTTACATGTTGTTCATAGGTCGAAAGTTATTACCTGACAGGGTGACTCTTTCTACTCTCTTCGATTCCAATCAAAATAAGGAGTTTTTCACTACGGCGGTTGTAAGTGAAAGTTCTGAATTGCTTGGTAAAAAGTTGGCTGATACTTCTCTTTCAAAAATTCGACAATTTAGGGTTATTGAAGTTTCCCGAAGAGGTAAAAAAATAGACTCTCCTATTTCTGAGGTTTCCTTTGAGTTGGGAGATCAGTTATTAATTAAGTCAAGAATTGAAGGGGTTGTTGACGCCGGAGGTAGTGGAGGTATTAAGATTGGCATTGAGAGTCGACATGGCCTTCAGGAACTTCAAACTAACTCTGCAGTATTGATAGAGGGGGTTATAGGCCCAGGGTCTTCACTTGTTGGAAAATCTCTAGAGGAATTAAAATTAAGAAAACGTTATGATGTTATAATTCTGGCTTTGCATAGGCGGGGTGTAAATTTACGTGATAAATTTGAAAATGTTAAGCTAGCATTTGGGGATACTATTCTGGTTGAGGGGGCTCCAGAAAAAATTAGTGCATTGTCTCAAGAACGAGATTTCATCAATCTCTCTCAATCTAATTGTCGACCATTAAGGAGGACAAAAGTCCCATTTGCAGTAGGGGCATTAATTTTATTTATGATACTAGCTTCATTTAAGGTTGCTCCATTAATATTTTTAGCGCTTGGAGCTGCATTGTTTACGCTTTTCAGCAGATGTTTGGAGCCCTCAGAGGCTTATGATTCAATAGATTGGAAGGTTATTTTTATGATATTTGGGATGTTAGGATTGGGGGCTGCTTTACAAAAAGTGGAATTGATACAGTTCTTGACAGATAATTTGACGGGATCGGCAATATTCCTTAAAAATGAATATGTATTGATAGCGCTGATTTATTTAGTTACTGCTGTTCTTACAGAACTTATAAGTAATAATGCAGTGGCTGCACTTTTGACTCCTGTTGCAATTACCGTTGCTCAGACACTAGAAATTGATCCAAGACCCCTAGTAGTCGCGGTAATGTTTGCAGCAAGTGCAAGTTTTTCAACTCCTATAGGTTATCAGACAAATACTTACATCTATGGGGCAGGTGGATACAAGTTTACTGATTTCACTAAGGTTGGAGTTCCCTTAACAGTAATATTATGGATAATATCTATTTTTCTTATACCGTTGATGTGGAGTTAGATACAATTAATTTCACATAAATAAAATAACAAATAAAAGTTAAGCTAATTTCTGTTGCCACTGGTCCATTTTAATACTAAAGATTGCCATTCATTTTTTTGGCTAAAAATGGCCTTTAATTTGATAAAATTAAA